>JBDOIB010000369.1:0-4095 GCA_041082155.1 Thermodesulfobacteriota bacterium | reverse complement strand
AGAACTCAACTTGAAGATTTCTTCTTTAAGGTATTTTTTTAGAAACCCCTGCTTCATCAAATGTGGCCATTTCATTAAGGATTTTTAAGGCGGCCTCAACGAGGAAGATTCCCAGTGCGGATCCGGTTCCTTCTCCTAACCGAAGACCAAGATTCAGCAAAGGTTTGAGTCCAAGATGCTCTAAAACAATCTTATGCCCCGTCTCAGCCGATTGATGGGAGGCGATGAGGTATGGTTTTACCTTAGGTGAAAGTGATGCGGCGATCAAAGCTGAAGCCCCGGAAATAAAACCATTAATGACCACCGGGATACGATTTTTTGCTCCCGCCAAAATCACCCCTGCAAGCCCCCCAATTTCAAATCCTCCCACTTTGGATAAGACATCGATTGGATCGCCGGGATCAGGTCGGTTAATTTCCAATGCCCTTCTTATAATTTTTATTTTTCTCTTCCATCCTTCGTCATCAAGTCCAGTACCTCTGCCTGTAACCTGTTCGACTTCGGCCCCGGTTAAGACCGCAGTTATTGCACTTGAGGGGGTTGTATTTCCAATCCCCATATCCCCAGTTCCAAGGATATCAATTCCTTTATTTAATTCCTCTTCTACCAATTCAATACCTGCTTCAATGGAGCGGATGGCTTCCTGTCGGCTCATGGCAGGTCCTTTGACCAGATTCCTTGTCCCCATAGCCACTTTTTTATCCTTCAGATCGGGATGTGGTTCAAGAACAGACCTGACGCCGAGATCCGCTACCACAACCCTTGCGCCAACCTGTCGGGCCAAGACATTAATCGCTGCCCCTCCTCGGAGGAAATTATAAACCATTTGAGAAGTGACGTCAGAGGGATAAGCGCTTACTCCCTCTTCAACGACCCCGTGGTCTCCGGCCAGAGTAAAAATAACTTTATGAATGATTTGGGGTTTGGGATTTCCTTTTATCCCTGCTACTTTAATGGAAAGGGATTCCAATCTTCCCAAAGAACCCTGTGGTTTAGTTAAAGCATCCTGTCTCCTTTGCGCTTCTTCCATGGCCTTTTCATCAAGAGGTTGAATATTTGCTATGGTATGTCTCAGTGTTTCCATAGGTTTCTCCTTTGAAGTTATCTAAAATGAGCGATCAAAATTGAAAGTATCCCTGCAATTAAAGAGGTGCTCACCATGAGGTGAAGAGATTTTTTTGCCTCTATGAGAGTGACCGTGCTTTTAGGAATTCCTATCAAAGGTTTTTTCTCACTTTTTCCAAAATAGATATTCTCTCCTCCCAATTGAATGCCTAACGCTCCCGCAATAGCAGCTTCTGGATATCCACTATTGGGACTTATATTTTTCGAACCATCCCTCCACACTACTTTCCAAGCATTCTTCCAATCTTCTTTTATAAGAAGCGAAGAAAGTATGAACAGAAAGGCTGTCAGCCGCGCCGGAATCAAGTTGGCGAGATCATCTACCCTGGCAGAGGCCCATCCAAAATATCGATAGCGATCGTTCTTATAACCCACCATCGAATCCAAGGTATTGATGGCCTTATAAGCCATAGCGGCTATCGGCCCTCCGATCACCAAGTAAAACAGAGGAGCCACAATCCCATCGGAGGTATTTTCGGACACCGTTTCGATCAGTGCCCGGCAAATCTCCCTCTCCTCAAGGTGGTTCGTTTCCCTGCTTACCAAAAACCCTATTTCTTGCCGGGCACGGATCAAATTCCCCTGTTCAAGGCAAATAAGAACCTTTTTTGCTTCATCGTAAAGGCTTCGAGTGGAAAGCGTCGTATAAGCAAAGAATATGGACAAAAACGAAGATAGAATAGGATGGAACCACTGAGAGAAAAGAAGGATTATCCAGATGAGAGCTCCCGTTCCTCCGACGATTACCAGAACCAGTATCACTCCAAAAAAACGCTGTTTGGCGGGGGAGAGCTTCCATGGGGTTAATCTATTTTCTAAAAAATGTATGGCCCTTCCTATTAGTTTAACAGAATGAGGAAATTTGGGGGGATCTCCAAAAATTAAATCCGCCCCATAGGCGAGAAAAATTTCTAAAGAGGTCATATTAGACCTCCATTTTTATCAAAATAAGAAGAAAGATCACGGTCAAAAGTTCATTTAATTCATTTGCGGCTCCAAGAATATCTCCCGTCACTCCCGCTAATCTCTTGATAAAATAGAACCGAAAGCCGAGGCTGAAAAGGCTCACTCCTAAAAATGCTAAAATCCCTTTTAGCCCCCAGAGAAATG
Source organism: Thermodesulfobacteriota bacterium (assembly GCA_041082155.1). Classification (GTDB taxonomy): domain Bacteria; phylum Desulfobacterota; class BSN033; order BSN033; family UBA1163; genus CALIBK01. The sequence continues at coordinate 1,860 of JBDOIB010000369.1, read as the reverse complement.
AAACGACGCCGAATGTAGAAAAAAGGGATATGATCAATTCAAAAAGACGAAGATTTTTACAAAAGGCTTTGCCCAATCCCTCTCCGGTTCGTGCGTAGGGGGAATGATAACAGACCAGAACCATAGAATTTCTTCCCAGAATGGTCATCGAAATCATAGAGGGATAGAGAAATGGGTCTGGAATCTGATACAGCGTTAAATATTTTGCCCCGATTAGAAAAATAAGACTTAACACCCCGAATGTTCCGATTCGGCTATCCCTCATCACCTCAAGAATCTTATCTTTGGATCCTTCAGAGGCGAGCCCATCCATTGTGTCTGCAAATCCATCCAGATGAAGTCCCCTTGTTAAGAATATAAGAATTCCAATAATAAACCATAAAGTTACATGTTTCGGGAAAATATATGAAATTAGATAATAACTCAGAGAAAGAATCAATCCGATTAATAACCCCACCGCAGGGAAAAAGGCCATTGAGCGGGCAAGCTCCTTTTCCTCTGTCCAATAAATCCTCCCCACTGGAAGGACCGTCAAAAAGGAGATAGCCTGTAGAAAAAGTTTTAACATTTTCCTTTCAAAAAGATCGGTATCCCAGAGACCATAAAAATTACCCTGTCGGCGACCGAAGCAATTGTCTGATTAGCCATCCCTGAAAGATCTCTGAAACGACGACCAAGTGGGTCTGCCGGTACAATTCCCATCCCTACCTCATTGGAAACCACGATGAGAGAGGATTGGATCTCCTTCGAAATACCGATAAATCGATCGATCTCCCTCATTACCCTCGAATCGTCATCCCATCTCAGCATCAAATTGGTAAGCCATAGCGTGAGGCAATCGAGAAGCATAACTTCGATCTCCTTTTGATACTGCTCAATTCTCTCAATCACCTCGATTGGCTCTTCGACTGTGATCCATTCCTTCCCTCTCAGCTTTCTGTGATCTTCCACCCGGCGACTCATCTCTTCATCGAGGACCTCAAGGGTGGCAAGATAAAGTTTCTTAGTGTAATGGCGATTCGCATAATCAAGTGCATAGCGACTTTTCCCACTCCGACATCCCCCCGTGATGAAGATCAGCTCTTTGGCCATTTCCCCTCCAGGACGTTTAACGACCTTGTGAGATCTTCGAGAGAAAATACCTCCAGTGAGACAATCCCCCTATAATCCTTTAAATAAGATAGAATGAGTCTAAGCTCCTTCGTTGATAATCGATCGATACCAAGATGGTCTACTCCGTGTTCATAGCCATGAAGATGTAAAATCGCTGCCCTGGGAAAATACCGATCAAAATACTGCTTGAGATCCTGTTTATATAAAAGGATGTGGCCGAGATCAAGGCAGACGGGAAAGCCGAAATGAACCAAAATGTCTTCTATCCATTCAAGGGGATAATCGAGTGATTCTATAGAAATCTGACTTCCCCTGACCCCTGTATCCACAATCTTTTTCAGGCTCTCCATGATCCGAGCCTTCCAGGCTTTTATATCTCCATGATTTTTGTTTCCTAAATCGAGATGAAGGGTGTAGGTGGAAGGTGAAAGGGAAAGTGTCCGGTCGATTATCTTCTTTTTAACGAAGATTCCTCTTTCTCTTTTCTCCTTCTTTTCATCTCCAAGAAAGATATCGATGGGGAGATGAATATTATAATTTATTCCTTCGCGACGAGAAATCTCTCTCAGGGCTTCAATTTCTCCCTCGTTCGGCAGATTATCTTCCTCCCCACTTTCAAAGAGCACTAATTCGATCTCATCAAAAAATGGAGCAAGAAAGGCTACATTAGGAATAATCCGATCCGCAATGATATAGGAGGTCGTGGCCAACTTGAAGGGCCATGACCTCCTCTGAACATTTGGGAAG
>JBDOIB010000343.1:0-1958 GCA_041082155.1 Thermodesulfobacteriota bacterium | reverse complement strand
GAAAAAACAAGCATCAGAAGGAGCCCAAACCAAAAGATAGGCATAGAAATTCCAAAAAGAGCCCCCACCATGCTGAGATGATCAAAGAGCGAATATTGTTTTGTTGAGGAAATAATTCCAGCAATAAGACCGATGAACCCAGCAATTAGGATAGAGATGAAAGAAAGCTGAACTGTAAACAGAAAACGCTCTTTGAGGAGTTTGATGACCGGCTCACGATTTCTAATGGAGATTCCAAAATCTCCTCGAACCACATGGGAGAGGAAACGGAAATACTGAAGATAGAGGGGTTGATCCAATCCATATTCTTTCCGAACAGCCTGAATAAATTCGGGGTTGGCATCCTCTCCTGCCATAAGAATGGCCGGATCTCCGGGAACTAAGTGTAGAAGAGAAAAGGAGACAAGGGAGACTCCGAAAAGGACCGGTAAAAGCATAAAAATCCTTTTCAGGATATAGCGAGACATTCATTCCCTCTATAGAAAGAATGGATGGGCGATATTTATTCCCCTATCGCCCATCCATGAATTTAAAGGAGATCCCCAACATTCCTATTTTTCGAGATAGGTTTTATGATCGAAATAGGTCAGTTCCAGTGGGGAGTTAATCACCCCTTTGAGCTTATGATGATAACCGATCGTCTCCTTGGTCACGAGGAGGAAGATCGAAGGGGCTTCTTTGACCAGCAATTCCTGAGCCTCCTTCAGATATTTATCCATTTCTGCTTTGTTGGTGGCTCGAGTAAATTTATTGACGAGTTCGTCAAATTCCTTGTTGGAGAAGAAACTTCGATTGTTCCCTTTAGGAACCCACTGCTCCGTCGTATAGAGTGGATAGAGAATCCATCGGGCCTCTGCGGTGGAAGGAGCCCATCCGATGAGAAAGAGTTCAGACTCGTTCTCCTCGGGGGGCTTTCGGGTAGCAGCGAGGTAAGCCGCCCATTCCATCGTATCAAGGGAACAGTCCACTCCAACCTTCTTCAGCTGTTGCTGAACGGCCTGGGCTAATTCAAAATCTTTAGGGTAGCGGCCCTGAGGGCTCCAGAGCTTTGCTTTAAATCCCTGAGGATAACCTGCTTCTGCAAGAAGTTTTTTCGCCTTTTCAGGGTCATAAGGATACCCTTTCACAGGAAAATAGCCCGTGGTCAGAGGGGCAACAATTCCTGAAGCAACCAACGCCCTCCCCTGATAAATATTCTTCACTATCGATTCTTTATCCACGGCATAATTGAGGGCCTGACGGACTCTCACATCGTTGAAAGGTTTTTTGAGACAGTTAATGCCAATATATAAAACTCGAAGGGTCTCGGTCGAATCCAGTTTAATCTTTGGATCCTTTTCGAGTCTCGCAATATCCTCCGAAGGAATCCTGACGATCAAATGGGCATCCCCGGATTGGAGCATCATCACCCGGGCACTATCTTCCTTCACAGTTTTAATGATGATTTTATCGAGGTAGGGCTTCCCTCCCCAGTACTCATCATTTCTGACCAGAGTAATATGGTCCCCATGAATCCACTCGACAAATTTAAACGGACCTGTTCCACAGGCCTTTCTCGCAATGTCTTTCCCGTAGGTCCTCAGAGCGGTAGGACTGATGATTCCAGAAGCACTATGGGCTAAATTGTTCAAAAAGAAGGCAAAGGACGCTTTAAGATGAATTTTGATTGTATAATCATCCACTACTTCAACCGAGTTTACAAAAGGAACATAAAGCCCTGCTCGCGAGGGTTTCTCAGGACCTATCATTCGTTCAATAAAAACCTTCACTGCCTCTGAATTAAAGGGAGTTCCATCATGGAATTTAACTCCCTTTCTGAGATAGAAAGTCCAGGTCAACCCGTCCTTGGATTGGTCCCACCGTGTAGCCAATCCGGGAACAATTCTCAGTTTTTCATCAAATTTTACCAGGTTCTCATAAATCATCCGGTTCACGGCCTCTGCAGGATTGCTTTCTGC
>JBDOIB010000337.1:0-4600 GCA_041082155.1 Thermodesulfobacteriota bacterium | reverse complement strand
GATGCGAGTTCGGGTGATCATGGAGGCAATCATAAATCCAGCCAGTTTTACATCAATCTCTGGCCAGTCACCGGACTCCATCCCACGTCGAATCACTTTCCGGATAATTCGATCGTAGGTGTCTCGAAGATCAATAATCTTTTTTCGATTATCCGGGGAGAGATTATCGAGGGCCACGTCAAAGAGAAGTTTGGCCGATCGTCGATAGCTGAGGGTTACCTTTAAATGGCTTTCGATAATGAGTCGAAGTTGCTCAGGGGGTGGGAGTTCATTTTCTTCCTCTAAGTGTCGAATGGGATGTATGATCTGGTCCATCTCCTCCTTGAGAACCTCAAAGAGGATCTCTTCTTTATCCGAGAAGAAATTATAGATATTGGCTGGCCGGCATCCATAGGCCTTACTGATATCTGCCATACTGGTGGAAAGATAGCCCTTTTCCCAGAAGAGTTTTCTTGCAATATTGAGCATTTTCCTCCTCTGAGTTCCAGTCTTAGAAGGTTGATGGATCCTTAAATGATGTCCTCTAAGGGGAAGAGCCATCCCCCCACCCATTCTGAAGAAATAGAGTTAATGAATAACCATTCATTTATTCAATCCTTTTCGATTTGTCAAGGAAAATTTTTTATTAAGGGGGGTGAACTCGGGTCAGATTATAGACATTTGGGTCATTTTTGATTAATATAGGTTTCAAAAGGGGGAGAATCATGAAAATAGCGATTTCGGGTAAAGGGGGAGTGGGAAAGACAACGCTTGCCGGGGTGATGGCTCGCCTTCTCGCTGATGAAGGGAAAAAAGTCTTGGCCATTGATGCTGACCCCGATGCTAATCTGGCCTCAGCGATTGGACTTCCGAAAGATCTTTTGTCGAAGCTTTCTCCCATTGCTTCGATGACTTCTTTGATTGAAGAGAGAACAGGAGCCAAGAAGGGGACATTTGGTGCCCTGTTTAAACTCAATCCAAAAGTGGATGATCTTCCCGACGAGTTAGGAGTGACCTATCAGGGAGTCAAACTCCTTCTCTTAGGGAGTATTCCCCAGGGAGGAGGAGGATGTTTCTGTCCCGAAAATGTTCTGTTAAAGAATCTCGTCCGTCACATTCTGATTCAGAGGGATGAGGCTCTCATCATTGACATGGAAGCGGGGCTGGAACATTTAGGAAGGGGAAGCACCGGATATGTGGATGCCCTCATCATCGTGGTGGAACCAGGTCAGAGGGCAATCAATACGGCCAGGCAGATCCGGAAACTTGCTGAGGATTTAAACATTCGAAGGATAATGATTGTGGGAAATAAAGTGAACTCCGATCAGGATAGGAGACTCATCGAGGAGAATCTTGCTGATTTTCCGGTTTTAGGGCATATAAGCTTTAATCCAAGGATCCTTCAAGCCGACCGGGAGGGTAAATCCCCTTATGATTTAGATGGTCAGGTTCGCGATGAAGTGAAGGTCATCTTAAAAGAATTAAAGAAAAGAATTTAGACGAGGATGATTCGGACAATCTTTGTCTGGTCCTGCATCGTGATAGCCACTTTAGCCCTGGGAATCCTGGCTTTTGTGACTGCACTCTTTGATCGAAAGGGGAAAATAGTTCATCAATATGCTCGGCTCTGGGGAAAGATTGCCCTTTGGGCCAATGGGGTCAAAGTTAAGCTCCAGGGGCTTGAACATGTGAAAGGGAAGGGCCCCTACATTTTTATGTCCAATCATCAGGGAAGTTATGATATCTTTGCCCTGCTGGGCCACCTCCCTTTTCAGTTTAAATGGTTAGCCAAAAAAGAGCTCTTTTCGATCCCCTTTTTTGGCTGGACGATGGCTGCTGCAGGGTATATCAGCGTCGATCGAAAGGGAACCCGGGAGACCGTCGAGGCGATGAATGATGCAGCCCGTAAGATTCGAGAAGGGATGTCTGTCGTGATTTTCCCGGAAGGATCGCGAAGTCAAAATGGGACCATTCAACCTTTCAAAAAAGGGGGATTCACCTTAGCCATTAAGTCAAAGGTTCCCATCGTTCCAATTGCTATTCATGGAAGCCGAACCATTATGCCTAAAGATCGTCTTAAAATCTCACCCGGAGAGATCCGAATCCAGCTGGGATCTCCAATTGAAATAGAGAATTTTTCACTCAAAGATCGAGAATTTTTGATGGCAAAGGTCAGGGAGAGGATTAGTCAGAACTTGGAATCTATTTCTAAAGAGCAGGGGTGAGGAGAGCCATGGGTGAAGATTCTATCAAGGAGAAACTCAAGAGAGAGATCATAGGGATTCTTCTCTTTTCCGTAGCTCTCTTTCTCTTCCTTAGCCTTTTCTCCTACGATCCTGGAGATCCTTCCTTCTTCACCTATACCACTTCCAGAGCAAGAGGAATTCATAATTGGATGGGCATATCAGGGGCTTATCTTTCAAGCCTTCTCATCCAAGGGTTTGGGTTTCCTTCCTTCCTCATTCCTCTTTTCTTGGGAATTTATGCTTTCAGTTTCCTCCTTCGGTGGGAGTGGAAATTTTTAGGGCTTAAATTTGGCGGCTTCCTCCTTCTTCTGCTGTCCTCTTCCTCCCTTCTGGGACTTTGGATGAAACCCCTTCATCTTTATAAACAAGATATCCTGGGGGGAGGTTTTATCGGAGAGATCCTGTCAAGAAATCTTGTCCGATATTTTAATCTCCCGGGGGCAACCATTCTCCTGATTGCCGTCCTCATCCTTGGTTTCATCCTCGGAACAGGGATTTCTTTTATCGGGGTAATCCACCGAATGACCCGGAGTCTTCAGAGATTGATTGAAAGGGGATATACCATCAAGATCATCAGGCGAGAACGTTCAGAGAGGATCAAAAAACTTGGAAAACATAAAAAAGAGAAAGAGATCGTGGAGAGGCAGGAAGAACCTCAGGTGGTGACTCCCGCCTTACTGGAAAAACCAAAGAGTACCAAACCCCAAGAGGAACCTCCCAAGCAAGAGGTTTTCGAATTTGTTAAACCAAGGAGGGTGTTTGAACTCCCACCTCTCTCCCTTCTCGATGCGGAGGTTGAAAAGAGGCCAAAGATTGACCGGGACAGCCTCATCATGAACTCAAAAATCCTGGAGAAGAAGCTTCTCGATTATGGAGTGGAAGGAAAGGTGGTGGAGGTGAGGCCCGGTCCTGTCATTACCGTCTATGAATTCGAACCTGCCCCAGGGGTTAAGGTCAGTCGAATTGTCAGTCTGGCTGATGATTTAGCCTTGGCCTTAAGTGCAGTCACCATTCGAATTGTTGCTCCCATTCCAGGGAAATCGGTCGTTGGGATTGAGGTTCCCAATACCCATCGGGAGACTGTCTATCTTAAAGAGATTATTGATTCGGATGCCTTTAGAAACTCTAAATCCAAACTGACATTTGCCGTAGGAAAGGATATCTCCGGAGAGCCTTTTGTAATCGATCTGACCAGGCTTCCTCATTTGTTGATTGCTGGCTCCACGGGTTCTGGGAAGAGTGTCTCCATCAATTCAATGATCTGCAGCATTCTCTTTAAGGCCACTCCGGAGGAAGTCAAATTCCTCATGATCGATCCTAAGATGCTCGAACTTTCGGACTATGATGGAATCCCCCATCTTCTTCTCCCTGTGGTGACCAATCCTAAAAAGGCCGCCATTGCACTCAAATGGCTGGTCGATGAGATGGAGCGTCGTTACACTGTGCTGGCTGAGAAGGCAGTCCGTAATATCGAGCACTATCATCAAAAATTAGAGAAGGAACAGAAGGAGAGGGGCAAGGTCTATAAAAGGAAAGGGGACTCTTTAGAGGGGGAAGAGGGACCCCCGCCTGAGGAGATGGAAAGGCTTCCTTATATCGTGGTGGTCATCGATGAACTGGCGGACCTAATGATGATCTCATCGAGAGAGGTTGAGGAGTCGATTACCCGGCTCGCTCAGATGGCTCGGGCGGTAGGAATCCATTTGATCCTGGCCACCCAGAGGCCTTCGGTCGATGTGCTTACCGGGATCATTAAAGCCAATTTTCCTGCACGCATCTCCTTTCAGGTCACATCCAAAGTAGATTCCCGAACCATCCTGGATACCATAGGCGCAGAACATCTTCTGGGTTCAGGGGATATGCTCTTTCTTCCTCCTGGGAGTTCAAAATTGGTTAGGATTCATGGAGCTTATGTTTCCAGTGCCGAGATTAAACGAATTGTCGAATTTTTGAAGAAACAAGGTCAACCTTCCTATGACCCATCCATCCTTTTAGAAGAGAAGAAGGAAAAAGGGGCGCACGGAGAGGGAGAAGATGAATACGATGAGAAATACGATGAGGCTGTCGCTTTTGTAGCCGAGACTGGCCAGGCCTCCATTTCTCTCATTCAAAGGCGCTTTCGAATCGGGTACAACCGGGCAGCACGAATCATTGAAAAGATGGAAGAAGAGGGGATCGTGGGGCCTTCTGATGGAATCAAGCCCAGGGAGGTTTTGATTAAAAAGATAGAACCCTAAAGGAGGAGGGTGTGAAAAAAATAGAAATCATTACGATAGGCTTGTTTCTTTTCACTTTTTTACTGGTTTCGATCGGATTGGCGATGGAGTCTCAAGCGGTGCTCACGGAAATCCAAAATCGATATGAAAAAACCCATG
>JBDOIB010000326.1:0-3076 GCA_041082155.1 Thermodesulfobacteriota bacterium | reverse complement strand
AAAACGAGAAAAGAATTGAAGGCGGTCCCTTCCAATCGTCGATAGAAAAAGACCAATAATTCCAGAAATCCATCCTTTATAAACAAGATCTTGACCGGTCAACCCCCCACTGACCATGATTCCAAAAAAGGCCAATAGAAAGAATTCAAAAGATGTGAATTGAAGGGCCAATTTAGCAATCAATGGTGCAAAAATGGCAAGGAAGAACATTCCCACCATAGTTCCAATAAAGGAAGCCGTAGTCGTAAGTCCGAGTGCTCTTCCGGCTTCTCCTTTGCAGGCCAAAGGATAGCCATCCATAGCTGTAGCTGCAGCAGCCGCAGTTCCTGGAATATTCACACATATGGAACCGTAAGATCCTCCGTAGATTGCTCCCACATACATTCCGAGAAGAGTAATCATTGCGGTAGTGGTATTGATTCCGTAAGTTAGGGTGGTAAGTAGTCCCACTCCAAGAGTGGCTGTGAGTCCTGGTAGGGCTCCAAATGTGATCCCGAGGATGACAGAGCCAAATAACAAGAAAAGATTTTCTAAATTGAACGCTGTATTAAAAACGGTAATATAAAAATCCCATAATCGTTCTAAGATAAACATAAGATCCTTTGCCTTTATCCCTCTTTATTTAATTCTCTACCGGAGTGCATAGCGAAGAATATTCATCAGTTCGATGAACCCTCCTTCCACAGGAAAAGGGACAAGAAGAAAATATTTGAATGAAGGAATCAAAACTAAAGAGGGAATAATCGACATAATCACGGAAACCCTCCATCTCCGCTTCAAGTCTTCCTCGTTCTTGATGAGAACTCGAGAAAAACCAATATAGGCAATGAAAAAGAGGAAGACCAAGAGGTCCATCGTATATTTAAATCTTTCATTCAGAGGTTTATCTAATCCTAAGAGGAAAAGGATTAAAAAGGTGAGAGATCCAAGTAGATAGAAATTAAAGAGTTTCTTTAGAAGACTATGCCTTTCAAAATAGAAGAAGGAAATAAAGACCATCAGGGTGAGGAGTGTACTTAAAAAGTAATCAATTCTTGGGATGTAGAGATACACATAGGTAATAATAACTAGAAGAATTCCAAGAAAACGAAAAGTTCTATCAGATAAAAACTTTTTAGGGGCAAAGAGGTCTTTAAAAAACCTTTCTGCCCCTCCGTCTTTTATGGCCCTCTGGCATAGGATGATTCCCATCAGGACGAGAAGACCTCCGATACAAACAGGGAATAACCCTGGAGAGACATACCAAACGTTCATAACCCCTCCCCAACTATCTTTCATGGGGATATAGGAGAATGTATAGATAATCATAAAGATTCCAAACCCAATCAAGATCAGGCTTGTGATAAAATCCTTCTTTCTCAGTTCGAATTTATCCATCGATTCTTCTTGAGATGGTATAAGAGAATAATTATCTCCTATTCCCCTTAAAGCAGAGGAATAGGAGATAATTATTATGGTTTAGGAATTTTTAATGTTTCAGGATTTACTTTTGCAGCACCTAACTCCCATAAGGTCCACGCAAACAGGGATTCAAGTTTATCAAACTCCTCTTTTGCCTCTTTCCCTGTCTTTCCCGAAAGGGTGTAATAATTTTGTTCTGCCCAATTTTTTATGGTATCGGAAGCAATGACCTTTTTAAAGGCGTCCGCAATAATCTCCTTCACATACTCTGGGACATCTGCAGGGACAGCAAACCCGATGGCCTGCATAATGGGTAAATATTTAGAAAGACCCGGATAGGGCCCAAATGCCGAGGGAATCGTTCCTACATCTTTAATGGTGAAAGGTTTAGGGGTGAGCATGGCCAAAGGTCTTAGTTTTCCTGCCCGGATGAGTTGTTGCTGTTCTGCAACAGAGGTGATGACTACCGAAACCTCTCCTGTCATGGCTGCAGTTTGAGCAGGAGCAGAGCCTGGATAAGGGATATAATTAAATTTTGCCCCCGATCCTTTTTCGAGGGCTAACAGGTTAAGATGATGAATGGAACCAGAGGCGCTGGCACTGGCCCGTATCGAATTCGGTTTCGCTTTTGCTGCTTCGATCAACTCTTTGAGGTCTTTATAAGGAGAATTTGGGGTTACAGAGATTACATCTGGAGAGCCTCCAACAATAAAAAAATCCCATACGTTCATCCTTTTATCCCATCCTCCTTGGACTCCTGCGGTCACACAGGATTCAGAGACTCCAGCCCAGGTATACCCATCGTGGGGACGCGAATAGACATCATTCATCCCAATAGAACCCCCTACACCTCCCGTCTTATTAATGACATTGATATTCACCTTGAAGATCTTTGACATCTCTCCCGAAACCAATCGGTTACAAACATCCGTTCCTCCCCCCGCAGCCCAAACCACTACATTCGTAATATCTCGAGTGGGATATTTTTTCTCTTGGGCTACCGCAACACTTGCTAAAATAAATAGCGTTAATACCACGATGCAAAATACCCTTTTCATTTCTTCCTCCTTTCTCTTGGATTACAAGATTACTCTTTTTACGAAAAAAATCCAACGAGTCTCTTTTCTACTTAAAACCTTTTTTCACCTCCTTTCTTTTTAATCCCCTTTTAAAACTTGAGTTTCCAGCCATTTTAGGGTATCCAAGGTTCGTTCTTCCTTAATCAGGGATTGAAGTTTTTTCAAATCTATTCGGTTTATGATCCTTATCATCTTCTCGGTTGTTGCAATCGTCCTCTCAAAAGCCTTGATGGGATCCAGTCGAACCGGGCTCATATCCGAGGTGATCCAACCTCGGTAGTTGAATTTTTTTAAATAGAAAAACATTTCTAAGTAATCCCATAGGTTTCGTGTGGCTGGAATGAGGTCCCAATCCCATTTTCGATTATTATCATTGATATGAATATAGTAAGGAATTCCTCTTGAATGGGCTAAACAGATGGCTTCAGCAACCGTTTCTCCAACCATAAGGGAGTGGCCCACATCAATGGTGATCCCTAAATTGGGTTCTCCAATCTCATGAATCATTAAAAGGGTTTTAGCTGCCGTATCAAGAAAATTGTTGACCCGGGTTTCCGAGCTTTTGTACTCAAGGAAGAGAACAATATTATTCCGAT
>JBDOIB010000306.1:0-1931 GCA_041082155.1 Thermodesulfobacteriota bacterium | reverse complement strand
TCTCCCTCCTTCTCTTTTTTATGCTCCGGATGTTGCCCGGAGACCCAGCTCAAGTCCTTGCAGGCCAGATGGCAAGTCCCGAGGATATAGAAACCATTCGAAAACAGCTAGGACTCGACCGACCTGTTCTCGTTCAATATGGACTTTTTTTAGGCCGTTTGGCGAGATTCGATTTAGGGCGCTCTGCTCGAACTCAGCATCCGGTCATTAAAGAGGTTTGGGCCAGGCTTCCCAATACCATTCTTCTTGCTGTGGCGGCGATTACGCTTGCATGCCTCTTTGGAATTCCTGCCGGAATCCTTGCCGCCATTAGACCCTATACCTGGATAGATTATCTCTTTACTTCCATGGCCCTCTTTGGGATCTCCATGCCTGTTTTCTGGCTCGGGCTGATGTTGATCATTCTATTTTCTGTCATCCTTCATTGGCTTCCCGCTGGAGGAACTGGAAGTTGGAAACATATCATTCTTCCTTCTTTGACCTTAGCTGCATTTGTGGTTGCCTTCATCACACGTATGACTCGAGCAAGTATGCTTGAGGCTCTTTCTCAGGATTATACGACAACCGCACGATCCAAGGGCCTTAAGGAAGAGGTTGTAGTCATTAAACATGCCCTTAAGAATGCGATGATTCCGATCATTACGGTCGTTGGGCTTCAATTTGGGCTTCTTCTCGGTGGCGCTGTACTTACTGAAACGGTCTTTGCATGGCCAGGGATGGGCCGGTTGATCGTAGATTCCATTCTTGCCCGGGATTATCCTGTCATTCAAGGGGCTATTCTCATTTTCGGGCTTCTTTATATATTGGTGAACTTAGGAGTGGATTTGCTTTACGCTTATATTGACCCGAGGATTCGATATGATTAATCCATGGGTAAGATTTAAGAAAAATAAGGCTACCGTCTTTGGGAGCATTATCATATTGCTATATCTTTTTACCGCGCTATTTGCCCCCATTCTTTATCCAGGAAACCCTTCGGCTCCAAATCTTGCCAGAGCTCTGGAACGCCCTTCTATAAATGAGCCTCTCGGAAAGGATGAGTTAGGACGCTCGATTCTTGGTCGAATTATTTATGGATCTCGTGTTTCTCTGCTTATAGCGATCGGAGTAGTCTGTGTAGGGCTCTTAATAGGAGTTCCATTAGGACTTATCTCCGGGTACTATGGAGGAAAAGTAGATTTTGGAATTCAACGGGTGACAGATACATTGTTGGCCTTTCCAGGGTTCCTTTTAGCATTAGCCCTTGTCGCAGTATTGGGGGTAGGATTAAAAAATACGATCATTTCGGTAGGCATCAGCATGGTTCCGATTTATATTCGATTAGTAAGGGGCTGTACTCTCTCTGTGAGAGAACAGACCTATGTAGAGGCTGCCCGAGCCTTAGGAACTCGAGACATTGCCATTCTTTTTCGACACATTTTACCCAATGTAATGGCTCCTATCACGATTCAGACAAGTCTGGGAATGGGGACTGCAATCCTTTTTGCAGCAGGATTGGGTTTTTTGGGCATTGGAGTTCAACCTCCTACCCCTGAATGGGGAGCCATGCTGGGGTCTGGTCGTGCCTACCTCTTTCATGCCCCCCATGTCGCTACATTTCCTGGCATTGCAATCTTTCTTTCAGTTTTAGGGTTTAATCTTTCTGGGGATGGATTGAGGGATATTTTAGATCCAAGATTCAAGACATGAACTCACAACCCCTCCTTTCGATCAGAAATTTAAGGACAAAGTTTCATACCTATGAAGGGGTTCTCACTGCAGTGGATGGGATTGATCTCGAGATCTATCCAGGAGAGACCCTCGGTGTGGTGGGAGAGAGTGGATGCGGAAAAAGCGTCACGGCGCTCTCTATTTTGAGACTCCTTGCTTCGCCACCCGCCGAGATTCAAGGAGAGATCCTATTTGATGGAGAGGATCTCATCAAGATGAGT
>JBDOIB010000243.1:0-19972 GCA_041082155.1 Thermodesulfobacteriota bacterium | reverse complement strand
TGAAACTCTAAAGATCGATAGAATAAAATTTCTAAAAAATTTCTTAAGGAAGAAAAAATCCGGTCAGGAAGGAGGAAGGAATATTTGAGGATTAAATGCAAATTTTTTGGCCTTCAAGAAATCCAGAAGATTATAGGAGGAAAAGAGATAGAGGTAGAAATAGAAGGAAATACTCTGGGGGCTCTTCAACAGCATCTAAAAACCGTCTATGGAGAATCCCTTCAGAAGGCCTTCGCAAGTCAGATACTTAAAAATGGAAACGAATGGATTCGAATAAAAGACCTTGACCATCCGTTAAAAGACGGAGATTCTCTCTCTTTTCTCCTTATGATTCCTGGCGGGTAATGACAATTTTTTTTCTATAAATCAGTCCTTCCATAATACTTCCTCATTGAACACTCCCCCGTGAATTGTAATAATAGGGTTAAATCTACGAGCCCATAATTCACCTTTCCATTTTTACAAAAATTGACATTGAAATATTCTTTCTTAAGAATTTTATTGATTGCATATTGGTCATTCGAATGAGGGATTGCCTTTTTGATTGACATTTGGGGGCGTTTCTCATAAATTTAGATATCAAAGGTATGAAGGAGGATATATGGAGGTCGAGAAGTTTTTAGAGGTGGCAAAGAAGTTATCCAGAAAAAAGAAAGACAAGGAGATAGAGCTCGAGAAATTTAAAAAACTCTATGAGCGATTTCACCTCATCAATCGAGCCTATCTGGATAAGGAGGCTTTTGAACAGGCTCAAACCTCCATCCTCTCTATGGCTGAGAGTATGGTCAATACCATAAAATATCTTGAAGATGAAATTGTAAGACTCCGGAATAAAGGGAGGAAACAACCCTTCGAGGAGGTGGAACTGGCTGAGATGCAGAAGGTCCAGAAAAGGAATGAACTTTTAATTAAAGAATATGTGGAGAAACAATCCCTCTAAACCAATCCATTTTTAGGAGGTTTAATATGAAAAGGTTTCTTTTAACCGTAAGCTTTTTTGCCTGTTTTTCTTTAGTTTTGATTTCATGGGGTTGGGCCCAGACCAAGGAAGTGGTGATCGTAACCTCTTTTCCAAAGGAACTGTTTGAAACTTATAAAAAGGCCTTTGAGACAAAATATCCAGGGGTGAGCGTGGTGGTCCAGCAGAAACCGACCACCCAAGGAGTCACCTATATTCGAGAGACCGCCTCAAAACCTGAGGCGGATATCATGTGGGCCAGTGCAGTCGATGCCTTTCAGGTTTTGAAATCCGAAAAGTTGCTTGCCAAATATGAGCTGCCAAAAGAAATCGCCTCGAAAATCCCTCCTAAAGTCGGAACATTTCCGGTTCACGACCCTGAGGGTTACTTCTTTGGATTTGCCCTATCGGGTTATGGAATGATGTGGAATAAACCATACCTCCAGAGTCACAAATTGAAGCCTCCGAAGGAGTGGACCGATCTGGTCGATTCCCAATATTTCGGTCATTTAGCCATTTCAGCCCCTTCAAGAAGTGGAACCACTCACCTCACAGTGGAATCCATCCTTCAAGCCTATGGGTGGGAAAAAGGCTGGAGCCTTCTCCTCAATATGGGAGGAAATATGGCGGTCGTCACGGAGAGAAGTTTTGGGGTCCCCGAAGGGGTGAACAATGGCCAGTATGGAATCGGGATTGTGATTGATTTCTTCGGACTTTCGGCTATTGCGAGTGGATTTCCTGTGGATTTTGTCTATCCCTCGATGACTCCCATTGTTCCTGCCAATGTGGGGATTATAAAAGGATGCCCGAACCTGGAGAATGCCAAACGATTTGTTAATTTTCTGCTCAGTGAAGAAGGGCAACTCCTTCTCTTTAAGCCCGAGATCGGGAGGCTTCCTGTGATTCCTGACCTTTACGTTAAGGCTCCTTCGGGATATCCCAATCCTTTTAAGATGAAGTTAGGTGGGTTAGAGTTTGATACAGGGCTTTCTTCCTTAAGATATGAATTACTGAACTCCCTTTTTGACCAGATTATCACCTTCAGGCTGAATGAACTGAAAGAAGCATGGGGCGCCATATATAAGGCTGAAAAAGCCATTGAAGAGGGGAAAAAGAAGGGCAAGGATGTCTCGAAAGCCGCAGCAATGGTTGCTGAAGCCCGTTCCCTTGCCACTCAGGTTCCTGTTTCAGAAGCTCAAGCCAGGGACAAGGAGTTTAACAAGGCCTTTAAAGGAAAGGAAAAAACGGAGGCCCGAGCAAAACTTGAGACCGAGTGGGACGTAAAAGCAAAAGCCAATTATGCTAAAGCTAAAGAATTAGCTCTGAAAGCGGTAGGATTGCTCTAAAGAAAGGGGAGGAGGAAAAGAGGGGTGTGGAATAGAAAACTTAGAGAGATAGACCTCTCTCAATCTCTTATTTTTCTTCTCCTCTTCGCCCTTCTCTTTCTTTTCATCCTTTATCCCCTGATTCGTATCCTTCATGTGGCCTTCACCGAAGGGTCCCGTTTTTCTTTTACCCATTTCATTAATTTTTTTGAGAGGGCCCTTTTTAAAGAATCGTTTCTAAACAGCCTCATGGCAGGATTAATGGCTGTTTTCTTCGGAAGCCTGATTAGCTTACCTTTGGCCTTCTTTACGATCAAATATGATTTTAAAGGAAGAACCCTGATTCAAACCCTGGGAGTTCTTCCCCTTGTGCTTCCTCCTTATGTGGGCGCGGTGGCCCTCCAGCTGATTCTCGGTCGAAGTGGAATGCTCAACCTCCTCCTTCTGAAGTGGTTCGATACCTCTATCCCCTTTATGGAGGGATTGAAGGGGGTGATTCTGGTCCAGACCCTTCATTATTTCCCTTTCATCTTTCTCAATGCCTCAGCTTCTCTTGCCAATGTGGATCCTTCCCTGGAAGAGGCAGCTGAAAATATGGGGGCGCACGGACTGCGGCTCTTCCGAAGGGTCACCCTTCCTCTGATGATGCCCGGTTATATCGCTGGCAGTCTCTTAGTCTTTATTAAAGTGATCGATGACCTGGCCACTCCCTTAATTCTCAATTATACGAAGATGCTTGCCCCCCAGGCCTATCTCCGGGTGACCACCATCGGCATTGAGGATAAAGCAGGATATGTGATCTGTGTCATTATGGTCGTCCTCTCTTTTATCTCTCTATGGGCTGCGATGAAGTTTTTGAGTCTTTCTGAATATGCGATGATTCAGCGAGGAGGCACAGGCATCCCGATTTCCAAAAAGATCGGTGGAATGAAATTGATCCTGGTCTGGGCGTTTTCGATTTTTGTTTTGGGGATCAGTCTCATCCCTCATCTTGGGATCTTCCTTCTCTCCTTTGCCAAAGTGTGGAGTTTTTCGGTTCTTCCTAAGGCTTATACCCTTAATCATTATGTCGAGATTTTTTACCGGACACCTCATTTTGTGAAGAATACCCTGCTGTATTGTCTCCTCGCGGCTTGCCTCGGAGTTCTTTTGGGATCATTGATTGCTTTCCTTCTTATTCGAGGAAGGATCTTTGGAAAGGGGATCCTTGATGCAGTGGCAATGATGCCACTGGCTATTCCAGGAGTCGTCTTGGCTACAGGCTACCTCAGGGTCTTTCATGGCACTCCTCTTCCTTTGATTCATCAACCACTGACTTCCCTTTGGATTATTCTGGTCATTGCCTATACGGCGAGAAGACTTCCCTATACGCTTCGTTCATGTTATGCAGCGATTCAACAGATTCATATCTCCCTTGAAGAGGCCGCTTTAAATTTAGGGGCCAATCGGAGGAAGACCTTTTTTAAAATCACCTTTCCGATGATGGCAGGAGGATTGATTGCCGGGGGACTTTTAGCCTTTATCACCTCCTCTGTAGAGCTTTCTTCCACCATCATGCTTGTTCCTCGAATGGAATATGGACCCCTCTCCTATGGAATCTATATCTATATGCAGAGTGCTGTGGGAAGAGGGCCCGGGGCAGCCCTTGGTGTGGTGGCCATCCTGCTGGTGGCCATCGGGACCTATCTCGTCAACAAAGTGTTCGCAGGGGGAAGCGGAACCGCCTTTAAACTCTAAAAAGAGGTCATTCAGAATGATTCAGGCAACCGAGGTTCAGCTCATTGATCTAAAGAAGAGTTTCGGGGAGGTTGAGGCCGTCAAGGGGGTCACCCTCACGATCGAAAGAGGAGATTTTTTCACCTTTTTAGGTCCAAGTGGATGCGGGAAGACGACTATTCTTCGAATGATTGCGGGTTTTACCCGTCCCGATGCAGGGAAGATTCTTTTTGATGGCCAGGAGGTCAATGAGGTTCCTCCCTGGAAGAGAAATGTGGGGATGGTTTTCCAAAACTATGCCCTCTGGCCTCATCTTTCGGTATTTGAGAATGTCGCATTTGGGTTGAAAGAAAGAAATCTTCCTAAATCGGTCATCCAAGAGAAGACCCGTAAAGCCCTTGCAATGGTGGATCTGGAAGGGATGGAGCGAAGAAGACCTTCTGAACTTTCAGGAGGACAGCAACAACGAGTCGCTCTGGCAAGGACCCTGGTGATCGAACCAAGGCTTCTCCTGCTCGATGAACCCTTAAGCAACCTGGATGCCAAGCTTCGAATACAGATGAGACACGAACTGGTTCGCATTCAAAAGAGTCTTAAGATTACAACCCTCTACGTCACTCATGATCAGGAAGAGGCACTCATCCTCTCCACCCGGATTGCGGTAATGTCCAAGGGAAGGGTTCTTCAGATCGGCACACCCAAAGAGATCTACGAAAATCCTAAATCTCAGGAGGTGGCTGATTTTGTCGGAACCTCAAACTTCTTTCTCGGTAAGGTGATAAGAGTAAGAGGGGAATGGTTGGATATGGAAACCGAAGAGGGCTTCCCCATGAGGGTGAAACATGAAGAGGGAATGAGCCCTACCTCTGGAGAAAAGTTTCTCCTTAATATTCGCCCTGAATCGATTCAACTCGCATATCCTCGCGAGGTCTCCCCGGAAGGGAATCGAATCGAAGGGATTGTAAAGAGCTCGGTTTATCTTGGATCATCCGTTCAATACGAGGTGGAGATCCAGGGAGGGAAGAAGGTAAAGGCCAATGTCGTGAACCCGAGAAAGAAGGCTATTTTTGAGGAAGGAGAAAGAGTCCTTCTTACCTTTTCACCGGAGGATGTCGTTCCCATTCCATTGAAGTGATTCTTAATCTTCTCACCCTCAAACATTAATGTGATTTTCGTTGAGCAATAATTTTTTTGATTTTTGACCGGAAGTCCATTAGAATTTTTTTAAAAAGGTGTTTTATAAAAGGAGAGGTTGTGAAAAAAGAATGGATACGTCCGGAAGGTTCATGGGTGGCTTTAATTACCCCCTTTGATCAAAAAGGAGAGCTGGATATAGAAGGCTTTACACGACTGGTTGATTTTCAGGCCTTTAATCGCACCTCAGGACTCCTTCTCATGGGGTCTACCGGAGAGCCCACCTCCCTCTCTTTTGAGGAGCGAAAAGGGATCATCTCGGAAATGGCTCCCTATTGCAGGGATCGAATCCCTGTATTTTTTGGCGTGACCTGCGGGTCCACAGAGGCGACCATTGAACTGGCCCAGCTGGCTCAAGAGAAAGGAGCGGATGGAATCCTGCTAACGATTCCTCCCTATGCGGTTCCACCTCCCAATGCCGTGTATCATTTTATAAAAGCGGTCTGTCAATCCGTGGAGATTGCTGTGGCCATTTATAACAATCCAGCTCGAGTGGTGGTCAATATCGATCCTCACCTCATCATAAAGCTTTCTCAGGAATGTCCTAATCTGGTCGCAGATAAAGAGGCCGTTCCAAACCTTGCACAACTTGTATCAGTGCTTGAAGGAACGAAAGGGCGGATGAACCTCCTTTGCTGCGATGCCCCAAACTATTCACTGATTCTACCTACCCTTGGAATAGGAGGGCACGGAACAGCCAATGTCACCGGAAATATTGCACCCAGGGAAATGGCTGAACTTTCAAAGCCCTGGAGATCGTGGGAAGATGTGATTCGAGGAAGAAGACTCTTTTTTGAATATCTGCCTTTGATGGAGGCAGCCTACTCATGGACCAATCCTGTAGCCATTAAAGCAATGGTCAAATTGATGGGACTTCCATCAGGAGACCCACGTCCCCCTCTGCCAAAGGTTGAAGGGGAGAAACTTCGAACCTTAGAGGACGTGATTGAGAGGTTTAGATTAAAAGAAAAGTATGGAATCGGCTAACGCGAGATAGAATTTTGGAGCTGGAAAGGAGAGTTCATGGATCATTGGAAAATCACAAGGAGGAATTTTCTAAAAACAGTGGCAGCCGTGACAGCTTCGTTAGGTGGGATGAGCAGGTTCTCCCTTTCTCACGCGAAAGAAGAATACGATCTGGTCGTGGTCTCTGGAGAGCCTGTTGCAGCTACCCAGAAGGCTCTCGAAGTCTTGGGGGGAATTTCTCGATTTGTCAAAAAGGGAGAACGAGTCATTCTTAAACCCAATATGTCCTTTGCAAGGACTCCTGACATCGGAGCAACCACCCATCCATTAGTGGTGGCCACCGTTGCGAAAGCCTGCGTGGAGGCAGGGGCGAAACAGGTCCTCGTCCTGGATCATACCCTTCAAAGACCCGAGCTCTGTCTCGAGAGAACAGGTATTCAGGAGGCTTGTAAATCGTTATCAAAAGTTCATGTTCTGGCTGTTCAGGAAAGGAAGTTTTTCAAGGAGATTAGGATCCCTGATGGCAAGGTGTTGGATCGGGTTGAGGTGATTCAGGAGGTTCTCGATCACTCCGTGCTCATCAATCTTCCGACTGCCAAATCTCATTCGGCCACAGGGGTGAGTCTGGGGATAAAGGGACTGATGGGACTTATATGGGATCGGGAGAGCTTTCATTCCCGATATAATATCAATCAGGCCCTTGCAGACCTGGCTACGGTAATCAGACCCCGGCTCACCATTTTAGATGCCACAAGGGCCTTAACGTCCGGAGGACCTGGAGGCCCTGGTGAGGTGAAGAAAATTAATTTAATTATAGCAGGGGTTGATCCCGTGGCCGTGGACTCCTACGGAGTGAGTCTCGTTCCATGGTATGGACAGACCTTTAAAGGACGTCAGGTGGAACATCTTTTAGCGGCCCATCAGAGAGGTCTTGGAAAGATCGATATTGATCAGCTTAAAATCCTCAAGGAGAAGGCATGAGACGCCTCATTCAAGTTCTCTCCCTTCTCCTCTTCTCCGGGCTCTTTGTTTTTGCTACTTATAAACTTCCCGACTGGCTCCCTGCCGATCTTTATCTCAGGCTTGACCCTCTTCTTAGTCTGAATGCAATCTTTGCCGCCCGAGAAATCATTCCGAGAGCCCTATGGGCCCTTCTTACAGTGGGGGCCACTCTGTTCATCGGGAGATTTTTCTGCGGATATGTGTGTCCCATGGGAGTGACCATCGATCTTTTTGATCCTGTCTTTTTTCGAAAGAAGAGGCGAGAAAATCTCCTCCGATTTGAATCCACGCTGAGGAGAACGAAATACTTTTTGCTTATCTTTTTTATCAGTGCGGCTATTGTGGGCCTTTCACTCGCTTTTCTTTTTGACCCCATGGCTTTCCTCACCCGTTTTTACACCTTCTTCGTCTATCCTGTCGCGATTACGCTCATCAACCTCTTCTTGGACCTTCTTCGTCCCCTTTTCCGGCAATTGGGTTGGATTTCGGTGTCTCATCTTCATTTTCCTCAACCCGTCTTCTATATGACAGGGATCACGCTCCTCCTTTTTGGTGGGATCATTCTCCTTAATCGATGGGTTCCTCGATTCTGGTGCAGATACCTCTGTCCTCTGGGAGCCCTTCTCAGTTTGATCTCTCCCCTGGGGGTTCTGAAACGCAGGGTCAACGAGGAGTGTAATCAATGTATGAAATGTAGAAAGGCGTGTCCGATGGGAGCGATTGGAGAGGATCCCAAAGAGACTCATCGCTCCGAATGTATTCAGTGCGCGACCTGCTCAAAGGTCTGTCCCAAAGAGGCGGTCTCCTTTTCACCTTCATTTTCCATTGGCGGAGAGTATTCAAAGGTGGATCTCTCCCGAAGAGGTTTCTTCTTCTCCCTTTCGGGAGGATTAATTGCCGGATTTTTAGCTCTTCAGACCCCATTTCGTCTCAGACGGGGAAAACTCCAACTGATTCGGCCTCCAGGCGCCATTCCCGAAGATGAATTTCTAAGAACCTGTATTCGTTGTGGGGAATGTATGAAGTCCTGCCTCACCAACACCCTTCAACCTTCCCTCTGGGAATCAGGACTTTCGGGGCTCTGGACTCCCAGACTGGATCTTCGCCTGGCCCCCTGTGATCAAAACTGCAACGTCTGTGGAAAGGTCTGTCCCACACAGGCCATCCGTTCCCTTCCGCTTGAGGAAAAGAATCATGCCAAAGTCGGAACCGCCATCATTCGAAAGGAATTGTGTCTGGTCTGGGCACAGAACAAGGTCTGTCTCATCTGTGATGAAATCTGCCCTTATAACGCCATTGTTTTTAGACCTGTTGAGGGCTATCGGAGGCCTGTAGTCATTGCCACAAAATGTAACGGATGTGGTTATTGTGAGCAGCGATGTCCGGTCAAAGGGGAATCTGCAATTGTGGTGGTTCCGGATGGGGAGATTCGTTTGAAAGAGGGTTCTTATCAGGAAGAGGCAAAGAGGCTTCGGCTGGAGTTTAAACCCGATCCAGGGGATGATAAATTTATTCTGGAAGAAAAGGGACTGAAGATTGAAAATGAAAAGTCTTTGTCTGACGAAACATCCCAGCCACAGAAACCCAAAGGATTTCTGTAAAAATTTTCTATCTATTAAAAATTTCTATATTTATTGGTCACGGGGAGTCTTCGGTCCTTTCCCAGAGCGCGGTGGGTAATCTTGACACCTGGAGGGCTTTGCCGTCTTTTGTATTCATTGCGATCCACCATATGAATCACTTCCTTTACCATTGACTCTTTAAATCCCATCTTAACGATTTCACGCAGTCCTTTATCTTCTTCGACGTAAGCCTGAAGGATGGGATCAAGGACAGGATAGGGAGGCAGGGAATCTTCATCCCTCTGATTGGGTCTTAATTCTGCGGAAGGAGGTTTGGTAAAGACCCTTTTGGGAATAATCTCCTTTCCCTCTTTCTGGTTCTTATGTTCTGCCAGTTTATAAACGAGGGTTTTCGGGACATCCTTAAGGACAGCAAATCCTCCAGCCATATCTCCATAGAGGGTGCAGTAACCCACACTCATCTCGCTTTTATTTCCAGTAGTTAAAACGAGCCATCCAAATTTGTTAGAGAGGGCCATCAGGATATTGCCTCGAATCCGTGCCTGAATATTCTCTTCTGTCACATCAGGTTTAAGTCCCTTGAAGGTCGGGGCTAAGGTGTTAAGATAGGCATTAAAGATCTGGGTGATCGGAATGGTAAGAAAATCGATGCCAAGATTTTTTGCCAGAAGTTTTGCATCTTCTAAGGAGGTCTTAGAAGAATAGGGAGAGGGCATAGCCACTCCAACAACGGCCTTACTTCCCAGGGCATCGACCGCGATCGTTGCGGTCAGAGCTGAATCGATTCCGCCGCTGAGGCCCACCAGAACCCTTTTAAATCCATTCTTTCGAATGTAGTCTCCTGTACCAAGAACCAGAGCAGAATAGACCTCAGATAATGGATCTAAAGGTTTTTGGTCTCTTTGGGGAAGGGTAGGTTTTCTTTGAGAGGAACGGGTTGGCGTAGGAAGTTCGATCTTTTTGATTCCTTTCTCCTCTTCTCCCATCTTTTCTCTCCGGATCCTCGGATCATGAAGACGGATTCGAAAGACGGCTTCAAAGTCTAAATCTGAGAGAACCAGGTCCTCTTCAAACTGTTTTCCACGGGCAAGGAGCTCTCCCCTCTGGTCAAAGATCATGCTTCCACCATCGAAAACGAGTTCATCCTGTCCTCCGACCAGATTACAGTAGGCTACAATGGCCAGATTATCAGAAGCCCGGGTGGAGATCAATTTCTCCCGGAGGGCGGTTTTACCCATATGATAGGGGGAAGAGGAGAGATTGAGAATCAACTCCGCCCCTCCATGAAGGGTTTGGGTACGGATAGGATCTCCGGGATACCAGAGGTCCTCACAGATGCTCACCCCGATAGGGATGGATCGAAGGGTAAAGATAAAATTCTCCTTTCCTGGATGGAAATACCGAAACTCGTCGAACACTCCATAGTTTGGAAGATACATCTTTGAATAGACGCCCATGAGCTTGCCATGATGAAGAAGGGCCGCAGAGTTAAAGATGTCTCCTTCTTTGTGGACGAATCCTACCACGGCGGTGATTGAAGAGGTGGCTTTGGCAATCTCTTGAATCGCCTTCAGATTATCCTCAATAAATTTTGGCATCAGAAGAAGATCTTCTGGAGGATAACCCGTCACAGCCATCTCGGGAAAGACGAGAAGATCGGCCCCCATCCGTTTTCCTCTCTGGATGTAGTCAATGATTTTTTTGCTATTTCCCTCAATATCTCCTACGGTAGTATTGATCTGACAGAGCCCTATTCGAAGGCTACGCATCCTTTCCTCCTGAATAACTTTTGGTCCCTATTATCATAAACAAAAAAAAATTTTTTTCAAAACAAAAAAGGATTCGGACCAGGGAGGGGAAACTTCGGAAGAGAAGGGGAGGATTTTTAAAGTCTTACAATAATACCTCTGGATCTTAAATATTCTTTGGCCTTCTGGAGGGAGTACTCTCCATAATGGAAAATGGAAGCGCACAAAACGGCATCTGCTCCTCCGATTGCAAAGGCCTCGTAAAGATGTTCTAAATTTCCTGCACCTCCGGAGGCAATGACCGGAATATTGACCGATTCGGAAATCCTGCGGGTCAATTCCAGATCGTAACCTTCTTTTGTTCCGTCTTTATCCATACTCGTCAGAAGGATTTCTCCCGCTCCTAACTCCTCCACTTGCTTTGCCCAGTCAGTGGCCGAGAGATCGGTTGGTTTTGTCCCTCCATAGGTATAAACGATCCACCTTCCGTGATCCACTTTTTTTGCATCGATGGCCACCACAATGCACTGGCTTCCAAACTCTTCGGAGGCCACTCGGACCAGCTCTGGGTTTTCAACGGCCGCTGTGTTGATCGAAACCTTGTCGGCTCCTGATTTGAGTAAGATCCGAATATCTTCAATATCCCTAATCCCCCCTCCTACGGTTAAAGGGATAAAGACCCTTGCCGCGGTCTTCTCTAAAACTTCTAAGATGACTTTCCTTTTCTCAAGGCTTGCGGTAATATCTAAAAATACAATCTCATCCGCCCCACTTTTGGAATAAAGGGACGCCTGCTCCACAGGATCGCCGGCGTCTCTTAAATTCAAAAAGTGAATCCCCTTAATGACCCTGCCATCCTTTATATCTAAGCATGGGATGATTCGTTTAGCCAACATAGGAACAGAAATTCTCCAGAAATTTTAATCCCCATCGGCCCGATTTTTCAGGGTGAAATTGGACCCCAAGAAGAGGATCCTTCTGGATGACCGAAGGGAATGAAATACCATAATTTGTTATTCCAATTCCAACGCTTGGATCTTCGGGGACGACATAATAGGAATGGGCAAAATAGAAGAAGGAACGATTTGGGATTCCGGCAAACCTTTCACTTTTGATATCCACTTGATTCCATCCCATATGGGGGATCTTGACCCCTTCAAATCTCACTACTTTTCCCTCGATCAGATTGAGGCCTTGATGAATTCCATGCTCAAAGCTTTCTTTAAAGAGTAACTGCAATCCTAAACAGATGCCCAAGATAGGTTTTTTCTTCTCAACAGCCTCATAAACGGTCGGGATGAGGTTTAATCTTTTAAGATTCTCCATCCCCCTTCCAAAAGCACCTACTCCTGGGATCACCAGAGCCTTTGCCCGTTTAATCAACTCGTGATCGGAAGTCACCACAACCTTTGCCCCTATTTCTTCAAAAGCTTTGCTGACACTCCTTAAATTTCCCATTCCATAATCTATAATTACAATCATTGGAACTTTGACCCCATTCCATTTAAATTCTCTTATTCCCATTCAATGGTTGCCGGAGGTTTAGTTGAAATATCATAAACGACCCGGTTGACCCCTTTGACCTCATTGATAATTCGATTTGAAAGGGTTCCTAAAAGCCGATAGGGCAATTTGGCCCAATCGGCAGTCATTCCATCCTGGCTGGTGACGGCACGAATCACAGCGACGTGTTCATAGGTTCTTCCATCCCCCATCACCCCGGTCGTCTTCACGGGCAGGAGGATTCCAAATACCTGCCAGATCTTTTTATAAATCGACCTCTTCTGGATTTCTTCCTGGATCAAGAAGTCTACCTCTCTCAAGATGCTTAATCTCTCTTCGGTGACCTCCCCTATAATCCTTACAGCCAATCCAGGTCCCGGAAAGGGTTGACGATAGATCAAGCTCTCGGGGAGTCCAAGTTCTTTTCCCACTTCCCTCACCTCGTCCTTGAATAAAAATTTAAAAGGTTCGATCAGTTTAAATCTTAATCGTGAGGGTAAGCCACCCACGTTATGATGGGTTTTGATCTTCATGGATGGTCCCCCGAAGGCAGATTTTGATTCAATGACGTCGGGATAGAGGGTTCCCTGGGCTAAAAAGGGGATACGTCCCAGTGCTTTGGCCTCTTTTTCAAAGACCCGAATGAATTCCCGACCGATGGTCTTTCTTTTCTCCTCTGGATCGACCACTCCTTTCAATTTTCTCAGGAATCTTTCTTTTGCATTGGAATAGATTAAATGGATGTTGAAATCTTTAAATCTCTGGATGACCTCCTGGGCCTCATTTTTTCTCAGCAATCCATTGTCCACAAAGATACAGAAGAGCTTCTCCCCGATGGCTTGGTGAAGGAGAACACTCAGGACCGTTGAATCCACTCCTCCGGAGACGGCGCAGATCACCTTCTCACCCTTTGTGATTTCTCTAATCTCCCTGATTTTATCTCGAACAAAATTTTTGATTTTCCAATTCTCATTGCATCGGGCGATCCTTTTTAAGAAATTATCAATGATTTTTAAGCCGTCTGGAGTATGACTCACCTCCGGATGAAATTGAACTCCATAGATTCTCCTCTCTTGGTTTCCCATCACAGCGATGGGGGAATTCTTTGTATGACCAAGGACTTCAAAATGAGGGGGAATTCTGGTCACTCGATCGCCATGACTCATCCAGACCCCTATTCGCGAATTAAGCCCGTAGAACAGATCATTTTTTTGATCGATCATGAGGTAAGCACTTCCATATTCCCGTTTTAATGCAGATTCCACTTCTCCACCCAGTAATTTTGCCAGAAGTTGCATCCCGTAGCAGATTCCTAAAATGGGAAGGCGGTGTTCGAAGATCTCTTCAGAAAGGGAAGGGGCCTCCTTCTGGGTCACTGTGGCAGGGCCTCCAGAGAGAATGATGGCCTTTGGATTATTTCTTAAGACCTCCTTCAGCGGGACGTTATAAGGGAAGATTTCACAGTAGACTTTACACTCCCTTACCCTTCGGGCAATGAGTTGAGTATATTGAGACCCAAAATCTAAGATGGCCACCCAATCCATAATTTTTTACAGGAGTATTATCATTTTTGATGAAATGAGTAAAATATCGCTGGGATAGGTGTCAAGGGAATTAGGAATCCATATGATAGGGTAGAGTTCTATGGAATTTTATCACCCCGAGGTTCGCATATTCTTTTTATAAACCCCAAATAATGAGAGAGAAGATAATAGTCTTCCATCAAAGAGGCAGAAGGAGAAGGTTTTTCTAACTCTTTTTGGACAATCCGATTCAAGCAAATGATTGCATTTTCAATGAGATTAAGAATTACTTTTTTTACTCGATATGAAGGATCAGATTGAAGATTCGTTCGTGGAGGTTTCTCCTTTAAGGGACGAAGGAGTTTTAAGTAAGAGATATCTTTCATCATTCACCTCCTTCCCAGACCCATCATACCTAATAAGCGTAGATCTTTCCATAGGGTCTTAATTGGGTGGGTAAAAGTTTGATAAAATCCTCCTTCATGACCTTATCAAAACTTATCCCGAAATCCTCACAGAACTCCTTGACGTGGATCTTTAACCAGGTCTTATCCCACTGGTCAAGAGGAGAGATAGACACTTCCTTTCCGAGCTGGAAAGGGTGGACCCTACCTCTTAAATAGATTATTCCTCCATGCATTCCTGTTCCTGTATAGTTGCCCACCGGTGATTCCCCGTCCCGGTTTAACCCGAGGACCACAATCACCCCTCCAGCCTGATACTCTCCGAGAAAGTCTCTGGTCGTTCCACCAATCATGATGATCGGCTTCTTTTTCCTATAAGATTTCATATGGATTCCAACCCGATAACCCACATTTCCGAAAATATAGAGTTTACCTCCCCTCATCCCATAACCCAGGACATCCCCTGCATCGCCGTGGATGATAACCTTCCCCTCATTCATCGTATTAGCCACGGCGTCCTGCGCGTTTGTCGAGGTCACAATCATCGGTCCATCCATAAAAGCGGCAAGGTCATTTCCCGGTACTCCTTCTATTTCGATTCTAATTTTTCCACGAATTCCATCTCCGAGATAGCGTTGACCATTCACATTTTGAAGCCTGATGAGTTTGACTCCTTGACGGATCAGTTGATGAATCTGTTCGTTCAATTCTTTATAGTGGAGATTTTTGGCATCAATCACAGCCCTTTTCATCTCTGATTCCATAGCCTCTCTTTTCTTAGAGGACTTGGAAGGGAGATCAATCCAAAAGATTCCTTCAGAAGTTCCTTCTTAAAGGCCCTCACCGAAAGTCCCTCTCTTAATAGTCCCGTGATGATTCCAGCACGGTCGATCTCTCCAACAAAAATAGCTCCCACCACCCGATCCTCCTTCAAGAGGAGCTTGCGATAGATTGCGTTTTTTCGGTCGATTTTTTTGATGACCTGATATCCGTCCTCCGAAGGAGGTTGGGTAAGTCCAATGGAGATCACAGGGAGATGAGCGACCTCTATGGAATTCATCATGAATCCTCCTTCATAGATATACTCTTCCCTTCCGACCATCTGGTACCCTGCAATCTTTCCCTGGTGGTAAGCATTAGGCCAGATCGGGAGAGGTCGATAGGTGTTCAAAGTTTTGTCATAGGCCTGTGTTACATTCCCTGCTGCATAAATGTGGGGAAGATTTGTCTCCATCCGTTCGTTCACCAATATCCCTTTCTCCATCTGGAGGGGTGTTCCTTTAAAGAGTTCGACATTTGGAACCACTCCAATTGCTATAACGACCAGCTGGGTATTCAAGGTTTCCCCATTGGTAAGACGCACCGCTTTCACTTTATCGTTTCCCAAAATTTCTTCCACTGTGGTGGAGGTCATTAAACGAATTCCCTCTTTTTCCAACGCCCTTTCGAGAAGGGAGGAGGCTGTCTCATCCAACGTGAAATTAAGGATATGATTGGTCAGTTCTATTAACGTAACCTCCACTCCTCTTTTTTTAAGGGCCTCAGCAACTTTAAGCCCAATCAAATCCCCACCGATAACAGTGGCTCTCTGAACCTCCTTTAGAATCGATAGAATCTTCTTGGCATCATCCAGTTTGGTAAAGGTATAAACCCCTGATTTTGTAGCCCCTTCAATTTTTGGAATGAAGGGAGTTCCCCCTGTAGCAATTAGTAAGCGATCGTAAGAAATCTTTTTTCCATCCTTTAATTCCACCTCCCTCTCCTGAAAGGTTACTTTGGTCACCCTCTTTCCGAATAGATTTTTAATATGATACTTTTCATAGAAGTCCTTGGGTCGATAGAAAATCTGGTTATCCTTGATCTCTCCGGATAAGAGATAGGAGATTGGGACATTTTGTTACACAGACAGGGATCTCTTTCCCCTCACAGAGGTCACATTTGGAAGCAACCTTTTTCTCCCGTAAATCTCTCCGGATGGCACCATAAGGGCAGACCATGACACACATCCAGCAACCCACACATTGGTCTCTGTTGTGAAGGATAGCACCGGTTTTCTCATCTCGATAAAGTGCTCCACTCATACAGGCTTCCAGACAGTACGGCTCCTCACAGTGACGACATTGAAGGGCGAAAGAGGTCGCTCCTTTCTCTTCAATAACGATTCGAGAAAGAGGCCTGGGATTCTCTTTTTTAAAGACTTTTAAGATTTCTTTTCATTTTTTTAACTTCCTCTAATCCTTTACCGGCCAGCTGGTAATACCCCGAGGATTTCCAGCTCCGTATCGGTCAGCCCGATTCCCCGAAGGACTAATCGGTTTCCTCGCAAGGATTCAATTGCGTTAATTCCCATTCCTCCCATCATCTCTTTAATCTCGTGGCTCCATGCGTGAACCAGATTAACGAGTCTTTCTGTGGCAATCTCTGGGTTTAATCTTTTCTGGAGATAGGGATCTTGGGTAGCAATTCCCCAGTTACACTTTCCTGTGTAACACTTTTGACACACATGACATCCCATCGCTATGAGAGCTGCGGTTCCAATATAGACCGCATCCGCTCCTAATGCGATGGCTTTAAATATGTCCGCGCTATTTCTGAATCCCCCTGCAACAAGGATGGAGGCTTGGTGCCGGATTCCTTCTTCCCGAAGCCTCTGGTCAATAGAAGCCAGAGCAAATTCAATGGGATTCCCCACGTTGTCCCGAATGACCATGGGCGCAGCGCCGGTTCCTCCTCGGAAACCATCAATGGCAATGATATCGGCTCCTGCCCTTACCATTCCACTTGCGATCGCCGCAGAGTTGTGAACAGCAGCAATCTTGACAGAAATGGGTTTGGTATATTGAGTCGCCTCTTTTAAGGCGTAGATTAACATCCTCAGATCTTCGATCAAGTAGATATCATGTTGAGGGGCAGGGGAGAGGGCATCTGTGCCCCTCGGGATCATTCTCGTCTTTGAGATGTCCTCCACAACCTTTTCCCCAGGAAGGTGACCACCTATGCCAGGCTTTGCCCCCTGCCCGATCTTAATTTCAATGGCCGCCGCGGTATCCAGATACTCTTTATGGACCCCAAATCGGCCTGAAGCCACCTGGACAATGGTATTTTTTCCATATTTATAAAGGTTTGGATGAAGGCCTCCTTCGCCCGTGTTGTAATAGGTGCCGAGTTTTTCTGCCGCCCTGGCCAAAGCCTCACAGGCATTGTAACTGATCGCTCCATAAGACATCGCTGAGAAGAGAATAGGAGCCTCGAGTTTTAATTGAGGAGGGATAGGGTTTTTTATCTTTAAACTCTCTCCACTATAATCCAATTCCAGTCTCTCAGGCTTTCTTCCCAGAAAGGTTCTCAGTTCCATGGGTTCTCTGAGAGGATCGATAGAAGGATTTGTCACTTGACTGGCATTGAGTAGGAGATGATCCCAGTAAACAGGGTAGGGGCGATCATTTCCCATCCCTGTGAGAAGAACCCCTCCTGTTTCCGCCTGTTTGATGATGTTTCGAATGGCCCAGGGTGTCCAATTGGCATTTTCTTTAAAATCGAGAGGATTTCGGCGAATGGTCAGGGCCTTGGTCGGGCAAAGAGTGACACATCGGTGACATCCGACACAGAATTCTTCACGAGAAAAAACCTCCTGGGTCTCAGGGTCATAAAGATGGCTTTCAAAGGCACACTGTCTAACACATACCTGGCACTGAATACATCGGTTTGGGTTCCTCTCGACCTGAAATTCGGGCTCGAGATGACTCAAATTCATTTAAATGTTCCTCCCTCAACCATCCCACCACAGGATCCCCTGCTTTTGGTGCCCAAACTCGATCCGGGGAGGGACAGATTTCTCTGATTCCCGCCTCTTCACTTGCCATATAGAGGGTCTCCCCTTTACGAGCAGCAATAAGGGGTCTCAGTTTAATTCGATCATTAAGTCCGATTAATCCTTTTTTATGGGCAAGAAGAATAGCAAAAGGACCGTTGACTAATGCGCTTCCGTAGATCATCCGGATGGCCTTCATCAATTCCATCTCTTTGCCCCCACGATCAATCTCGGTCCAGGTAGGTGGAGCCATTGCTTTACAAGCAAGTTCGATAGGGAGGCGATGTCTTCTCAAGAGGAGATCAAAAAGATAGGCCATTACTTCTGTATCGGTCATCAAGGTACACTTATATCCAAACATCTCCAGATATCTTTTATTAATTCCATAGGAGGAAATCTCTCCATTGTGAACCACTGCAAAGTCAAGAAGTGTAAAGGGATGGGCTCCTCCCCACCATCCAGGAGTATTGGTGGGAAAGCGACCGTGGGCAATCCAGATATAGCCTTCGTATTCATCCGCACTCACAAAGTATCTCATCAGAAGGGGAGGGGGATGGATCCCCTTTGTTTTTCGCGTAGGAATCTCCGCCTGAAATTCAATCATTAAAGCTTCATTGAGAACCCTTTCAGTCTCTTCTTTGGCCACTTTGTCTTCATAAAGAATATGAAAAGCATAGAAGTCTTTCATCTCGGGGTAGATTCCATAGGCGGCAAATCCTCCTCCCAAACCATTAGAGCGTTCATTCATCGAGGCAGTGGATTGGATGATGGCCTCCCCATTCACTCTCTTCCCATCTTCACAGATAAACCCTGTTAGAGAACAACCCGAGATGTCTTTTTCAAACCAGTCTTTTTTCTGGCCCATCTTCCTCGCTCCTTAAAGTATGGGTAGATATTTTTCTAATTCAAACTGGGAGACATGAGTTCGATATTGGTCCCACTCAATCTTTTTGTTTTGAATAAATTTTTGAAAAATATGATCCCCTAAGGTTTCCCTAACCAGTTCACTCTGTTCGGTGAGCTGAATCGCTTCAAACAGGTTTCCCGGAAGGGATTCAATTCCATTTTTCCTTCGCTCTTCTTCTGACATTTCAAAGATGTCCTCTTCCACGGGAGGAGGAAGTTCGTAACCTTCTTGGATCCCTTTCAATCCTGCAGCCAACATGACAGCAAAAGCTAAATAAGGGTTACAGGCTGGATCGGGTGAGCGAAACTCCACTCGAGTTGCCTTCTCTTTTCCGGGTTTATACATTGGAACTCGTACCAGAGCGGAACGATTCCTTCTTGCCCAGGAGATATAGACAGGTGCTTCATATCCAGGAACGAGTCTCTTGTAGGAATTAACCCATTGGGAGGTGATCGAGGTGATCTCCCTCGAATGTTTAAGAAGGCCTGCAATATAGGATTTGGCTATCTTCGATAAATGGTATTCATCTTTCGGGTCAAAGAAGGCATTCTTATCTCCCTTGAAGAGGGATTGATGGGTATGCATTCCGCTTCCATTTTGACCAAAGATGGGTTTAGGCATAAAAGTCGCATAGACTCCATGTTTGAGCGCAATCTCTTTCACGACCAACCGGTAAGTCATCGCATTGTCAGCCATTGTTAAAGCATCTGTATAACGTAAGTCGATTTCGTGTTGACTGGGCGCAACCTCATGATGGCTGTATTCGACTTTAATTCCCATGGCTTCTAACGTCAGAATTGTCTCCCGTCGGAGTTCTGTAGCTACATCTAAAGGGGTAAGATCGAAATAACCTCCCCGATCAAGAATTTGAGTTCCATCGGTTGATTTAAAATAGAAGTACTCCAGTTCCGGACCCACGTAAAACGTATACCCGAGTTCTTCGGCTTTTTTGAGAGTCTTTTTCAAGACCCATCGAGGATCTGCTTTATACGGGGTTCCATCAGGTTCATAGATGTCTGCGAACATTCGGGCTACTGCATTCTCCTTCGGTCTCCAGGGAATGATCTGAAAGGTTTTTGGATCGGGTTTGGCCACCATGTCACTCTCATCAATCCTGGCATATCCCTGAATGGAGGAACCATCGAATCCCATTCCCTCCTCAAGGGCACCTTCCAGCTCGTCAATGGTGATTGCAAACCCTTTGAGGAAGCCAAGGATATCGGTGAACCAGATCCGTATGAATTTGACATCGTTTTCTTTTGCCATTTTCAATACATACTCCTTATCCATCTTTTACCCTCCTATGTAAAATTGATAAAAAAGGCGTCTTTG
>JBDOIB010000240.1:0-18576 GCA_041082155.1 Thermodesulfobacteriota bacterium | reverse complement strand
GATGTCCCGGCCATGCTTCGTGCTGTAACCCCAAGAACCAAAGTCATCATTGTTTGTAACCCTAACAACCCCACCGGAGATTTTATTCCGGATGAGGATTTACAGAAGCTGGTCGATCTTGGAATTCCCACTCTGATCGATGAGGCTTACCTCGAATATCACCCAGAGCACGAATCCAAAGCCCCTCTGATCCGGAAGTATAATCACGTGATTGTGGCCCATACCTTTTCAAAGGCCTTCGGGATGGCGGGAATCCGATTTGGATACGCCTTGGCCGATGAAACCATGATCCAGTATTTTCGAAAAATGCAGATTCCCTGGAATACTACCCTTCTTTCAATGGCTGCTGCTGAGGCTGCCCTCGAGGAAGAGGAAGAGTTAAAGAAGAAAGCCGCCTATAACAATGCAGGAGTCGAATATGTCGTGAAAGAGCTTTCCAAGATTCCCGGATTAAAGCCCTACTATTCCCACGGGAATTATGTTC
Organism: Thermodesulfobacteriota bacterium; assembly: GCA_041082155.1. Lineage (GTDB taxonomy): Bacteria > Desulfobacterota > BSN033 > BSN033 > UBA1163 > CALIBK01. The sequence goes on along the minus strand of JBDOIB010000240.1, from coordinate 18,092 downwards.
TTATTGATGCCACCGATGCTGGAGTGAGCGGAAAAGAGATCGTTGATTACGTGTTCGAGAAGGCAGGGGTGATTCTCAAAGCCTTTGCCCCTTTGAGAGGAAGGAGCGGTTTTTTCCGAATCAGTTTAGGGACTCATGAAGAGAATTCTATCTGTGTTTCAGCGATCAAACGATTTTTCGAAAATCGAAAGAAGGAGGCCAGAGAATGAAGAAGAGTCCTTTTGAAAAACTGATGGACACCCATCCCGGTGCGGATATCTGGTGGGATTCTTCTCCTCTCATCTATGAAACCTGGATGGAAAGTTTTCTCAAAAAGGTTTCTCCCCAGAGGGCTGATGAATTAAGGGAACAACTCAGAAGACTCTTTGATCCCGAACACCCAGAGAAGGCCCTCTTTCGAGGAGTCACCACCAATCCCCCTCTCTCTCTGAACGTGATCAAGATGAGAGAATCCTTTGTTTCGGATATGGTGGATCGTCTCATTGAAGAAGATCCAACCATCGATCCAGAACTCCTCTTTTGGAGGACCTATAAAGAGATTGTCCGAAGAGGGGCCCAGATGTACCTCGGGGTGTTTGAAGCCTCCGGATATCGATACGGATATCTTTCCGGACAGGTGGACCCTCGAAATCTCACCCATAAGGAGAAGATGGTCGCTCAGGCCTTAGAGCTGGCCAGCCTCAGTCCCAATGTGATGATTAAGGTTCCGGGAAGTCAGGAAGGTTATGAGGTGATTAAGATTCTGACCTCCAAGGGGATCTCCACCAATAATACCCTCACCTTTATTCTTCCTCAACTCATCGCATGTGCCAAGGCAGTCAAAGAAGGGGTAGACATTGCAAAAAAGAATGGAGTCGATTTGACGAAGTGGAGATCCGTGATCACCCACATGACCGCCCGTTATGGAGATTTGGGTACCCTTCGAAAAGAAGCCGAGGCCCTGGGAATCGATTTAACCGAAGCGGATGTTCGATGGGCTGAGATTGCCATCTTTAAAAAGGCTTACCGTTTTTTAAAAGAGGGGAATTATCCCAGTAAAATGCTCATCTGTTCGATGCGAATCAGTCCGGTGATCAATGGAAAAAAACAGTGCTGGCATCTGGAGAAATTGGCAGGTGGAGACATCGTCTTTACCTGTCCTCCTCCTTTTATTGAAGGGGTGTTTGAATCTCTGGATGGGATGGAGTTCAGTCCACAGATTGAAGAGGAGGTCCCGAAAAAGGTCTTAGACAAGCTCTTACGGATTCCCTATTTCGAACGGGCTTATCGAGAAGATGGATATACCCCGGAGGAGTTTAGTTCCCATCCCGCCATGATTGCAACGGCTAATGAGTTTTCTAAGGCCACGGAAGCCATGGTCGAATTTGTAGCCAAACGTCTGAGCTTAAGACGTAAATAAATGAGGGGAAGAGATGATCATAGGGGTTCCAAAAGAGATCAAAACCGGAGAAAAGAGGGTCGCTATCACTCCCAGTGGAGTCGATGCACTGGTTGCTCATCGCCACCGGGTCCTGGTAGAAAAAGGGGCAGGGGAAGGAAGCGGATTTACGGATCAGGAGTATCTCCAGGCAGGCGCTATCCTGATGGAACAGGCCAAGAGCATCTGGGAAGAAGCGGAGATGATTGTCAAGGTGAAGGAGCCCATTGAGTCAGAATATCCATTCTTAAAACCTGGACAAATCATATTTACCTATCTCCATCTGGCGGCCAATCCAGGGTTAACCCATCAATTGCTGGAGTCTCGAGTGATCGGGATTGGATATGAGACCGTTCAAACTCGAGAAGGTTCTCTTCCCCTTTTGAGACCCATGAGCGAGATTGCTGGAAGGGCTTCTCTTCTGGCGGGTGGGATGTGCCTGGAGGCAAGGCATGGGGGAAGAGGAGTTCTTCTTTGTGGGGCCTCTGGTGTTCCTCCTGCCAAAGTGGTGATCCTGGGTGCAGGGGTCGTTGGAACCAATGCCTGTAAGGTGGCTGTAGGAATGGGGGCGCGTGTTTCTATCCTTGATATTTATCCGGAGAGACTGAGTTATATCCATGATATCACCCAAGGGCATGTGACGACCTTCATCTCCAACAGAATGACTATCGGAGAGGAGATCACGGATGCTGATCTAGTGATCGGGGCTGTTCTCATCCCTGGAGCCCAGGCACCCAAGCTCGTCACACGCGAAATGTTGAGAAGGATGCGTCCAGGGTCAGCCATCGTGGATGTTTCAGTTGATCAGGGAGGGGTTTTTGAGACTACTCGGCCTACAACCCATGAGGACCCTATTTATATTGAAGAAGGAATTGTCCATTATTGTGTGACCAATATGCCCGGTATCTATCCACGAACCGCTACTCTTGCCCTGACCCATGCCACGATTCCCTACATTCTTCAATTGGCGGAGCAGGGATACGAAAAGGCTTTAAAGGAAAACGAGGCTTTGAGAAAAGGCCTCAATTTGATTCATGGAGAACTGGTGTGTGAGGGGGTGGCAAAAAGTTTAGGACTTCCTTTAGCCCCCAATCCTTTTTCTTCCATTTCTTGAAAATTCCCTCTCAATATGATAAAGCCTCTTTGTTAAGAAGGATATCTCCTTCCATCTTTCCATCCGTGTGAGTGAATTGTTTTGAGCTCCAGAAGATTGATCATTGCTATTGATGGTCCATCTGGCGCAGGAAAGAGCACTGTGGCGAAGGCTTTGGCTAAACGATTGGGCTATCAATATGTGGATACAGGAGCCATGTATCGGGCGGTGGCCTGGAAGGCCAAGAGAGAGGCCATCGGAATTGAAGACGAATCTTCCCTCACAGAGCTGGCCTCCTCCCTTCGCTTCACCTTTATCACCGATGGGGAGAAAGTCCGTTTTTTTTGCGACCATGAGGAGATTACAGAGGCCATCCGAGCCCCTGAAATCAGCCGTCTGGCCTCAGAGATTTCAAAGAAAAAAGGGGTGAGAGAGGCCCTCGTAGAAAAACAGAGAGAAATGGGAAGGGAAGGAGGAACGGTCTTTGAGGGAAGGGATATAGGAACGGTCGTGTTCCCAAAGGCTGATATTAAATTTTACCTTTATGCCAGTCCTGAAGAGAGGGGAAAAAGGAGGTTTAAAGAACTTCTGGAGAAAGGAGTGGAAGTAGATTTAAATGAAACCTTAAAGGAGGTCATCGAAAGAGACCGAAATGATATGAGCCGGGACATCTCTCCCCTCAAGAAAGCAGAGGATGCCATAGAGATCGATTCCACCCATCTTTCAATAGAAGAAGTGGTAGAAGAGATGTATCGTTTGATTTCAGAAAAGATAGAGAGACAATGAAGCTGATCGTGGCTAAGTCATCAGGATTCTGTTTTGGAGTGGAACGAGCGATGAGGATGGCGCTTCAGGCAGCCCGAAGATCCTCTCAAGATCTTTATACTCTGGGACCCTTGATTCATAATCCTCAGACGGTCACTTATTTAGAAGGATTGGGCATAAAATCAAAGGATCGAGTGGAGGAGATCCCCCGAGGAACCGTCATCTTTCGATCCCACGGGATTTCTCAAAACGATTTAGAAAAAGTGAAAAAGAAGGGTTTAAAAATCGTGGATGCCACCTGCCCGATTGTGAAGAAGGTTCACTCCTTTGCAAAGTTTCTGGATCGGAATGGATATCCTTTGGTGATTGTCGGAGATCCGAAACATCCTGAGGTGGAGGCGATCCGGAGTTATCTTCGTCAAGAGGCGATGGTCATCGAGAATCCAGATGCCATAATGAAAATGGGACAATATAAAAAATTAGGGATCATTGCTCAGACCACCCAAAAATTCGATCTTTTTAAAGAGATCGTCAGGAGATGTTTGGAGAAAGCGGTGGAGGTTCGGGTGTTTAATACGATCTGTCAAGCCACCACCCTACGGCAGAAAGAGGCCATTGAGATAGCAAAGAAGGTGGATTGCATGATCGTCATCGGGGGGTATAATAGTGGAAATACCCAACGATTGGCCCATATCTGTAGAGAGGTTCAACCCAAGACTTATCATATTGAAACCGCAAAAGATTTGAACCGGAGCTGGTTCAAAAATATTAAAAAGATAGGCTTAACCACGGGAGCCTCAACTCCTCCTTGGATCTTGGATGAGGTGAAAAAGGAGATTACCCGATTGATGAAATATTTGTAATTTTTTAAAAGGTATGGTATAAAGTTTAAGTTTCAAAGGGGGTTTTAGAATGATGAAAGAAGAATTGAGGGCCACAGGAGAAGAGGTTCAGGCCACTCCCCCTGTGGAGACCGCAGAGCCAGAAGGAGTTCCGGAGAGCGAGGGGAAGGAGAGTCTCCAAACCCTTTATGACGGAACTTTCAAAACCATCGAGGAAGGCCAAATTCTCAAGGGAACGGTGATCGAAATCACTCCCGAATACGTGACCGTGGATGTGGGGTACAAGTGCGAAGGTCAGATTCCTATTCAGGAGTTTCAAAAGAGGAGTAAAGGATTGGACCTGAAGATAGGAGATAAGATCGATGTCCTGGTGGAAAGGAAAGATACGGAAGAGGGGGTTTTGATTCTCTCTAAAGAGAAAGCGGATCGAGCGAATATCTGGAAAGAGATTACCAGGTCTTTCCGAGACGGAGGGGCCATGGAAGGGGAGGTGGTCTCCAAAGTCAAAGGTGGACTTTCTGTGGACTTAGGGGGCGTTCAAGCCTTTCTTCCAGGTTCGCAAATTGATCTCAGACCGATCCGAAACTTAGATGAGTGGGTTGGACAGAGATTGAGATTTAAAGTCATTAAGTTTAATCGAAAGAGAAATAACATCGTTCTCTCCCGCAGGATCCTTCTTGAGGAGGAGCGTAAAATTCAAAGAGAGGAGACTTTAAAAAATTTAAAAGAGGGGGATATCATTGAAGGAACGGTCAAGAATCTGACCGACTACGGAGCTTTCATTGATGTGGGAGGGGTGGATGGCCTCCTGCATATTACGGATATGAGCTGGGGAAGGATCTCTCATCCATCCGAAAAGCTCTCCGTGGGAGATCGGGTCAAGGTGAAAGTCCTTCGCTACGATCGAGAAAAGGAGAAGATCTCTTTAGGCCTAAAACAGGCTCAACCCGATCCATGGAATTCGGTCCTTGAGAAATATCCACCGGGAACCCGGCTTAAAGGAAAGGCGGTCAACATCACCGACTATGGGGTATTTGTCGAACTGGAGGAAGGGGTGGAAGGATTGGTTCATATCTCGGAGATGACATGGAGTAAAAAGTACAAGCACCCCTCCAAAATGGTGCAGGTAGGGGATCGAGTTGAAGTGGTGGTTCTCGACTGTGATCCTGTAAAGCGAAGAATTTCATTGGGCATGAAGCAGATTGAACCGAACCCATGGACTCTTCTTGCCGAGAAGTATCCTGTGGGAACAAAGGTGGTGGGGAAGGTCAAAACGATTACGGATTTTGGAATTTTTATCGGGATAGATGAAGAAATCGATGGGTTGGTCCATGTATCTGAAATGTCCTGGACCAAGAAGATCAAACACCCAAGTGAACTATTCAAAAAGGGACAGGAAGTGGAGGCAGTGGTTTTAAATATTGATTCGAAAAATGAGCGGTTCTCTTTAGGGATTAAACAACTGACTCCTGATCCCTGGAAAGAGGTGGATAAACACTATCGAAAAGGGGATATCGTGACCGGAAAGGTGACCAACGTTACTGATTTCGGTGCCTTCGTGGAGCTGAAGGATGGAATTGAAGGATTGGTTCACGTCTCAGAGATCAGCCGAGAGAAAATAGGGAAACCGTCCGATGTGCTGAAGGTTGGAGATACCGTCTCGGCGATGGTCATTCATGTAGACCCCCAGGATCGAAGGATTGGACTCAGTATTAAGAGTTATAAGGAGAAGATGGAGAAAGCAGAGGTGGAAAGGTATATCTCGAATCAAGGTCCAACCGTGCACAGCCTTGGAGCATTGATTCAGGAAGAGATTGAAAAGCGCGCAGAAGGCCTCTCTCCTAAAAAGAAAGAAGAGTAAATCACCCATTTCCCTATTGCTAAAGCCCTTCTATTGATTCCACTCCTCTTGAGTGTTAATTTTTATTCATGACCTTATCCCTTCTTAAAGAACCCGAAGGATTTTATGAAAAGATTATCACTCACCATGATTTCGATGGGATTATTAGTGCTTCCATCTGCGGATGGGTCTTAAAAATCAAAAAGGTCCTTTTTGCTGGACCGTTGGTCATCACCCGGAATCAGATCACCATTACAGAAAAAGATGTGGTCTGTGACCTTCCTTATCCCCTCCAGTGTGGCCTTTGGTTCGATCACCATGAAGGGAATCTCCAAGAATTAGAGTACCGGAGAATTGATCCCGGGTCCATCCCCGGACGGTTCGCCCTTAAACCAAGCTGCAGTCGGGTGGTTTATGAGTATTTTTCGGAAAGAGTTGAACTCCCTTCGCGATTTATAGAAGCGGTGGAAGAGGCAGACCGAATCGATAGTTTTTCTTACGAAAGCATTGACGATTGGCGAAAAGAGACTCCTGGAAGAATGATTGATCTTTCCTTAAAGGTTCGTTTCCAGAGCCCGGAGGAACACACCCATTATTTGAGAAATTTAGTGAGAGAATTAAAGGAACGACCTATTGGAGAGGTGGCTCATCTCGATTTTATCCAAATTCGATTCCAGCGCTATCGAGAAGAAGAGAGTCGAATGCTAAAGATCCTTCAGGATGCCTCCTCCTTCCTTGAAGAAGACGAAAAGAGGGAGATCATCGTCATCGATCTTACTCCCTATCAGCGGAGACCTCATCTGATCAAGAATCTTGCTTTCCTCCTCTATCCCCAGGCCCTCAGTGTATTAGAAGTCTACAATTTGATGGATCCCCCTGGGGTGAAGAGCAACCATTTGGGTTTTTCCATGTCCCTTTCGATTCATGGGAACCGGCAAGGAGTCGGCAAAAATATCGGGGAGATCATGAGGACCCTCAACATCGGGGACGGTCACCCTGGAGCTGCTTCAGGACAGGTTCGATGTCGCTCCAAACAGGAGATGCTCAAAAAGAAGAAGGAGATTCTGAACCAGATCTTTAAACTCTGGTCCAACCAGTAACCCTTAAAATCCCATTGGAAGGAAATACGTTTCTATGGAAATTGACATTCAGTTTCTGCCTGTTCCTCCCAATCCCCTTCTGCTCTCCCAAAGAGTGGTAATTGTCATTGATGTGCTTCGTGCAACTTCGGTGATCGTCAAGGCCCTTTCCGAAGGGGCTATGGAGATTATTCCAGTGGCCACGGTTGAAGAAGCTTTTCAAAAGGTAAAAACCTTTCCCCAAGGAACAACCCTTTTAGGAGGGGAGAGGAATAGCCGGAGGATCGAAGGATTCGATCTTGGTAATTCTCCCAAAGAATATATCCGTGAAAGAATCAAGGGGAAAAGGATCATTCTCACCACCACCAATGGAACCAAGGCGTTTAATATAGTTTCTTCAGGAAAGGAGGTCCTCACGGCTTGTTTTTTCAATCTCAAAGCGATTGCAAGGTATTGTCTCTCCCTCGAGGAAGATCTTCTCATTTTTGCCTCAGGGGATGAAGGAAATTTCTCCCTTGAAGATGTCGTCTGCGGGGGAATGTTCATCGAAAAAATGGTTGAAGAGGAAGGATCCATTCGACTCACCGATTCGGCCGTGGCTGCCCGAATTCTCTACGAAAGGTTTAAAGAAGATCTCCTTGAGGTGTTTTACACTTCCCATCACGGAAGGGATTTAGTCAAAAAGGGTTTTGAGGAAGACCTCCTCTATTGTGCTCAAACGGACATCTACGAAGTCGTTCCCATCTTCAGAGGGGGGATCATCAGAATTCCCCCGCATTAAAATTGGAGAAAAGAAAAAATGAGACATCCAGAGAGAGCTTTAAAAGAAAAAGAGACACTGGAGTTCCTTCTTAAAAGAACACTCGTGGGAAGAATGGCCACCGTCAATTCAAAAGGAAGTCCTGTCATTAAGCCCGTTCACTTCCTCTACAAGGACGGGAAGATCTATATCCATTCCTCCCAAAAAGGTGAAAAAATAAGAGATCTCCAGAGGGGGAGTCCGGTCTGTTTTGAAGTGGATGAATTCATCGCTTATGGAGCCGCCCAGGACTCGCCCTGTAAAGCCCATTCTTATTATCGAAGTGTGATCGTTAAAGGAAAAGGAGCTCTTGTCCGAGAAAAAGAGAAGAAAAGAAAGATCCTTGAGCTCCTGATGGAGAAGTATCAACCTGAGGGGGGATATGGAGAGATTTCGCGAGAGATCCTCCAGAGAACCGCGGTGATCGAGATCTCTATCGAGGAGATGAGGGGTAAAGAGAGGTTGGGGTAAATGGCAGCACAGGTTTCTATCGTCCGATGCCAGAGCTACGAAGAAGGGGAGATCTTTCAGGCCCTCCGAAAATCCATCGATTTAATCGGAGGAATACAGAGATTTGTAAAGGAGGGAGATCGGGTCCTTCTCAAACCCAATCTCCTTTACGGGAAGGCTCCGGAGAAGGCGGTCACAACACACCCAACGATTGTAAAAGGGATGATTCAAATAGTCCGTGAGGCTGGTGGGGAACCCTTTATCGGGGATAGTCCTGCTCTCGGAGGACTGATCAAGACGGCCGAAAAGGCAGGGATAAAAAAGGTGGCTGAGGACCTCCATTGTCCTTTGGTCGAATTCAACGAACCCATGGTCTTTACCCATCGAAGAGGAATCTTCTTCAAATCCATTGAAATTGAGCAAAAGGTGCTCGAAGCCGATGTCGTGATCAACCTTCCGAAATGGAAGACCCATGGGCAGATGCTTCTGACCCTCGGAGTCAAAAATCTTTTTGGGTGTGTTCCAGGCCCCAGAAAGGCGCTCTGGCATTTAAAAACAGGAGGGGATCGAAAGAGATTCGCTCAGCTCTTGGTGGATCTCTATCAAATCCTCTCACCCTCTCTAACGGTATTGGATGGAGTGGTGGGAATGGATGGAAATGGGCCGAATAGCGGCCGACCTGTTCCTTTGGGATTGATTTTAGCCAGTACCGATGCCCTCAGTCTGGATCAAGTCATCTGTGATCTTCTTGGAATTCCAAGAATTTCATTGATGACGAACCGGGTAGCCTTGGAATCAGGAATGGGGAGGGATGGGCTTGAGATTGTCGGAGAGAACATTGAGGAAGTAAGAATTTTTAGATTTGAGCTTCCTAAGCTTTCTCCCTCTGATTGGGGACTCCCTTCTTTTTTAAGTCGGGTTCTTAAGAATTTCTTGACTTCAAAACCTGTCCTGAAAAAAGAACTCTGTAAAAAATGCGGACAATGTGTAGAGATTTGTCCAGCCCAATCCCTCCATATAACGGGAAGAGGTCTTTCCTTTGATTATGGACGATGTATCCGTTGCTTTTGCTGCCAGGAGGTTTGCCCGGAAGGGGCCATTCAAATCAAACCTGGGTGGCGACTGAGTTGAAATGCGAACAATTAAACTGACCATTGAGTATGATGGAACCGATTATCTCGGTTGGCAGATTCAACCCGGTGGGAAAACCATTCAGGGAGCTCTGGAAGATTGTCTGAAGCAGATTACCGGAGAAAAGATTCATGTTATCGGCTCAGGTCGAACCGATGCCGGGGTTCATGCGTTAGCCCAGGTGGCCCATTTTAAGACCCATAGTCCTATTGATACCCACTCTCTCGAGCGGGCCCTGAATAGCCTTCTCCCCAAAGATATTCTTATTAAGAAAGTAGAAGAGATGGACGATGAGTTCCATGCCAGAAAAAAGGCTATAAGCAAAGTCTATGAATATCGGATCCTCAATCGACCCCTCCGCTCGGTTTTTCAGCGCCATTATGCTTGGCATATTCCTCAAAAGTTGAATCGGAAGGCCATGGAAAGGGCCACTCATTATCTCGTCGGGGAGCATGATTTCTCTTCCTTTAAATCCTCAGGAACCTCAAGCAGGAGCTTTATCCGAAAAGTATTCCGGGCAGAGTGGAAGAGAGGTCGAGAAGGAATCCTCTGTTTTGAGATAGAAGCCAATGGGTTTTTAAAACAGATGGTGAGAACAATTGTGGGGACTTTGGTTGAGGTGGGAAAGGGAAAGATCAGCCCCGAAGAGTTCAAAGAGATCCTTCATTCCAAGGATCGAAGAAGAGCCGGCCCTACCGCCCCTCCTCATGGTTTATTTTTGAAAGAGGTTAAATACTGAAACGGGGGTTGATCATAGGGAGATAAGTTCATATTTCCGAGTTCCTAATCCGATCTCCTCAGCATAAGAGAGTTGAATACTCCAATCGACTTCAGGGTAAAGAGCACGAAATTTATCCTCTCCAGGCCCCCAGTTCTTGGGAAGTCTGGAGAATCGATTTCCTTCTTCCCGATTCACCAGATCCACAGAGGCCTGGTCAATCGCCACGGGATCTTCTGAGGAGAGAATTCCAATATCCTGGACAATGGGTGTATCCGAATATCCATAACAATCACAGGCAGGAGAAATCTGAGTGAGGAAACTGACAAAGAGGGTCTTTCCCTTTTTGTTGAGGAGGGCTCCATAAGCATATTCGATCATCTTTTTCTGAAAAATGGGGATGGATTCATTCCACTGGATTTGGATGGCTCCTGAGGGACAGGCCAGGATGCATTCTCCACATCCGATACATTTTTGGGGATGAATTCGGGCCACCCTGCGATTCGTTTGGGCTTCGCCCTCAACGGTAAGAATAGAGATGGCTCCTGAAGGGCACCACCCCTGGCAGCCCTCGCATCCCTTACAGAGCTTCTCCTTTACCTTAGGAGAGATATTGGAGTGCTGACTTAACTTTCCTTCTCGGCTCGAGCATCCCATTCCTAAATTTTTTAAGGCCCCTCCAAACCCGCAGAGCTCATGTCCTTTAAAATGGGTGACCACAATGAGGACATCGGCCATATAAATGGCCTGTGCAATCGAGACCGTTTTAAAAAAGGTTTGGTCAATCCTAACTTTGATAGCACTATTTCCTCTCAGACCATCTGCGATCAACACAGGGGCTCCCACGACAGATTCTGTGAAGCCGTGCTGAGAGGCCGTCATCAAATGGGAGACCGCCTCACTCCGCGAGCCAAGATAAAGGGTGTTTGTATCGGTCAGGAAGGGTTTTCCTTCATAATCCTTTACCCGATCCACAATCCTTCGGATAAAGATGGGTCGAATATAGGCTGTGTTTCCCTTCTCTCCGAAGTGAAGTTTAATGGCCACCAGATCTTTCTTCTTAATCTTTTCTTTCAGATGGGCCCGTTCTAAGAGAAGGTCTAATTTGTCAAAAAGAGTCCTTTTGGATTCAACCCGAAGATCAGATAAAAAGACAGGACTTTTCATGGGGACCTCCATTTTGCCGATTCTAAGAGAATTCCATTTTGGTGTCAACTTTTTCGGGGAATTGGAAGGGTTGACTTTTATTGAGAAAATAAGTAAAAATTTATTGTTTTATTGAAATTTGAAAAAAAGAGAAAGGAGAAGAGATGAGGCGGGTTGAACCTAATTTTATTCGAAACATTGGAACCTTTGGACATGGAGGAGAGGGAAAGACCTCTTTAGTAGAGGCTCTCCTATTTGATACAGGAATGAATACCAGGCTGGGAAGGGTGGATGATGGATCCTCCATCATGGATTTTGAGCCGGAAGAGATCAATCGAAAGATTAGCATCAGTGCCTCCATGGCTCATTTTGACTGGAATAAACACTTCTTCTATGTCATCGATACCCCAGGGTATGCCAACTTTATTTTTGAAGCAAAGGCTTCGATGAGGGTCGTGGATGGAGCCATTATTGTCGTAGGCGCTAATTCGGAGGTAAAGGTTCAAACCGAAACAGTGTGGGGGTATGCCAATGAGTTTGAAGTTCCTCGAATCCTCTTCGTAAGTAAAATGGATATGGAGAGGGCTGATTTTCTCAAAGTGGTGGAAGAGGTCAGGAAGGCATTCCCATCTCAACCTTCGATTCCCGTACAACTTCCTATTGGAAGCAGTGGGGAATTTAAAGGGGTCGTCGATTTGATCCAGAAAAAGGCCTATCTCTACCAAAGAGATGGGAGTGGACAGTTTGAAGTCAAGGATGTCCCCCCGGAGATGGAAGAGGAGGTCAATCGGTTTCGTGAAAAGCTGGTGGAGACCCTCGTAGAGATGGATGATCAGCTGATGGAGAAGTATTTAGAATCTGGAGAGATTACCATAGAAGAAGCCATGAGCTGTCTTCGAAAAGGAACGCTCGAGAGAAGGCTGGTTCCAGCGGTTTGTGGGTCTTCTCTTCAAAATATTGGAATCCAACCCCTTCTTGATCTAATTATCCAGTGTTTTCCTTCTCCTTTGGAAAAGAAACCCATCCAGGGGAAACACCCTAAGACAGGTGAGGTGGAGAGTCGAGAACCCAGGGAGGAGGCTCCCTTCTCTGCCTTTGTATTCAAAACCCTCGCCGATCCTTTCGCTGGAAAACTGAATCTCTTCAGGGTGTATTCAGGAAGTATCAACGCGGACTCAACGGTTTATAATTCAAAGAAAGATGTTAAAGAGAGAATCGGGCAGATCTTTCTGATGGAAGGAAAAAAACAGAAACCCGTAGGATTTGCAAGTGTAGGAGATATTGTGGCTGTTGCGAAATTAAAAGATACCTCCACAGGCGATACCCTTTGTGATGAGAAGAAACCCATTGTGTTTGAAGAAACAAAGGTACCTCTCCCGGTCATCACTTATGCCATTGCTCCAAAAGCAAAAGGGGATGAGGAAAAGATTACGGCTTCCTTGGCCCGTCTTCATGAGGAAGATCCCACGATGATGGTCTCTCGAGATGAACAGACCGGAGAGATTCTTCTCTCTGGCGTTGGGCAGACCCATGTGGAGGTCATTGTGGAAAAACTAAAGAGGAAGTTTGGGGTGGAAGTCAACCTGAGCACCCCCAAGGTTCCATACAAAGAGACGATTCGTGGAACAAAAACAGGGGTGATTTATCGTCACAAGAAGCAAACCGGAGGCAGGGGACAGTTTGCAGAGGTTCATTTCGACATTTCCCCTCTTCCACGGGGAGCAGGATTTGAATTTGAGAATGCTTTGGTTGGAATGAATGTTCCAAGGAATTTTGTGCCCGCGGTGGAGAAGGGGATCCACGAGGCCATGCAGAGTGGGGTTTTGGCAGGATATCCGGTGGTGGATGTAAAGGTCCGTTTCTATGATGGAAAGTCCCATGAAGTGGATTCCTCTGAAATGGCCTTCAAGATTGCAGCCATCATGTGCTTTAAAAAAGGGATTGCAGAAGCCAATCCCGTCCTCCTCGAACCCATTATGAAGGTAGAGGTCATTGCACCGGAAGAGACGATTGGAGATGTAATCGGAGATCTCAATAGTCGCCGAGGGAGGGTTTTAAAGGTAGATGCAAAAGGGAATTATCAGGTCATCCAAGCCAATGTCCCCATGGCCGAGATGCTCAAATACGCCCCGGACCTAAACTCAAAGACGGGTGGAAGAGGAACATTTACCATGGAATTCTCTCATTATGAAGAGGTTCCAGCCCACCTCGCTGAGAAGATTATTGCACAGGCCAAGAAAGAGAAGGGAAAGGAAGAGTGATTCCAAATTGATCCAAACTCCAAAATTCAAAATTCGAATTTGAAGAATCTAAAATTTTTATGAGGGCGGTGGTCCAACGAGTAAAATCAGCAGAGGTCCTGGTCAATGATAAGTCCATTGGAAAGATTGGGAAAGGGTTACTGGTCTTTGTTGGAATAGGCCGGGGGGATAGTGAGGAAGATCTTTCCTTTTTTGCCTCTAAGCTTCCTGAGCTTCGAATTTTTGAAGACTCTGAAGGAAAGTTCAATCTCTCTTTAAAAGAGGTTAAGGGAGAGATGCTTCTCGTCTCCCAATTCACTCTCTACGGAGATTGCCGGAAAGGAAGGAGACCCTCGTTTACAGAGGCGGAAGAACCTGCCCTTGCCAAGCACCTCTATGAGCGATTGGTATTAAAATTGAGAGAACAGGGAATTCCGGTTCAGACAGGAGAATTTCAGGCCAAGATGGAGGTTCATCTTGTTAATGACGGTCCTGTGACGTTGCTCCTGGACAGTCGAAGGTGATGATTGGATGGAGCGGATCAAAAGAGTTCTTCCTCTGATGATCAGCCTGCTGTTTTTCATGGAGATAGGTTGTGAGGCTCAGCCTCCCCGTAGGGGAAAGGAGGTTGATATGGGTGATATGAGAGAGCCTGCCGTTTCAGGAATGTTTTACCCTGAGCATCCAGCCACTCTTTTGAGTGAGATCAAAAAGTATCTGGAGAAGGTAAGGAAAGAGACTGTGGATGGGGAAATCATAGGGCTCATTTCACCCCATGCCGGTTATATGTATTCGGGGCAAGTCGCCGCTTATGGTTATAAATGGATTGAAAACTTGTCCTTTGATTCTGTGGTGGTTGTTGCACCAAGCCATCGGATGGACTTTAAAGGAGCTTCTATTTATGACCGAGGAGGATATCGGACCCCGCTCGGAATCGTCCCCGTAGATGTTGGGCTTTCTAAGCAGATGATGGCGAAGTGGAACGGGCTTAAATTTATTCCGGAAGCCCACCGAGAGGAGCATTCTCTCGAAGTTCAGATCCCTTTTCTCCAAGTTGTCTTAAAAACATTTAAACTGGTTCCCATTATTATGGAACCTTACTGGAGCTGGGAGACCTGTCAGGCCTTGGCCACAGCTATTTCAGAAACGGTCAAGGGGAAAAAGGTTCTTCTGGTAGCCAGTACAGACCTTTCCCATTTCCATGGGTATGAGGAGGCCGTTCGTTTGGACCAGATTGTGCTCAAGCATCTCGAAAGATTTGATCCTGAGGGATTGTCCCAGGATCTTAAAAAAGGGCGATGTGAAGCCTGCGGAGGAGGTCCTGTCGTGACCGTCCTTTTAGCTGCCAGAGCCTTAGGAGCCAATCGAGTAAAAGTTCTCAAATATCTTAATTCGGGAGATGTGACAGGAGATCGGAGTCGTGTGGTTGGATATACTTCGGCCGTCCTTCTTAGGACCAAAGGAGGAGAAACCAAGATGAAAGGAGAGAAAAAAATAGGTGTGGATTTGGGATTAAGTGAACAGGACAAAAAGATCCTTCATCAGATTGCAAAGACGGTGATTGAGAATAAAGTGAAAGGGAAACCTGTGCCTGAATTTAAGGTGGACTCGCCTGCGTTAAAAGAGAATCGAGGGGCTTTTGTCTCTATTCATAAAAGAGGTCAACTAAGGGGATGTATTGGATATATTGAAGGCCATGGACCACTTTACAAAACAGTTGAAGAGATGGCTGAGGCGGCGGCCTTCCGTGATCCAAGATTCAACCCCGTGACTGAAAAGGAACTCCCAGAGCTTGATATCGAAATCTCGGTCTTGACCCCTCTTAAAAAGATCACGGATATCAATGAGATCGAGGTGGGAAAACATGGAATCTATATCAAGAAGGGATGGTTTTCAGGACTTCTCCTCCCACAGGTAGCGACCGAGTATGGATGGGACCGCCAAACCTTCTTAGAGCACACCTGCCAGAAGGCAGGCCTCCCTTCCAATGCCTGGAGGGATAAAGATACAGAAATCTATATCTTTTCAGCCGATATTTTTTAAACCCCTTAGGAATTACAGTAAGGGTTTCATTCCAGTGAGATGAGGTAGAGGATAAGGTAAAGAGAAAGGGCCAGAAGGATCAAGAAGAGCGAGCCCCCTACGCCAAGCCTCGGTAGTTCCCCGGGATAGTTTTTCTTTTTCTCTGCAAGTCTCAGTTCCCATTCCGTTCGATGGGAGGGATTGGCAAAGAGACTTTTCATCTTTAAGCCCATCTCCTCTCTCTTAATTCTTAATGCCAGGGCAGGATTTCGGCTCATCCAGACAAAGAACCGAACCATCTCCATTACTTTCCGATCCACATAATCAGCAAAGGCCATCAATGGTTTTTCACAGAACCATATCACCCAGTGGCCGGCTATTCGAGCAAACCAGTCCGTATCCAATGTATAGGTAGGGTATCCCAGGACAAGTTTTCTGAGGACCCAAAAACCAAGAAAAGTAAAGATAAACAACTGCATATGGGAAAAGACTCGGGTTAAGGTAAAAGGAACAAATTCAACAGGGTAAGGGAGTCTATCATAAAGGATTTTGGGATAGACTCCCATAAAAATACAGAGAAAGGCAAGGATCCCCATCCCTAAAAGCATATAAATGGGCGTGTTAAGAGGGGAGTCTTTAAGCTTTGATCGAATTGAAGGAGTGGGCTCGTCCATTCCCTTCAGCCACATATTCCAGGGAAGTTTGAGCCCTGTATGAAGAAATGTCCCTACAGTGGCTCCTTCGAGGAGGAAGTAGACTGGAATGTGGTGAATCCGTTCGGCTGCTTCAATCGTCATGACTTTGCTGATAAATCCATTGAAGAGGGGAAATCCAGAGATTGAAAAGCCACCGATCATATATAGCCAGAAAGAGATTGGCATATATTTATAGAGACCACCGAGTTCATTAAATTTCGCGGTTCCAACCACCACCAGAACGCACCCAGCTCCCATATAAAGAAGCGCGTTATAAATGATATGACAGAGGGCATGAGAGACGGCCCCATTAATGGCCATTTCGGTTCCTATTCCTACCCCTGCGACCATATACCCAATCTGAGAAATGATATGATAAGAACAGAGCCTTCTCCCATCATTCTCCAAAACGGCTAAAAAGAGGGCAAAGACTGCCTGAATGGCGCCCATCCACATTAGAAGCTGAACCCCAGAAAAGGTTCTCACCAAACAGTAGATCGCTGTTTTAGTAGTATAGGCGGTCATATAAATGGACCCACTCGGGGTGGCTTCTGAATAGCTATCCGAAAGCCAGGAATGAAAGGGAGTGGTGGCGGAGTTAATGATAAATCCAAGAAGCATCAGATTGTATCCCAGATACTCTTCACCCCATCCCCAGGGAAGATGAGCGATCTCAAGAGAACCCGTTCGATGAAGATGCATGACCACTCCGGCCAAAATGCAGGCCCCGCTGAAATGATGCCAGAGGGCATAGCGAATGGCAGCTCCCATCGATTTTCTGGTCCCCCTGAACCAGATGAGAAAGACAGGGCACCAGGACATGATTTCTAAAAAGAAGAAGAGCGTAAAGAAATCACCCGCAAAAATAGCCCCTATGGAACTTCCCACATATATCATTGCGGCCACATGTTCCCAATCATTTTTTACTCCAAGGGCATATAAATTCATGCAGAAGGCCGCAATGACATAAATAAAAGAGAAGACCATGCTGAGCTTATCAATCTTGACCAGAATAAGTTCATATTCTAAAAACTGGATTCGCCATTTTAAAAGGGCCTGGGGCCAGGGAGGAACGGGCCCAAATACCTCTCCAGAAGTGAGGAGAAGCAGAATCAATCCAGCCACCGGCAGGAGGAGAAAATAGATTAACTTAATTTTTCTCCATCGAATGAAGGGAATCAGAAGGCCTCCAAAAAGGATGACCAATCCTGGATGAATCCATTCCATTTCGTCTTACCGCCTTAATCGTTTTTCATAATAGTCTTCATCTTTAACAATAAATAAACCCATTGCTTTGGCGACTAAAATTAAAATCATACAGCCTAAGAAACCAAATAAAGCAAAAAATTCAGGCAAATATTGAAAGGGAAAGTGATAGTGAAATCTGTTGGAATAAAGCCATAGGAGATCCAAGAAGAGGGTGAGAATAAGACCGATCCAGTAGAGTCTCCATAGTAGTTTTTTGGGATAGGTTCTAACGATGCGCATTATTTTATCTCCCTAAAAGATTTTCGATTGCCTTATGGGCGAGCGGATAAAAGTGAAAAAGATTGGGAAATAGGCAAAGGAGAATGGATAGAATCGCTGTAATTCCAATGGGAAGAATTAAAAATAAGAAGAGAGGTTGGCTTCGTTCAAGATTCCGAGGCTTTTCAGGAAAGAGCTCTACCTTGGACTCTTTCTCATCGAAGACCTCATGATGGGGAATCTTCTCAAAGAAAGCCTTTCGGATAATGGGATAAAAGTAGACAACATCCAGAAGTGAGGCAATAAGGATAAGGGCTAAGAAAATGAGATGTCCGGATTGAATGGCTCCCAGGCTGAGGTACCATTTACTGATGAATCCGGCAATGGG
>JBDOIB010000237.1:0-1596 GCA_041082155.1 Thermodesulfobacteriota bacterium | reverse complement strand
CAGAAACTTCCCTCGATCCATCACCGGAAACCCTCCATATCCATATTTAAGAAAGTACCGATCCACGGCCTCATCCAGAGAAATCGATGGATCGAGTGTCTGCATCTCCCTCACCATAATATCTTTGACTTTGATTCCTGAAAGAATCTCCTGAAGAGTGGCCTGCTGGTAACTCGCCTGAGCCGCACTATAGAGAAACCAACCGATAAACATCAACCATATTCCGCCAGGCCCTCCCGTAAAAATGGAGAAAAGACCAAAAAAGATCAGAAACAGGGCAATGCCTCTCCCGACCGAAGAGGCCTTCTGGGTAGCATAAAAATAGTCCTTCTTCTTTCCCCAGATGGCTGAGCGAAGAACCCTCCCCCCATCCATCGGAAAACCGGGAATAAGATTAAAAATCCCAAGGATCAGATTGAGTCTGGCAAGGTAGGCGAAAAGGGCTTTACTTCCCCCTGTCGTGTTTATCGTGAGAAAGAAGAAGACAACGGAAAGGAAAAAACTGGAAAGAGGCCCGGCAATGGCGATCCAGAACTCTGCCCGAGGATGAGGAGGCTCCCCTTTGAGTTGAGCCACGCCTCCAAAGATAAAAAGGGTGATGCTTTCAATCTTGAGTTTATATTTTTGGGCCACCCACGAATGGGCAAGTTCATGAAAAGCAACCGATGCGAAGAGAAGGAGGGCTGCCAGGATTCCACTGACCCAGTATGAAACAAATGGGAGATCCGGGGTGACCTGAGGGAAATATCGAGAGGATAAGAGCCAGGTGATCAGCCCAAAAACAATTAACCAGGAAAAATGAATTCGTATGGGGATTCCCATCACCGTCCCAATCTTCCATGCCCCTCTTAAAGATGATCCATTCATTTTTCAACCTCCTCGTGTTTATAATTACCTAGATTTTTGATTCATGGATGTGTGAGAAGGTAAACTAATCGTTACCTCCGTTCCAAATCCCTGCCGACTTTTTATTAATATCTTCCCGTGATGACCATCCAAAATCTTTTTAACGATAGCCATCCCGAGTCCTGTTCCCCTATCCTTTTTTGTATAAAAAGGGACGAAAATGTTTTCAACAGTCTCTTGATCCATCCCGGAACCGAAATCTTTCAGCTGGATTATCACGGTATCCTTCTCTCTCCGTGCAGTAATCACAACCTTCTGACCTTTGGACGAAGCTTCAATGGAGTTGTCGATGAGATTGATCAGTGCTCTTTGTATATAGAAGGCATCCATAGGGACGGGGATGGATTGTCCGGGGAGATCCAAGATCAAGGTTACCCCTTTTTCTTCGGCCTTTATCCTGCACGATTCGCATGCCTGACGGACAATATGGACAATATCCTCTTCCTGTTTTCGGCTGAATTGAGAATCATCTGGATTGCCTTATCCATATCTGTCTTTCGATCACGGAGGCGCTTTGCAAATCCCAAAATGGTGATCAAAGGATTTTTCAGATCGTGGACAATCGTTGTCGCTGCCAGGCCCAGTCCGGTGAGATAGCGCTCTGCCTCGGATTGCCTCTGGTTTTTTCTTTCTCGCTCTATCAAGAAGCCAGCCAGAAATACAAAAATTCCTGAAAACAGAAGATGGAAA
>JBDOIB010000219.1:0-3244 GCA_041082155.1 Thermodesulfobacteriota bacterium | reverse complement strand
AATGGGCCCAGTTACAGTAGCATCGATCTCCTTTGCTACGGCAAGTTCGATCACTTTTTTCACATACTCAAAAGAGGCACGACCGTATTCGGCTGAAATCGTTTTATGTCGGATTGATCTTCCATCGATGTTTTTAAGATCGATAAGGTCCATCGTTCCAAATTGATAAAGGCCTTCTCCTGGGGAGGAAACAGGGTGGAGGGAAAGATTAAGTTTTGAAAACCCGATAGCTTCCCTCATCATTTCCATTTCAGCTACTACCAGAGGCCGGCAGAGTTGATATATTTCAGCATGAGATAATGCCTTTGCAGTGATCTCAGGCCCGATCCCTGCCGGATCTCCTACACTAATCCCTATGAGTGGCTTAAAGGATTTCATCTTGTTTTTGTGAAATTATTTATGGAAGTTCGAACTTCTCATGGTGGAATTCCACGGCAGAAAAGAACCGTTCATAATTTCTTTTATTAAACCAGGTTAAATATTCTTCATCTGGCCTTGTCTTCTCTTCAATCTCGTTCCAGACCTCATCTGGCAAATCCCAATCTCCCATTTCTAAATTGGCTTTGAGTTGTTCTTGATTTTTAACACCAATAATCACTGATGAAACAAACTTCCGTTTTAATGGCCAACCAATAGCAAGCTTCTCCATGGGAATTCCGAACTTCTTTGAAATCTCTTCAAGGATCTCAACGGTTTTAAACCCTTTCGAATGCCAGAATCTTGGACCGTCAATCTGTGTTCGAAATGCAAGTCTGGTTCCTTTTGCGGGTTCCGTCATCCCCTTATACTTCCCCGTTAATAGTCCACCTCCAAGAGGACTGTAACACACAAGCCCAAGGCCATGATCCATGGCACACGGAATCACTTCTCTTTCCAGTTCACGATGGATTAAATTATAGAGGTATTGAGCTGCAACTAGTTTTTCAAGTTTCATCTGGGAAGAGATTCCAACTGCTTTGGCAATTTGCCAACTAAACAGATTGCTACACCCGAGATAACGGATTTTCCCTTGTCTTATGAGATCATCTAAGGCACGCATCGTTTCTTCCAGAGGTGTAAAAGGATCGGGTCCATGAATATAATATAGATCAATATAATCGGTTCTCATTCGTTTTAGACTCGATTCACAGGAGTCAATGATGTGTTTTCGAGAGAGACCATAAGCATTAGGAGTGTTGCTTACAGGAAAATAGCATTTTGAAGCAATAATTACCTGATCTCGACTTATGTTTGGTAGAAAGTTTCCGATGATTTCTTCCGCCTTCCCGCCAGCATAGACGTCCGCAGTGTCTAGGAAGTTTCCCCCTGAATCCATATATTTTTTCATTATCCGATGAGCTTCCTTCTCATCGCAACCCCACTCGGCCACTCCAAAAGTCATCGTTCCTAAAGCTAATCTGGAAACCATCAATCCTGAGGATCCAAGTAAACGATATTTCATATTACTATCTCCTTATTCCGAGAATTTCCCGGGCTCTTTCAGGGTTGACCACTTTTCGGCCAATGGCTTTTGCTGCTTTTATGATCTCCTTCACCAACTCGGCGTTAGAATTAGCCTTTCCCCCTGTGGTTAAAAAAGGACTATCTTCAAATCCTACTCGAATATGCCCACCCAATTCTAAAGCATCCCGGAAATCCCTCCAGCCCCGACTATGGTGACGAAGGAGAAACCAAAGGGCACCCTTTGGGAGTTCTTTAATAAAAAATTCGAGGTATCTCTTTTTAAAAGGTAAGCCATCCTGAATATCAAAGATAAGACCAAATATATCAGGGGATGAGAAAGGAACCTCTTCCTTGAGGCGTAACACATTATGAAACATGGAAAGATCGAAGATATAAAAGATGGGCTTGATCTTACGAGACTTCATTCTTTTTGCATAGTACCTAATTTCTTTGAATGGATTTTTATAAACACCTCCATTCATATTAATCGATCCCATATTGAGGGATCCTAATTCCACCCCCCGAATCGTTATTGATACAGATCGTTCTCGAAGTGTATGTTCCGTAGTTCCTCCGGTTGAGCCCTCAATAATGATGGGACAGAGGGATCG
This sequence comes from Thermodesulfobacteriota bacterium, assembly GCA_041082155.1. GTDB lineage: Bacteria > Desulfobacterota > BSN033 > BSN033 > UBA1163 > CALIBK01. Next base: position 1,190 of record JBDOIB010000219.1, on the reverse strand, counting down.
AATTTCTTTGATTTGTCTCTGAAATAGAGAAGGATTCACCACCTGTCGGCCCTTCTCATCCCTCACATGGAGATGGACAATAGATGCACCTTCGTTATAGGATTGATAAACCTCCTCTGGAACATTCGGGAGATTTTTATATTTCCCTACCCTCTCACCTGGATGGGGAGCTACGGATATCATTAGTTCATCCATATTGACCTTCTTTTATTCCTAATTTTTTTTCCTCAAAAAGGAATTTTTAAATCCGTAAAAAATATTTCTTTTACTTCCCAGCAATTTCTATGATTCTCTTTTTTAAGATCTTCTCTTTTAATGATCCTATCCCTCTTTTCACTACAGGGATTTGACTTATGAACATCCAGACGATGATTATTAATAGAATAAGGGATACCGGTCGGGTAAAGAAAGGGAGAAAACTTCCTTGAGAGACCATTAGTGCTCTACGAAGGTTTTCATCAGCCATGGGTCCCAAGATCACTCCGATGACTAGGGGAGCAATGGGATAACCCATGGTCTGCATAAAATAGGCTAAAATTCCGACCGGGACCATGAGATAAAGATTAATAACCTTTGTTCCAAGTGCATAAGAACCAATAACGCAAAGAATTAACACAATGGGCATGAAAACAGGAGGCGGGATTCGAAGAACCTTTACGACCTGTTTTGAAAGAATGAGTCCGCTGATGAACATTGCCATAGAGGCTAAACAGAGGATAGCCGTAATCTCAGTAATAAAATGCGGATGTTCAATAGAAAGCATGGGTCCTGGGGTTACATTATGGATCATCAAAGCACCAAGAAGCATGACCGCTGGAGGACTTCCAGGAATTCCAAGGGTTAAAAGAGGGATAATGGCTCCACCAATACATGCATTATTTCCTGTTTCAGAGGCGATTACTCCTTCATAAGCTCCTTTTCCAAACATTTCTGGATTTTTAGAAGATTTTTTTGCTGTACCATAGGAAACCCATGCTGCAATATCTTCCCCGATTCCTGGAATTGCACCAATTCCCACTCCAATAAGGGCCGATCGGACAATCGTCTTGATATGTCTTGCGATGATACGAAGTTCGGGTAAGACTCGCTGGAATCGTTTGGCCTCTCCTACAGCAAGTTGATCCCGAATAACTTGAATAATTTGAGGAATCCCAAAAGCGCCAATCAATACTGGAACCACTTCCAGTCCT
>JBDOIB010000180.1:0-3724 GCA_041082155.1 Thermodesulfobacteriota bacterium | reverse complement strand
AGGAAATTCTCGAGGAGAGAAAGTCTGTGTCACTGGAGGCTTTGATCGGAATTTCGGAAAAAAATATTTTTCACCCTGAGAGAAAAGAATTCCCTTTGCTTCCACCCCCGTCTTCAACTGGAAAAGGGGATGTAAAAAAACCAATCGTTCGCCCACAGGTCATTCTTCATGGAATTGTTTATCGGGAGGATTACCAATCTGCTTTGGTGGTTCAGGTGGGAAGAAAACTTCTTCCTGGAGAAAGGGAGACGATGAGGGTGAAGACAGGAGATAGGCTTGGGGATTATAAGATCTCGAAGATCTTTCCTGACAGAATCCTTCTGGAAAGTGAGGAAGATTCCTTCGAGGTCCTTCTTTATGATCCAAAGTCTCCAAAAAAGAGAGTTGCCACCAGAACAGAAGTGAAACCTTCGACTATTACTTCTGCAATTCCTTCTTCCGAACCCCCCAAACCCGCATCTCCTCCACCTCAAGAGAAGATTTTAGAAAAGCCAAGAGAGGTTCCAGTTCAACCCCCTCGAGAAGGAACCATCCGGAGTCCACTCCCAACCCCTGTAACACCCTCTACAACACCCATAAGGAGACCCAGGACATGGTGGGGTCCTAAACCATCTGAAAGTGATTAAGAATTTTTTAAAAGGAGAAAGGAATGGAAATGAGGAGACCAACAAAGTTTAGTTTTTTACTTTTTATATTTCTTTTTATTTTCTTTTTTTCAGCAGGTGGATGTTCTTCGATAAAGTCTGAAATAAGACCTCCTTCACCCGAAGTGATAAAGAGGGAACGACCCTCTCCAGTCCCTGAAATTTTTGAAACTAAGGAAAAATTAGTGACTCCAGAGACTCCGGCCAGGGCAGAACAACAAGAGCCTATAAAGGAACCTTTTCCTGTCCTTCCAAGAAAAGGAGAGGAAGAGAAAAAGAAACCTCTCTCCCAGGAGACTCCTCTCCGCCCCACACCAGAGAAACCTAAGTCTTCGGGAATCATATTGAATTTTGACAATGCAGATCTTTACGAAGTGATTAAAGTTTTAGCCGAGGTTCTTCAATTCAATTATCTTATTGATCCTCGTGTGAAGGGAGTGGTCAACATCCATACTACACGCCCTTTATCAGGAGAAGAAGTGTGGCCTGTATTCTTTTCAATTCTTAAATTAAGCGGGGCAACAGCCATAAAGAAAGAGACCCTCTATGAAATTGTTCCTTTTAGTGAAGCAAAAAAGGGGTTCCCTCCCATTTCATCCCCGGGAGTCTCTGAAAGACTATCTTCTGAAGAAAGATATACCATTCAAATTATTCCTCTTAGATTTATCCCTGTTACTGAGGCTTCAAAAATGATAAAACCGTTTCTTTCCGATGGAGCGGATATCATCGAACATCCTGGTCATAATATTTTGATTATTGGGGACCTTGCTTCGAATATAAAAAAATCGCTTGAAATTATAAAAATCTTCGATATCGATTTCTTTGCCGATCTGAAGGTCAGAATTTATCCCATTCTGAATGCGGATGTTACTGAGATTGCTAAGGAAATGGAACGAATCTTTTCCTCTTTTGAGGTTTCTATAAAAACAGGACGGGGAGTGGGAATCACTTTCACCCCTATTACGAGAATAAACTCCTTATTAGTAGTAAGCTGGATACCAGAAATATTTGAAAAGGTTGAGGCCTGGCTCAAACAGTTAGATGTTGCCCCTGCAGAGGGAACAAAACCGGGGGTTTTTATCTATTATGTTCAGAATGGAAAGGCGAAGGATCTTGCAGATGTGCTGAAGCAGGTCTTTGTTCCTTCAAAAGAAAAAAAAGTAGAGTTTAAAGAAAAGGTGGTTGAACCCACTCCACCCCGAGGGGTGAAACCTACAACTCCTACCCCAACTCCTGCTCCCACCCCCACTCCAACCGTTGCCCCAAAAGAGGCTGAAGCCGCTGTCCCGGAGGGAGAGATCATTATTGTAGTGGATGAAACAAACAACGCTCTTGTCATCCGGGCACTACCTCGAGATTATAAAGTTATTCTTGAAACTATAAAAAAACTTGACCTTTATCCCAAACAAGTTCTGATCGAGGTTCTTCTTGCAGAGATCACTTTGGATGATTCAACAAAATTTGGTGTTGAATGGTCAAGATTCTTAGATACGATTTCCCATGGGAGATATATGCAAGAGGTCATCTTGGGTGCTACTCCCCCGACGACGATCCCAGCCTTGACCTCTGGAATCCGATATTCCATTGTGGAGGCAGCTGGACGATTTTCTGCTGCTATTAAGGCTGCAGCTTCTGACGGTAGACTAAGGGTCATCTCCTCTCCGCATCTACTTGCTTCTAACAATAAAGAGGCAAAAATTCAAATAGGAGTTTCCCAACCTGTACTCACCACCACTTATACCACTACCGCCACTGCCACAACCAATGTTGTGGAAGGAACAATTGAGTATAAAGATGTGGGAATTATCCTTACGGTCACCCCGAGAATCAGTGATGGGGGATTGGTGACAATGGAATTAACTATTGAAGACAGTAGTGTGGATACCACTGCACTTGGTGGCCTTCCCAATATTCCTTATTTTCGAAAAAAGACAGCGAAGACGGTCCTTTCTGTTCTCGAAGGCCAGCTTATTGTCATCGGGGGCCTAATTGAAGATTCAAAAAATACGCAAAAGGTAGGTGTTCCTTTGCTTAGCAAAATCCCTATCCTTGGTGCCCTTTTTGGAAGTCAAGAATATACAACTAAGAAAACAGAATTGATCCTCATGATGACTCCTCATGTGATTACAGACCACATTCAATCTCGAGCAGTAAGTGAAGAGTTTAAGAATAAAATAGAAGGCCTTAAGAAAGAGTTGGAGAAAAGAAGGTGAGATACCCGGAAGATATTAATTAAGACGGCGTTCAGATCCTATCCCTCTTTATATTTTTGAAAAAGAACGATCCTTTCCATTCCGTCAAATTCAAATCGTTTGATTTCTTTAAAATGCCTTTTCAACAATTCCTGTTGCAGCGAGAGAGCTTCTGTTTCCTTCAAGACTAAGAGGAGCCCTTTTGGGTTCATTAGATCGAACTGATTAAATTCAAAATTCTCTTTCTTAAGATTGATCAACTCTAATTTCCCATTTGCATAGTAAGCTATCCGAGGGAGGGTCGTAAGAATATAGGCTCCATCTCCAAAATTGTTTTTGATCCAAATTCCGGCCCATTTTTCAGTGATTCGCTCATAACGCTGTGGTTTTAGAGTTTTAGGAATAACAACAGCAAAAACTGCGGTTAGCAACAATATTCCTATTATTTTTCCCTGATAGCGTAAAACAAGTTTATTTCCTTCAAATTTTTTTATTAACCATCGAGAAATGCCATTCAACCCATCTCCAGCCCAATAAATAGAAAAAATTAATAAAGGCAATACATGTCTGCCACTAAACATCCAGATTCTCTCACCTTGTGTTGAGTTCCAATCTGTAAAATTTAGAATTAGTAAGAAAAGAAGAATATAATGGGTTACGATTAAGATTAAAAGATATTTTTCAGCCTCTTTAAGAGAAGATAAAAATCTTTTCATGAGGCCAATGATTAAAAGAAAGAAGTAGATAGGATGAAAGATAGATAAAATTTCAGAGTTCAGTTTAATAAAACTAAATATTATTCTCTCAATTAAAGGGAGTCTGTATCCTCCGTTCTTCAATCCCACCAAAACGGTGAGGGGCTTTGCATTGTTCCAGACCCATTCTCCT
>JBDOIB010000161.1:0-1035 GCA_041082155.1 Thermodesulfobacteriota bacterium | reverse complement strand
GGATCTGGTTGAGATCCATTGGAATCCCCTTCTTCTTCTTTTAAGAAGGGTAGAGGTGAAGAATTTAGTATTAGAAGGGATTCGAATTGAGGACCATCGTGGGGTAAGCGAGACCCCCTTCGAGTTTCAATGGCCGAGGGTGCCCGGCGTGCTTTTTTGGATCAATGGAAAAATAAAAAATTGTATGGTGAAGGAATTTTCCTACCATCGGAGAAGCGAACGCTCTCTCTTCATTGAAAGTTTTAGAGGTCATCTCCAATGGAGGGATGGGATTTTAGTGGGAGAGGAGATGGAGATGAAAGCTCCTCTCCTAAAAGTTAAGGGAAATATCGAAATGGGTCTTTTAAGACCCACTCTTTACCTTCGCCTGGAGGTCTTCCCTTCAAAACAGATAATGGATATAGACAATCTCTATTTAAATTCAAGGATTCTTCAAGGAAGAATCCCGAATCAGATGTGGGGAAATATTTTCGTAGAAGGAAGATCCGGTTCGATAAAGAAGATTTCCTTAGAAGGAGAGATCGGGTTTTCCCCCAAGAGTCTCTTTTTTAGAGATCTTCGTCTTTCAAGGCCGGATCGACCCGGGAAATGGATAGGAAAGGGTCAAATCCTTTTTTCAACCAAAAGGATTTTCCTGAAATTGAACTCTCATTTTATGGAGTTAGACCTTTCCAGGGAATTAGGCCTTCCTGCTCAATTTTCGGGCACCCTCGCCTTCGAGGGAAGCCCTTCAGATTATCGAGGGGAGATTCATGTTAAAAGTTCAGAGGGCAAATGGTATTCAGGAAACCTTTCCGGGAAATTTAATGGTTCCCTCGAAGGAGCTCATTTCCAATTCCTTGAAGGAAGACTCTTGGATGGAAGATTCAAGGGAGCTCTAGCTATTCACTGGAAAGAAGGTTTCTCCATAAAGGGATCCCTTCAGGCGAACACCCTTAACCCCGCTCGAATTACTTCAGAATGGGAGGGATCGATTAATCTCGATATCGAAGGCGATTTACGATTTCCTTCAAAAGAGTCTCCTCAGGGACGAAT
>JBDOIB010000129.1:0-2530 GCA_041082155.1 Thermodesulfobacteriota bacterium | reverse complement strand
CAATTGAGTCTTCCGAAAAAAGAATCTCTTCCCAGAAAAGTGAAATCTTTTCAAAACATCTTTCTAATAAGTGGAACAGCCTCCAGTGTCACCCATCAGCAGTTAGATCGATTAATAAAAAGGGGAATTCCCTCTTATGAGCTCCCTCTTCAATTAATTCTTGAAGATTGGTCAAAAACAAAAGAAGAAAGAGAGAAATTGGTTGAAAAGATTGCAAAATCTTTATCAAGCGGGGTCTGTATATTTAGGAGTCCTCAAGGAATGTTAAATCCAAAAGAATCTACTGATAGGATTACTAAAATTTTAGCTACCATTGCGTTAGAATCGCTCAAAAAATCCCGAATTCACCCAGGAACACTTGCTATTCTTTTAACCGGTGGTGAGACAGCCCAGCATATGATCAATGTCCTTGGACCTAAAGAAATTGAAATAGAAGGTGAACTACTTGAGGGGATCGTCAAAGGGCATCTGGTAGAGGGAGATTGGAATGGAGTCACCATTGTGACAAAAGCAGGGGCATTTGGAAAAGAAGATGCACTGGAAAGAACCCTTGAAATGTTAACCCCTCCAAGCCCTGAAAGGGTAAAGGAGAAAAATGAATGAAAGCTCTCATTAAAGATAAGCCCGAAAGAGGAGCAACTTTCACAGACCTTCCTCTTCCTAAGATAGGAGAAAACGATTTGTTGGTAAGAGTGAAAGCTGCGGCCATCTGTGGAACCGACATTCATATCTATCAGTGGAACGAATATGCTGCCTCAAGAATTAAGCTCCCCCTTCTATTTGGACATGAATATTCGGGTGAAGTGATTGAGGTGGGAAAGAATGTAAAAAACTTCAGCCCGGGAGACCGTGTGGCAGCTGAGACCCATGTCCCCTGTGGTCACTGTTTTCAATGTACAACCGGTCTTCAGCATATCTGTAAAGACATGAAGATTCTGGGAGTCCACCTGGATGGAGCCTTTGCGGAATATTCGATTCTCCCGTCGGCTTGTGCCTGGAAACTTGATCCCTCTATTCCTTATGAGATCGGAGCCACGATGGAACCTTTTGGGATCGGGGTACACGCTCTTGCCAAAACAAAACCCGCCGGGAAAAAGGTAATCGTTTTGGGTTGTGGTCCGATCGGGATCTACACCCAGATGGTGGCCAAACTCAGTGGAGCAGAGTATGTGATAGGTGTGGATATCAGTCAAGAAAGGCTCGATCTGGCAAAAAAAATGGGAACAGATATTGTCCTTAATGCGAAAAAGGTTGATGTGGTGGAAGAAGTAAATCGAATTACAAAAGGATTTGGAACTGATGTGGTGGTGGAGTTGACAGGGAATAAAGGGGTGCTCAATGAAGCAACAAAAACTCTGAGACGAGGCGGGGAGATTATTCTGGTAGGACTCTTCCCGGGTTCGGTCGAGTGGGATGTGGTCAATAATGTGATCTATAAGGAAGCGACTGTTTATGGAGTAACCGGACGGATTATGTGGGATACCTGGTGGACCGCTCAAAGTTTGATTTTATCTGGAAAAATGGATCTCTCAGGAGTGATCACCCATCGTTTTCCCTTAGAGGAATATGAGAAGGCCTTTGACCTGGCAGAATCTGCCTCCACCGGAAAAATTATTTTTAAAATAAATTAAAGGAGGAATTTATGGCACAGGAAAAATTGACCGTTCGTTCCATTCAGGAGATGAAAGATCGGGGAGAAATTATTACTATGCTCACCGCTTACGATTACCCTATAGCCAAACAGATCAATGATGCGGGGATTGAAATGATTCTGGTCGGAGATTCAGCAGCGATGGTCGTCCATGGACATCCCAATACCCTGACAGCTACCATGGACATGATGATTCTTCACTGCGCCGCTGTGGCTAGGGCCTGCACGCGGACGATGGTCATTGCAGATATGCCTTTTGGCTCCTTTCAATATTCCGTCGAAGAAACCATGAGAAATGCCGCTCGATTCGTGACCGAGGCGAAGGTGGATGGGGTTAAATTTGAAGCAGCTCCGAACCACATTGAGAAAACACGAACTATCGTCCAGATGGGAATCCCTGTAGTGGGACATGTAGGACTTCATCCACAATCCGTGGGCGTTCTGGGGGGTTTAACAGTCCAAGGGAAATCCATTGAAACGGCTCGCAAAGTGGTAACAGAAGCCTTAGCACTGGAAGAGGCTGGGGCTTTTGCCATCATCTTTGAGGCCGTTCCCGCAAAGCTTGCAGCCTATGTGACCAAAAAACTTCGAGTTCCTACGATCAGTATCGGAGGAGGCCCCGGTTGCAGTGGACAGTTATTAGTAACCTATGATGTCCTTGGAATGTTTGAAACCTTCACCCCAAAGTTTGCTAAAAAATATATTAATCTGAATCAACTCATCCGACAAGCGATCATTCAGTATCGAGACGAAGTTAAGAGTCGAAAATTCCCGGACGAAGAACATAGTTATGGGATGTCCGATGAAGTCATGGAGGCCATCGAGAAGGAGTTTGGGAAAGCAGAATAAAAGGAGAAAAGGATGGAGATTAAACAAGCG
>JBDOIB010000109.1:0-1380 GCA_041082155.1 Thermodesulfobacteriota bacterium | reverse complement strand
CAAAGCTACATCCCTCCTACCGACGGACATCCAAGGGGCTGGAAGCCGGATTTTGACTTCTTGATCCGAAATGACACCAACCCCATCAAAATCATAGAAGAAAAATTTATCCAAAAACCCAAATTCAGTTGGTGATCATGGAGAATAAAAAAAGAATTTTATACCCGTTAGATCAGCATGAGGATCCCAAAACGATATGGCGAAAATATTATGAGGATGGAATCAGAGATGATCTCGACACTCTTCGCTTTATGAGCGAAGAAATTGGGACATTCCAAAGGATTCGAGAAACCTTTTCAGAGAATGCGAGGATAAAAAATCTTTGCGAAGAAATCCTCAAAGAACTGAATGAACAATTCCCATCAATAAGGGAGGACATAGAAAATGCCAGAAGCGAGATTAGAAAACTGGAACAGCTATCACGGCCCAGACGAAGTGATCTCATCGATGGAGATGGACACATTTCTGAAAGAGCGTCCTGAGACAATTCTCAATATCAAAGGCCTCATCCCATCCCTCGATCAGGCTGTTGATGGATTTCGGGATGGGGAACTCTACGTCATCTCTGGCCCCACAAAGAATGGAAAAACCCTTCTGGGTCAGAGTTTAACTGTAAATTTCATCAAACAATCTTACTTCCCATTGTGGTTCACTTATGAGGTGCCGGTCCGGCAGTTTCTCAATTCCTTTCCTGAACTGCCTCTAATCTATCTCCCGAAGCAATTAAAGGCCCATGCCTTAAATTGGTTTGAGGATCGAGTCTGGGAATCGTTTCAAAAATATCACACACGGATCATTTTCGTAGATCACCTACACTATTTGATTGACCTTGCAAAATTGAGAAACCCATCAATTGAAATTGGTCAGGTTATTCGAAGGTTGAAAACCTTAGCAGTCAGTGGGAACTTTTTGATTTTTCTTTTATGCCATACAACCAAAGGAGCAAGCGAGGAGAACCTTTCTTTCGAATCAATCCGGGATTCTTCTTTTATCAGCCAAGAATCCGATTGCGTTTTGATGATAAAACGAACTCCGGAAGAAGGAGAGAACCGAGCTAAATTGAGAGTGGAATTCCACAGAAGGACAGGTGTAATGGAGAAGGTTATAAAACTCATAAAAAAAGATGGATACTTACAGGAAATGGAGGAAAGATAAATGCAAACCTTGATAGAAATTCTGATAAAGAAAATTCAGGACACACTCATAGAAGGAGGAATCAAAACAGATGATGCTTTAAAAACCGCCCTGAAAATTGTCGACATCCTCATCAATGAACTTAAACTATGGCTGGACAGACAGGAAGAAAACCAGACCAATTGTAATTTGCAGACAATAGGAGATAAATAGAGAAAAAAATTTATTGAAATGAAAATCTCCCTT
>JBDOIB010000102.1:0-5293 GCA_041082155.1 Thermodesulfobacteriota bacterium | reverse complement strand
CATTAAAAAAAGACTTCTTCCTATTTGATCCTTCTTAGATCAGGCCCTTTTCGCTTATCCTTCCTCCTTAAATAGGATCGTTCCCTCTCGCGTTTCAAGATATTCTCATTAAAAAGGGTGTTTTTTAGGCTGACCGCATTGATGATGCTGTAAATAATGACCGCCCTTTCCCACTCCTTCGTCCCATCGAATTGCTCGATTCTTTGGCGGAATTTCTCTCTTAAGCTGGTCAAAGAGGCTTCATCAAAGGCAAGGATCTGATCGGCCAATCTTTCGAGTGCCCTTTCCATAAACCCCTCCTTTACCCTTCCTCTCCACGTTGGGGAGAGGCAGCACAATCTTCACAAAGATGGTCCTTTAAGGGGAAACGACCCCTCCTTGTTTTATAACTTCCACAGACCTTGCATAGGAAGCAATCATCCAGGCAATCCGGACAGTAATAATATCCAAGATGAGAGGGATGGGGTTTGGCACAGGAAGCCCCTTCCCCCGTGAGGTCGAAACAGAGAATCTTTCTACATCGGTGACAGAATTCATAGAATGGGGAGTCAATCACCTTCCCACAGACTTCACAATGGTGGGATTCCTCCTTCATTTAAATTAGAGTCTCAGGGCGCAAATTTAGTCACCTGATGAGGGGCATCAAAGGTTGCATGAAGAGCCCTGAGGGCCTCTTCTATCTGTTCTGCCTGGATCACACAGGAACAACTGGAAATGGAGGTGCTGATGGCCAGAACCTCTATCCCAGCCTGTCCAAGGGCATTAAACATCAATCCTGAAATCATAGGCCTCTCTCTAAAGTGAGGTCCAAAGACGCTGATGGTCGCCACGTTGGGATGGTAGGAGAGGCCCTTTGCCTCAATCAGAGGTTTAACCCTCTCTAAGACTTCTATGGCTTTCTCCAGGTATTTCTGGTCTATGCAGAAGGTCATATTCCCGCTTCCCTCGATATCCACATTATGAACCACAAATTCAATATTGATATTCTCTCTCCCCATGGCATGGAGAATGACTCCGGGAATATCTGGCCGATCGGGATAGGAGAGAATACTGACGGTGGCCAGTCCGCTGGAGGCCATAATCCCGCCTACCTTTATCTTTGGTTCACTCTCCATCGTTTCTTACTCCCAGATCCTTCGATCGTCAATCTTTTTGGCTCGATCCGGAATCCCACCTCGAACCGTAAAGATCACCTCTCCTTTTACTTTGAGGACTTCTAGGATTTCTTTCTCCAATCTTCTTTTTAGCATTTCTCGCTCTACGGTCTCTTCTTTTAATTCAATATAGATCCTCATTTCATCTCGATACTCTTTTCTTGTGACCACCACCTGATAGTTGGCTACCATCGGAAATCGACTCATGATCTCATCGACCTGCCAGGGATGAATAAAGATCCCGAACACCTTTGTCACCTGATCCGTCCGACCCAGGATCTTTCCGAGTCTAAAAGAGGTTCGACCACAGGGGCAGGGTTCCTCGATAAGATAGGAGAGATCTCCTGTGGCAAATCGAATCATCGGGAAGGCCTTGATAAAATTTGTCGCTACAATCTCTCCTGTTGCCCCCAGCTCAAGTTGTTTCCCTGTCTCAGTATCAACGATTTCCACAATCACATCTTCTGGGATGTGCATTCCTCTCTTTTCTCGGCATTCGTATCCAAGGCAACCCACATCCACCGTCCCGTATCCTTGCTGGATCTGGATATTGAGTTTTGCTTCAAGTTTTTGCCGGAGGGATTCAGGAAACATCTCTGCTCCAACAAAGGCGGATCGAAGATGGAAATCCTTCTGGGGATTCAGTCCCATTCCCTCGGCGGCCTCCACAATGGACATCAGAAGACTGGGAATCCCTATGTATCCTGTGACCTTAAGCTCACGCATGAGTTGAATGAGCATGGAGATATTACCGGGACCCACAGGGATGACTGTAGCCCCGATCATCTGGAGCGATTCGTCCAGCATGAGGGCTAAAGGGGTCAGATGATAATTAAAGGTATTAAGAACGATATCCCCTTCTCGGATACCACTTGCATAGAGGGCCTGTGCCCATCGGATGTCGCTATACTCTCTTTCACCGGGTTCAAACACGGGACCAGGGGAGATATAGATTCTTTTCAGCTCTTTAACCGAAAGGGTTTCAAATCCTCCAAAAGGAGGGTTCTCCCTCTGTGCCCTGACCAGATCGGCTTTCTTCGTGATGGGGAGCTTCTCAAGGTCTTTCAGTTCTTTTATCTCTTCAGGTCTCACCCCTGCTTTGGTCAATAAGGCGTGAACGAATTTTGAATGCTCATAGCCATAATGAAGAATTTCAGAGAGTCTCTCTTTTTTATAGTTCTCCTGCTTCGCCCTTGACATTGTTTCTTTTTCTCGATAAAAGTAATCTTCCTTACGGTTCTCCATCATCTTCTCCTAAGGTAGATTTTTCCCCAGCATTCCATTATTCCAGTGTCCTATTTTCTTTAATTTATTTTCGTCCATTATAGGATAGAGATTGGATCTACATCAATATCCAGTTGTACCCCTTTTCCCTTGGCATAGGGCTCTAAAGGTTCACACAATTTTTTGGCGAACTGATGAAGGAGCATGGGACTTTTGCCTTTCGCAATCATCTGCCATCTAAATTTCCCCTTCATCTTCTCAAAAGGGGCCGGACTTGGGCCTAAGAGTTCAACTCCCTTCCCGTAACCCTCGTTGATGAGTTGCTGAGAAAACCTTCCCATTTCTCGGGCCGCCATCTCTGTTTTCGTCTCGTTATTTCCGGTCAGCCTGAAGTTGATCAGCCTTGAAAAGGGAGGATACTCCAGTGCCTTTCGAAACTGGATTTCATCCTTGTAAAATCCCAAAAAATCATGTTCTTTTGCTTTCTGGATGCTATAATGCTCGGGGTTAAACGTCTGGATCACGACCTTTCCCAGATTCCCCCCTCTGCCCGCCCTTCCAGCGACTTGAGTGAGAAGCTGGAAGGTTCTTTCGCTTGAGCGAAAATCAGGAAAATGAAGCGACGTATCCGCAGATACCACCCCTACGAGGGTAATATTTGGAAAGTCATGACCTTTCACCACCATCTGAGTCCCGATCAGAATCTCAATCTCACCGGTTTCGACTCTCTTAAGGATTCTCTGGTGGGAACGCCTCCGGGAGGTCGTATCCCGATCCATCCTACTTACCGAGGCCTCTGGAAAGAGGGCCTTGATCTCTTCTTCCAGACGTTCAGTTCCCACCCCCATTCCTTGAAGGGAAAGGCTTCGACACCTCGGACAATCTCGAGGAGCCTTCCTCCGAAAATCACAATAATGGCACTGAAGGGACTTCTCCCTGAGGTGATAGGTCAGCGTAACGCTACAGTTCGGGCATTTGAAGGTAAAGCCACAATCTTGACAAAGGATAAAGTTGGAGAATCCCCTCCGATTCAGAAATAGAAGACTCTGTTTCCCCTCTTCCATATTCTTCTCGAGGGCTCTTCTTAACTCCTCTGAAAAAAGGCTCTCTTCTTTCCTCATGTCCACGATCTCAACTTTTGGGAGAGGTTTCTTTTCTATTCTTTCCGGCAGTTGAAGTAGCCGGTACTTCCCTTTCTCTGCATTATAAAAGGATTCGAGGGAAGGGGTGGCTGAACCAAGAAGGAGAACGGCGTTGGACTCTTTAGCCCTCACCACAGCGAGATCCCTTGCATGATATTTTAATTTCTCTTCCTGTTTATAGGAGGGGTCATGTTCTTCATCGACAATGATCATTCCCAATCTTTTAAAAGGGGCAAACACAGCGGATCGAGCTCCCAAGACAATTTTTACCTCCCCTTTCCAGACCTTTCTCCATTGATCATAACGTTCTCTTTTGGAAAGACCACTGTGGAGAAGAGCAAGCGTTTCACCAAACCGATCCCTGAATCGGGCCAGAAGCTGAGGGGTCAAAGAGATCTCCGGAACAAGGACAATGGCCTCCCTTTCCTGCAGGAGAACCTCCTCAATGGCTCGAAGATAAACCTCAGTCTTTCCACTTCCAGTCACCCCGTAGAGGAGAAAGGGAGTATATCGTCGGGATTGGATTCCCATTATGATTTCCCCAAGAACCTTTTTTTGATCCAGGGTCAGTTCAGGTTTCGGATAAGGTTTTAAGTCAGACTCCTGGGAGAGGTCGCGGAAGATCTCTTTTGGATGGACGGAAATGAACCCCTTCTCCTTAAGGGAGTGGATCGATTCTAAGGAGATCCGAAACTCCTTTTTTATTTCAGAATAGGAGATCTCCCTCCTGTCCTTTAAGTAATCGAGAACCTTTCGTTCTTTTTTGGTGAGTCCTTTTCCAGGATCTTTCCCCTCATATCGGAGGATCATTTCATATTTGGGCTTCGCTTCACCTCGCTCCATTTCGGCTTCTATATGGAGGAGTCCTTTTTTCTTTAAGGCAAAGAAGTAAGCTCTCGATACCCTTTCTGAGAAGGTCTTTTGTATTTTTTTCAGGGGGACCTTCCCCCATCTGACAATCTCACGAAGAATTTCGTTCTGAACAGAATCACCTTCCTGTTTCTCAAGAACCTTTCGTCCCTCTTCCGTTAGAGTTAACATCCACTGACTTTTCAGAGCGAGGCCTGGAGGGAGTCCGGCCTTAATGACCTCTCCTAAAGGGTAGAGATAATATTCTGATACCCATTGATAGAAACGGAGCATCTGAGGGTCAATGAGAGGAACTTCATCAAGAAGGCTCTCCACCTCCCGCAGCTTTTCTTCCAAGTCCTCCGGAGGAGAGTCCAGAAGTCGGATTACAAACCCTGTGACCCTTCTGCCTTTAAATGGAACCACAACTCTCATCCCGATCTGAATGGAATCTTTCATGGTCTCGGGGATGAGATAATAGAATGTTTTTGCCACGGGTAGCCCGAGGGCAACCTCCACCACCTCTTTCATCCTTCTCAGATTATCCCTTTCTTTCAAAAATTGTCAAATCCTCAAAGAGTTTAAAAGTTCGTTCATCTTTCACTTTCTAAAAATTTTTAAATACCGGGATAAATTGGCATTTAAGGAATTTTATGTTATTTTAGAGCAGGTTTAAACCATTTTTTGGAAAGGAGGTTAGGGCAAATGAAAAAGTTTTTAAGTCTATTTCTTGTTTTATTAGCAGTGGGAATAAGTGGTTGGAGTAAGGTAGAGGCAGCTTATCCGGAGAGGGCGATTGAGATCATTGTGCCCTTTGGAGTGGGTGGAGGAAGCGATACAGCCGCACGGGCTGTCGCCGAAGGATTAAAACCACTGCTTCCTGTTCCTCTTGTCATCACCAATATGCCAGGAGGTGGAGCCACC
>JBDOIB010000094.1:0-11678 GCA_041082155.1 Thermodesulfobacteriota bacterium | reverse complement strand
TAGAAGAAAAGTAATGAATTATTTTTTTAAAATAGTTGATGATGATGTGGAGATGAAAATTAAAAAAATTCTCAAATTTAAAAAGAAACCGATTGAAGTGGACGGTATAAAGTTCGCCTCAAAAAAAGAAGCACATAGATATTTCATATTGTCTGTTACGGAAGAAATGGGTTTTATTAAACACCTCAAGGTTCATCCAAAGTGGGATTTAATTATGGATGGTGATAATCTTGGCACATATACAGCGGATTTTTCTTACATTGACAACCGAACGGGCAGATTTGTAGTTGAGGACCTAAAAGGGTGTTCCAAAAGAGATTATAAAAGGATCAAAAAGTTAATGAAAGAAATTTTTGGAGTTGATATCACCGAGGTTTAGATGATCTTTTGAAACAAATAAGATCGCCCATGCCCAGTGTTGTTATGATGCTAAACACATCGTTGAAAGAGACCCTTTAGTTTACTCACCCAATAATTTTGATTTCTAATTGACATTTTTTGTCTCCTATTCACAATTCCGGACATTTTTTGAAAATGGAAAATACGATCGCTGATAAAAGATTAAACAAATCTGTTCACATTTTAATAAGTTAATGAAGTAAATTGATTAGGCAAGATAATTGCAATAATTTCAATTAGTTTGGAAAGATTAAAGTGTGATTAGGAAAATCGGATCTATTATGGAGAAAGATAAGAGGGGTCCCGTATGGAAGACCGTGAGATTCGCATATTCTTTCAAATTTTTTTATTCATGGCAACAATCATTATAGTTTCTTTTTCTCGTCAGCCCAAAGTGTTAATGATCGGTGCCCCTCTGTCCTTCATACTTGGTTATATAGCCCCTTGGTTATTTAATATGATATCCAAAACTTTTATTGACCTGATTTATGGATCAGGGTCTGGATGGGATTCTTATCAGGACCATTTTTATCAGGAGGATATGGATAGGGCGAAAAAGCTGGTGAGAGAAGGAAACTATTATCAGGCAATCTCTCTGTATCGAGAGATTATACAAAAAGTCCCTATGATAATGGAGCCCAGGTTCAATTTGGCAAAAATTTATCAACTCTTAGGTCATAAAGGACTCGCATTAAATGAGTATAAGAAGATTTTAAGTTTGAGAGACCAATTGGGTGAATCGCACCCATTTATCCTTGAGTCAAAAATGGCTATCGATAGATTAGCAAATAAAACATCCTTATCTGAACAGGATTTAGGAGAGAATCTTCCAAAGGAGCAGTGGTGATCCCGGTCGGAACAAATCTTAATCTCAAGAGTTTTCCATGGGTCACAATCGCTTTTCTTTTCACGAACTGGCTCATTTTTATTCCTTTGAGCACCGATGTGTATAATATTGATTTCTGGATTGGCCATTACCTTTGCTCTGTTCCCGGAGATCAATACCCCTGGCAGCTAATCACCAGCATGTTTTTGCATACAGATTTTTTGCATATTCTTTTTAACTCCCTTTTTTTATTAGTCTTTGGACCACCGGTGGAAGACAGAACGGGCTGGAAAGATTATCTCTTCTTATATTTTTTGACAGGAACTTCTGCAAATCTTATTCATGGAATGATCTCTGGAATTGTCCTGCGAGAGGAGCTCTTCATCCCATCTCTTGGTGCTTCAGGTGCGATTTCTGGTGTCATGGGGATCTATCTTTATCGATGCTACTATTCAAAAGTTAAATTAGTATTCGATTTCCTATTGCCCTTTCGAGTCAAACTTCCTGCATTTATTATCCTCCCTTTCTGGTTCATTCAGGATTTTATTGGAGGAATTGATTCGATCAGAGGTATTCATCAAAATGTAGCATTCTGGGCTCATGTAGGAGGATTTGTGACCGGGTTTGGAGCCTGCAGGTATCTCCATTATGAAATTCATGCAAGGAGAGAGAAGCTTCGGTTTATAGCCGAAACCACCATTGAAGAGTTTGGAGGTTATGGGGAGGGGGTCCAGGCTTTAGAAAAATTGCTCATGGAGGATCCTGAGAACCCTGAACTTCATCTTAACCTTGCAAGGGCAAAGACTCGGTGGAGGGCTTCAGCAGAAGGGAAAGCTCATTATGAAAAAGCCATCAGACTTCTTCTCGATAAAGAGCCTAAAAAAGCAATGGAGCTATTTATAGAATACTGGAAAAAGTATTTACAGATTATGGAAGCGAAGTATCAGGTAAGGCTAAGTCTTTTATTGAATAGACACTCCCACCAAGACCTTTCAGCCATTACTTTGCAGGCGTTAATCAATAGTGGCCAACCCCTGGATCATTTTATGGAGGAAGCCTATCTTCACCTTGGTAAGATTTATCGGGAAAAGATGAAACGGGAGGATCTTTCCCGATACGTATATGAGAAGTTTTTGATTAACTTTCCAGAATCGAAGCACAGGGGGTTTGTAGAGAAAATAATTTCTCACGATCCTGAAAGGAGAAGATCTTAATTTAGAAAATGATTCATTTGCTAAGATCCATATGTGGCTCGAGATATGCTCATCTTTGCTTGGGATTGATCGCTCTTTATGCCTTCTCGTCAATTGTTACCTACACAAGCCATCTTGAAAAGGTCACAGATATTTTAAAGAAATATTGTTACTCAGACTACATGGTAAGAACCTCACTCTTTCCCAAGGATATCATGGAAGCAGAGTATTTTAAGGAAAAATATAGAGAAAAATTGAGTTCCTTGGGTAAGGGTTATTTTGATTATCGAAACAAAAAAGAGATACAGAACTTCTTCATAAAGAAAGGGCTATTATATGACGTATGGGAGGAGAAGAAAAGAGTTTCTTATCTCTTGGCTTCAATTCTGGATAAAGGAGAGCATCGAGTAGAGATTCCTGAGAAAGTGATTTTTAATTATTTCATCCTCGAGGATAAGAAGATTGTTCCTTTTTTGAGTATATTGATGGTAGAAGCGGAAGGAGGTTTGTCTCGGTCGGGGACAAGGTTGTATATATTCACAGAGATAGTATCGATTATCTTCTTAGGTGGTATTTTGATTCTCTCTGGCAATCGGATACCCCAACAGTGAAAGGGTTTTACAACGAATGGAAAGGCATAAAAGATCCCCTCACTTATTTCCTCTATCGCGATCTAAAAGAAATCTGTGAGGATATATTTTGGAGACGAATTTATAGGAATAGAGGAGAGGCCAAGGCGTACTTTATCCGTGAAGGATTTAAAGTCTTTCTTCCCACCATGTTCGTCATGGGAGGGAGGATGATCGCCGATCAAGATTTTAATTTTCGATCCGATTATACATATCTGAGGGCCTGCCTGACAGGTCTTCATCTTGCCCCTAATTTTACAATGTTCTATTTATTAAAAAAAGAATCCCTGGATAGTTTTGATCCTTTGGTTAAGAGAGGATGGAAGACATTCGGGCAAGAGCTGAGTTTCAATGATCCAGAGGAGATCACTCTGGATAAAATCTCAAAAATTTCGGGCCAAATTTTCGAGAAAATTAAGAACTCATAGTGTTTAATCAAGTCATTATTGCGAAGGCGGAATTCCAATCTTTTTTGATCATGGATGTACAGCCATAGAATTTTGGTAGGGGAGAAGAGTAAAATTTGTTATGATCATTTCGGCTCCCTTTCTTTCAGGATCTGTTGATGGAGTTCATTAAAATCTTTGGGTGGAAGGATATTCGACCTTCTGACTAATTTCACTGCTCCAGAGGGGCATGGAACCGCACAGACCCCACAACCAATACACCACTGCTGATCCACCACAGGGAAATCATTTTGCATTTTAATCACATTAATCGGGCAGATCTCTGCACACTTTCCGCAGCCTATACATCTCCCCTTATCCGTTTCTCTCAAAAAGTAAGTCGCCATCAGGACATCCCTGGGAATCCTTTTTCTTCGGATCGTTCCCACTGACCAGCAGCAACATCCACAGCAGTTACAGGTATGCTTTATCCCTTCCCTTGCATTATCCACGAGATGGACAAGACCTGCTTCTTCAGACTTTTTAATAATCTCCAACGCTTCCTCTTTAGAAATCTCTCTTCCTATCCCTTTATCAATCAAATATTCGGCAAGTTCATCGTACTTGATACAATTCTCAAGATTGTGATTGCATCCCTTTCCAAGAAGCTGAGCAGTGACCCGACAGGGACAGTGAACGACAGCAATTTGATGGGCCCTCTCAATGACCTCTTTCATCATTTCAAAAGGGAAAACCGCATGCTTCTCGGGATCAATCGCTTGAGAGAGAGGGATGTAGCGAAAAGCTTTTGTCTGAGTCTTCCCATAAACCTCATAGAGTTGATCCCTTTTGGAATACTTAGCCACAAGCTCTGCCATTCTCTTTGCATTTGGGGTATTGAGCCCTTTCCAAAAGAAGGTCTGGGGAAAGCCATAACCAAACTGTTGAAGACAGTAACCCATCTCTCCATTCTTTAATCTTCCAGAAAAGATAAGCCCTCGTTGGGCCAGATTGGATAAGATGGATTCCAATTCCTTTTTTGGAATTTTTAGGCAAGGCTCAATTTCCGAAATCGAAACGGGTTCAAGGGGAATGAGCTTTGTTGGAATGGCTAAAGCCACCTCTGCCTCCAGAGGGGTAAAGTTTTCTTTGAGGATTTCTAAAAGCTCTTCTTTTTCTGGGTAACCCATTCCCAACGAAGAGAGATGCTTTGCTAATCGTTGATATACGTTTTCTCCCATATTTTTCCCCTAAAAATTTATGGTAATTATAAAAATTCTGCCCTTTTTCCCTCTAAATTTATCCATAATCAGAAGTGTTTTTCAAGGTTCTATCCAACCTATGGACCTCTAAGAACTTAGCAAAACAATGGATTTTTTATTCTTGAAATAAGTCTTAAATAATGTTAACGTTAACACAAAGATTAAGTATTTCATTGTGAGATTTTGTACAAATGGAAATTTTCTTGAAGATAAAAAAATTACTGATATAATAAGGAGATAGATTCCAAAAACTTGGGGGAGTTTTATGGGAACAGAAACAAGGACTTTTCGGGATTTAATGGAAGAGGTGCAGAAGTATCAATTCTGTGGGAAATGCGGGGGGTGCGTCTCTTTCTGCTCTGCAGATCATTTAGGGGCTCTCGGTGTAAGTTCAGATGGAACTCCCATTTTAGTGGATGAAGAGAAATGCCTCAGATGTGGAATTTGTTATTTAATCTGCCCTAATATTCATGAGTTGGATGAAGAATTAAAACGAAAGACAGGGTGGGAGGCTCCAATCGGAGCGGTCCGGGATATCCTTTCGGCTCAAACAACAAATCCAACTGTGGGAGAGAGGTGTACAGACGGAGGAGTGGTCACCTCACTTCTTCTTTACCTCCTGGATCATCATATGATTGATGGGGCATTGGTTTCTCGAAGCGATGGCCCCTTTCATCGGGCCCCACTTTTAGCCACCACGGGAGAAGAAATCATTTCAGCCTCAGGCTCCCATTATGATGAATCCTATCATCTCGCGGACCTTGGATCTCAATACTCCACTTATTCTCCAGCGATGTATCAACTCAAAGAATTAAGAAAAGGATTGGTCGAGCGAGTGGCGATGGTGGGAACACCCTGTCAGATTCACACGGTTCGAAAGATGCAGGTGCTCAAGATTCTTCCCTCTGATGTGATTAAATACTTTTTTGGCCTTTTCTGCATGGAGAATTTCTCTTTCAGTGATCTTCAGATAGAGCGAATTCGAAAAAAATATGAGTTCGAAATGAAGGATGTCATCAAAGTCAATGTCAAGGAGGATTTCTTTGCTTACCTCAAAGATGGAAGGGTGATCCATATTCCATTTGAAGAGATCGATTCCATTGCCAGACCTGCCTGCCTGGTCTGCCCAGATTTTTCAGCAGAATACTCCGATATCTCTTTTGGTGGATTAGGGTCAACCGAGGGGTACACCACCGTACTGATTCGGACGGATCGAGGAAATTGGATCTATCGAGAAGCCTTGGCCGCGGGGTATATCCGGGAGAAACGATACCCATCGATTCAAAAGGCCAGAAGTGAGTGGATGAAACTTCATACAAAAATCATCAATTTTTCAGAGAGAAAGAAGGCTCGTGCTTCAAAAAATAGAGCAGAAAGGATAAGAACGGTTTGAAGTTAGGACCCTTGTTCTATTCTACTCGTTCAAAATTAATTCTTAGTTTCTTGGGGGTCTCCTTCTTAGGATGTGGAGTAGCTCTATTAGTCGGGGGTCAACTCCTTTATCAGGCAGTTCTCAATGAAGCCCATAATCGAATCCGTTTGGATTTAAACGCAGCGAGGGAGATTTATCTGGATCGGATTAAAGGGATAAAAGTTTCTTTGATGATTACCCAGGTGGGACCTGTGTTTCGCTCAGCCTTAGAGCGGGGGGATGCCCCCAAATTAGTTCCTCTGCTGAGAAATATTGCCCAACAGACTGAACTGGATTTCGCTGGAATTGTCACAAAAGAGGGGAAGACCCTCTGTCGGATTGGACCTAATGCCATTCCTAAGGAAACTCCCCCTCCCAATCCCATTGCCAATCTTGCCCTTCAGAGGCGAGTCCCTATTTCTGGCACAGTGGTTCTCAGTCATGAGTTCCTTTTCTCGGAGGATCCCGCCCTTGCAGAACGCGCTCGCATTCGGTTGCTTCCGACCAAGAGGGCGACTCCGAGGCCAGAAAATGAAGAACTCTCTGGAATGGCCCTTGCAGCCGCGGTTCCAGTGACAGAAAATGGTCACCTCTTAGGGGTCCTTTATGGAGGAGTTCTGCTGAACCGAAGTGAGGAGATTGTTGATCGGGTGAGGGATACCCTTTTTCAGCATGAAATCTATCAGGGCCGGAGTGTGGGAACCGCCACTATTTTTTTAAGAGATGTCCGAATTTCCACCAATGTCATCTCCCCCGATGGAACTCGGGCGATCGGAACCATTGCTTCAGAGGAAGTGAAGGAACGCGTCCTCAATGAGGGAAAGAAGTGGACCGATCGAGCCTTTGTCGTGAGTGACTGGTACATCACGGCCTATGAACCTATTGAGGATATCTTTGGACAGCGTGTAGGAATGCTCTATGTGGGGGTCTTAGAGGCAAAGTATGCAGACGTTCGGAGAAACGCCCTTTCCCTTTTCATTTTCATCACCATCGCAGGGATGGGATTAGCCGTTGGATTAGGTTACGTGATTGCAAGTAAGATCAGCCGGCCTGTCCAACAGTTGATTCAGGCAAGCATCCAAGTCTCTAAAGGAAATCTTTCTCCTGATCTTGGGCCCATCTCAAAAGGGGAGATTGGGGTTCTTCAGAAAACCTTTGGTCAGATGCTCGCATCTCTTCAAGAACGAGATAAACGTCAGAGAGTGGAGAGCGAGATCAAACTCCTCCAGTCTGAAAAACAGGCTAGCATTGGGAAGTTAGCGGGTGGAGTAGCCCATGAAATCAATAACCCTCTGACAGGAATCTTTACGTTTACCCATATGTTACTTAAACGGAATGATCTTCCGGAAGAAGTTCGTTCAGATTTAGAGGTGATCGCTCAAGAGACCGAAAGGGTCCGAAAAATTGTCAAAGGGCTCCTGGATTTTTCTCGCCAGACTGAACTTGATCGGGAGCCCACGGATGTTAATCGCTTGGTCCGCCACACCCTCTCATTGGTCGAAAATCAGGCCCTGATCAAAGGGGTTGATTTAACTTTCCAACCTGGAGAAGGATTACCCATGATTACCCTCGACCGGAACCAGATGCAAAGCGTATTACTTAATATTCTTATCAACGCCTTAGATGCCACCGGTCCAGGAGGAAACATCACGGTCTCCACGGGGATTGGGATTTCCGCTAAATCCCCCGGACAGAAAGGCGTGGAAATCGTAGTCACCGATACAGGATGCGGGATTCCGCCGGAACATATCGATAACATATTCGATCCTTTCTTTACCACTAAGGAGGTAGGGCAGGGAACAGGGCTCGGGCTCTCTGTTTCTTATGGAATTGTGGAGCGCCATGGAGGGACGCTCTGGGTTCAGAGCCAGGTGGGCCGAGGAAGTAGCTTTACCGTATGGTTACCCATCGAAGAGAAGGTGGCTGAACATTATGAAGATCTTAGTCGTTGACGATGATGCCATTGTCATCAAGAGTTGTCGTCGAATCCTTGAGTCAGAAGGATTTGAGGTCCTTACCGTTTCGGGGGCCGAAGAGGCATTAGAGATGATCAAGACGTTTGAGGTGGATCTTCTTCTGATCGATGTGAAGATGCCAAAATACGATGGACTCTATCTGATGAGAGAAATTAAAAAAGAATTACCAGAAGTGCCCATCATTGTGATGAGTGGTTATCCCACTCAAGAGACGGTAAATGAGGTCATGAAATTAGGGGCAAACCAATTTATTCCCAAACCCTTTCGACCTGACGAATTGATGAGGGTCATCCGTCAAGTACTACAGAAGGTCTCCACTAAAACCCTCTTTCCCACGGGGGCGGGCTAAAAGAGATCAGGAGGGTAAGATTATGGCTGAAAAGATGCTCATCATTGATGATGAAGAGATCGTATTGAGATCCTGTCGAAAGATCTTTGAAGCCGAGGGGTTTGAAGTGACCACCACAACCAATCCCCAGGAAGGGCTTAATCTCGTTGCAGAAAAGGCATTTGATGTCGTCCTGGTAGACTGGATGATGCCAGGCTTTGATGGGATGGATGTGGTGGAGGAGATTGATAAGCGCTCCCCAAACTCGGCCATTGTGATGATCAGCGGGTATCCAACCGTGGGCCGAGCCACGGAAGCAATGAAGCGGGGAGCAATGGATTATATAGCCAAACCCTTCCGTCCCGAGGAGATCATTGAGGTCGTTAAAAAGGCTGTAAGACGGAAGGTCGTGGAGGAGAAAAAAGCCATTGGAAGATTCGAAAGGATTATCAAATCATGGCAATTTCCTGTACCCACCTTGGAAGATAAGGCGCCTAAAACGATCGCTGAGACGGTGGCTCAAAGTGTGGGGGTTGCCAAGGCGACTTCTCCTTGGATTACTGTATTTATCCTGGGAATCCTTGCAGGGGCTTATATTGGATTTGGAGGGTTACTTTCCACAACGGTCACCTTTGACATGGCTTCGAAATGGGGGATCGGATTTACAAAAATCTTGGGAGGAGCATCTTTTAGCGTGGGCCTGATGTTGGTCGTCATTGCAGGGGCTGAACTCTTCACAGGGAATAATTTAATGGTTTCGAGTGTTCTCTCAAGGGAGATCTCTTTTAATACAATGCTCAAGAGATGGGGTGTGGTCTTTTTTGCAAATTTTATTGGGTCGATCTTGGTGGCCCTTCTCTTCTATTTCTCTGGGTTGTGGAAGACAGGGGATGGAGCCCTGGGGGTGGCAGCCATAAAAGTGGCCTATCATAAAGTAACCCTTTCCTTCAGTGAAGCCCTATGGCGTGGTATCGGATGTAATTGGTTGGTGTGCCTGGCGGTTTGGATGGCGTTGGCCTCCCGCCAAACAATTGGAAAGATATTCGCCATCTTTTTCCCTATCACAGCCTTTGTCGCCATTGGCTTTGAACACAGTGTCGCTAATATGTATTTCATTCCTGCAGGGATTATGCTCCGCTATGGGGCCAGCCTCTCCGGTTTAGAGGGGATCGATCTAAGCCAGCTCAATGTTATTAATTTCCTTTGGAAGAATCTTCTTCCAGTGACCATTGGGAATATTATTGGAGGGGCAGTCTTCGTTGGAATGAGTTATTGGGGAGCTTATCTTAAGCCTGCGGCAAAGTCCACTTCTACTTAAAATTGGAGTCAAATAAAAATAAATTTTGGCTCTCCCTTTTAAGGATGGTAATCATTTTCTAAATTCACGAAATGGAAAGGGGTGGGAGATGGGAGTTCAAAGCATCACCATAGGTGAAGTGCTGGATCAGACCGCCTCCCGATTTCCCAATCAGGAAGCTCTGGTCGATCTTCCGCAAAAAACAAGACTCACCTATCGGGAATTTCAAAAAAGGGTAGACTCACTGGCCAAAGGATTATTGAGGTTAAACCTGAGAAAAGGAGATCACGTCGCTCTTTGGGCTCCTAATCGTTGGCAATGGGTGGTTAACCAATTTGCACTGGCGAAGATTGGTGCGGTGATGATGAGTGTGGATATCCATTGTCAACCCCACCAGCTCGAATACCTTCTTCAACAGTCAGATTCAAAGGCTCTCATCATGGCCGAGGGATTAAAAGGGTCAGAATATCTCGACCTCCTTCAACTTCTTCTTCCAGGACTTAAAGAAAACTCGCCAGAGGATTTCTCCTCCGAGAAATTCCCGAAGCTCAAGACTCTCGTTCTCATCTCAGACCGAGAAGTGAAGGGGATGCTTGATTGGAGGAAGATTCTTGAAGAGGGAGAGGCTCTCCCAGATGCTCTCCTGGTGGAAGCTCAGCGTTCCAATCATCACGAGGATGTGGTCACTCTTCTCTATACTTCAGGAACCACAGGGTCTCCAAAGGGAGTGATGTCCACTCATTTTGGTCTCATCCACACCACATGGGCGAGTGCTGAGAATCAAAGGTTAACTGAAAAAGACAGGCTCTGTCTTTCTGTTCCCCTTTCCCATATGTTCGGTTGCATCTGTATTACTCTTGCCGCGATTCTAAAAGGAGCAACCTTAGTGATTCCCTCGGAGACTTTTGATCCGGAGAAGATTCTGGAGGCGATTCAGAAAGAAGGTTGCACAGCGATTTATGGATCTCCCAGCGCTTTTCTCTCTTTGATGGAGCATCCGAAATCCAGAGCCACAGATTTTCGTTCTCTTCGGACGGGGATTATGGGAGGAGCCCAATGCCCTATTGAGGTAATGAAGAAAGTTGTTGAAGAGATGAGAGTAAAAGAAATCGTAATCGGTTATGGACTCACTGAGTCCTCCTCGTGGATTACAATGACTTGCCCAGAGGATCCCCTCGAACTAAGAGTTTCTACTATTGGAAAAGCTCTCCCCGGAGTTGAAATAAAGATTGTTGATCCTTTAACTGGCGAAGAGGTTTCCAGGGGAGTGACAGGGGAGATCTGTGCCAGAGGATTCAATATGAAGGGGTATTACAAGATGCCCGTCGCTACGGCACATGCCATCGATCCTTCTGGATGGCTTCACACGGGGGATCTTGGTTACTTGGATGAAAAAGGCTACTTGAGAATCACAGGAAGAGTAAAGGAGGTCATCAACAAAGGGGGAGAGGTGATCTATCCTTCTGAAATTGAAGAAGTCCTTTTCTCCCATCCAAAGATTTCAAATGTTCAGGTTTTTGGGGTCCCTGATAAGTTATTTGGAGAGGAATTAGCTGCCTGGATAAAAGTAAAAGAGGGCGAAGAGGTGAACGAGAAAGAAATTGTTAATTTTTGCAAAGAAAAACTTCCTCCTTCTCATATTCCTCGCTATTTTAAATTTGTCAAAGAATTTCCTATGACACCCCTTGGTAAGATCCAGAAGTTTAAAATGAGAGAGATGGCGATCAAAGAATATAAACTTGAATAAGAAAATCTGTTTCCCTTCCTTTATAGCCAACAATTAAAAAATTCAATAAAAACGAATAATTATAAAAAAAAATCGAAATGCTAAAAAATTTTTCTTGACAAATTGAAAAAAATGTAATAATTGTAAAATTAATATTTTCTGCAAAAGGAGAAAAAAATGGAAATTCTGACTGTATCTCAAGCAAGTAAATACTGCAAGGTTTCTCCTAAAACTATTATTAATTG
>JBDOIB010000037.1:0-1849 GCA_041082155.1 Thermodesulfobacteriota bacterium | reverse complement strand
ATCGGTGAGAAGTGTCCTTTTATTGTTAGGGCAAAAGAGGTTGAAGATACTCTTAGGGAAACTCAGGAGGTACTGGAGCTTGCTATTTCTGGTTCAAATGCAGGTTTATGGGATCTTAAATTTAATCCGCAGGAACCTTTTCAAATACCTGACGAAATATATATCTCTCCTCCACTAAAGGCATTTATCGGTTTTAAGGAAGACGAATTTCCAAACTCCATCTCTGCTTGGCACAGTCGCATCCATCCCGAAGATTTGGATATGGTTAGGAAGATTGCTCAAGAACACCTTGAAGGACGAAGGGAGATCCATGAAGTAGAGTATCGAATTTATCACAAAGATGGGAGCCTCCGGTGGATCCATTCACGGGGAAAGATTCTACGGGATGAACATGGAGTGCCAAGGCGCTGGACAGGGATTGATTGGGATATTACTGAACAGAAAAAGAAAGAGGATAGTCTAAGGGCGGCTGAAGAAAGGTACGGGATTTTAGTAGAGAAATCACTTCAGGGTCTGATCATTGTCCAGGACTTCCGTATCGTGTTTGCTAACCAAAAATTAGCAGAGATTACAGGATATAATGTTGAGGAATTATTATTGTTGCCTCCAGAGAAAGTGATAGGCCTTGTTCACCCTGAAGATCAGGCTTTAGTCTGGGGTAGGTTTAGGAAACGATTAGAGGGTAAAGATTTACCACCCAGGTATGAATATCGAGGTATCAAAAAAGATGGGTCTTTAATTTGGCTCGAGATGTATGCAAGTCTTATAGAATATCAGGGAAGACCTGCTATCCAAGGAGCTATTATTGATATTACTGACAGGAAAAAAACTGAAGAAACCCTTAATTTTGAACGAAATCAATTGCTTTCTATTTTTAATAGCATTGATCAAGCCATCTATGTGACTGACCCCAGGTCTTATGAGGTTTTATTTGTAAATCAGCACCTGAGACAATTATTGGGAAAGGATCCTGTAGGAGGATTGTGCTATAAGGAGTTTCAGGGATTAGATAATCCCTGCGAGTTTTGTACCAATGACATTATTTTGAAATTAAAGGGTCAACCATATCGATGGGAATATTATAATCCTATTTTAAATCGGGAGTTTGATTTAACGGATCGGATCATTAAATGGCCTGATGGAAGGGATGTAAGATTTGAGATTGCTATTGATATAACAGAACGGAGAAAAATGGAGAGAGAGCTTCGCGAGAGTGAAGAGAAGTATCGAATTGTTGTTGAGAATGCGGGGGATGCGATAGCTATTGCCCAGGGAGAGTTTTTTAAATTTGTTAATAAAAAGATGGCAGAGCTTTTGGGATATTCCAAAGAGGAGCTTCTTTTCCGACCTTTCTTGGAAGTGGTGCATCCGGAGGATAGAGCGAAAGTGTTGGAGTCTTATTCAAAGAGACTAAAAGGTGAAGGAGCCCCTGAAATCTATACTTTTCGAGCCGTGGATAAAAAAGGCAATGTAAGATGGGCAGAGATGAATGCTGAACTGATTTCCTACGAAGGAAAGCCTGCTGTTTTATGCTTAGTTAGAGATATAACCGAGAGGATGGAAGCGGAGAAAAAAATCAAGGAAAGCCAAGAAAAACTTAGAAATCTATTTGATTATGCTCCAGTAGGTTATCATGAGATTGATCGGGAAGGACGTATTACTAATGTCAACCAAAGAGAATTAGAGATGTTGGGGTATGAGTTTGAGGAGATGGTGGGTCAGTTTGTTTGGAAGTTTGTTGTAGATGAGGAAAAATCTCGACAATATGTGGTGGATAAATTGGCAGGGAAAATACCTCCAGGAGAAAGTTTTGAGCGACTGTATCGAAGAAAAGATAGCTCAACTTTTC
>JBDOIB010000025.1:0-3534 GCA_041082155.1 Thermodesulfobacteriota bacterium | reverse complement strand
AAGAAGCTGCCTTTTTTGCTTTCTCCCGGAAAGCCTTTACAAATTTTTTATTGGCTGGATTGTCGAGAACCTCGCTATAGTGAAGAGGTGTGATAACTCCGATGGCTTCATCTCCCATAGATGGAAGGGCATGTTCATCAGTTACGGTTCCTCCACCTATTAAGGGAATCTTCCCTTTAAGTCCAAATTCTTGATATTGTTTCAAAAACTGTATTGTTAGTCTCCCAGAAAAAACAGCAAATACAGCATCAGCTTCCTTAGAAATTTGAGCAATATAGGGACTGAGATCTTGCGCAGTCAGAGGGACCCATATTTTTTGTAGGATTTTACCTCCCGAATCTTCAAAAGCTTTATGGAACCCCCCCACACATTCCCATCCAAAAGCAAAATCATAGGCAATGACAGAGATTTTTTTGTATTTGAGGACATTGAAGGCATATTCACCAAAGGGCTGATGGGGTTGACAACTTGCCCATCCAGTTCGAATAATCCATTTAGGAATCTTCCTTTGAGTGATGTCATCAGCAGACATAATAGGGTAAGTCATTGGGATTTCTTTTGAGTCAATATAGGGAGCTAAAGCATAAGCTGTTGAGGCCATCAACCCTCCCGTCATAATGTGAACACCATCTTTCTCCACTAATTTTCTTGTCTTTGTGAGACCGGTGGCTGGGTTTGCTTCATCATCCTCTATGATGAGTTCAATCTTTCGGCCTGCAGCTTGATATCCAATCTCCTCCAAATAAAGCTCGATTCCTGTAAGCATATCTTTTCCATTTGCAGCCATTCCTCCTGAAAGGGGGGAAATAAAACCTATTTTGATTGGCCCTTTTCCTTGAGCCAAGGCAAGCCAAGGGTTTCCAACTATGAAACTTACCATTATGGCCATTCCTATCCACAACCATTCTCTTCGTTTCATCCTTTTTTACCTCCTCTCCTTAATAAAGTTGATTAACTATTTTTTTAATTCCTCTGAACTTTCTACATTCTGTAACGATAGCAGGACCGTTCAGAGCTACTTCAACAGCTAATTCAGCACCTTTCTGGTAGATATATTGACAAGATCCTTCTCTATCTTTTCTTTGATAGAAAGGTCTAAGCAGGGCACAACATTTTCCTCCTAACTCCTCTTGAAATCTTTTATGTAAATATGATGAAAGCTGACTAATGCATCCATACCGAGGGCCTTTTGGGGAAGTCCTTCCATATAGAACCCCAAGAATGAGGATCCCTGCAGCTAACGCTCCACATATGCACCCGGTAGGAATCCATTCAGTTTCTCCCCCATTTTTTTTACTGGCTCCTCCTCCTCCATGGAAACCAGAAGCAATCTTTGGAGGGCGAGGCATTATTCTTAACTTAAGAGTTTCTGCGACCGCAGAAAAAACAGATTCACTTCAGTGAAATCCTTTTTTTCGATTTATTTTAGCCAGACGACCAGCCCTTTTTATTAAGGCTGAAATCCGTCTGGCTAATTTAGGATTAGTGGAACCCTCGCCTTTTTTTAAAGGGTTCATTTAAGCATCTCCTCCTCAAAGGGGAAGAGGGTAAAGAACTCATGTCCTTTGTCTGTGATCAGAAGGTCCGTTTCCAAACGAACGGTCTGCTCCAAGTTGGGATGCCCAGCGAAGGTTTCTACAGCAAAGTACATATTCGGTTTAATTTCTGCCGGATATTTCAAGGAATAAGCTCTTGAGATCCACATCCCTTCATAAAGAGTTAAACCGATAGAATGTGCAAACTGCTGAAGAGTGACTGTGCCATATTTATCATCGTCATAGACGGGAAATTTCTCAGCCACATCTTTTGTAGTATTTCCTGGTTTCATCATTTCAATTGCAGCCATCAGAGAGTCATAGCATTCTTTGTAGAGGTCTTTCTCTTTCGGGGTTGGCTTTCCTTCGACTTTCCAACAACGGACATAATCCACAAAGTATCCGGAGGGGCCGACTGTATTATTATCGATAATTATGAGATCTCCCTGACGAATGATTTTATCAGTAGGCCATCGTCTATAAGGACTTGTATTACCTCCAGAGGCCACAATGATTTCATATACGATTTCACAACCTCGTTCATACATATATTCAATCATTTTTCCTGAAAGCTCTCGTTCTGTGATTCCTGGTTTTGCCCATTCATATCGAGCTTTATACATACAAGCGTCGGCTATGGCTGCAGATTGCTTTAATAACTCGATTTCATCCGGTGTTTTAATGACACGAGCTGCCGACATGGCAGGCATTCCATTGACAACGCGAATCCCCTTTTTTTGGAAAGCAGCTAAGGCTGCCATATCAAGGGAGTCGATTCCAATTCTTTCCTTCTCCACTTTGTATTCACGAAGTACTTCGAGGATACTATCCACCATTCGATCCGCCATATATTCAACAGCCCCTTCTGACCATCTCCATGTAATAGCTGGTCGAATACGTCCCTCCATCCAAGGAAGGTCTATTTTGGCACACTGAAGGTCAGAACCAGCTGTTTCGAAAAGAATGGGTTCTCCCCCTCTTGGAAGAACAGCATATCGAATGAAGATATTATATTTCCAGTTCCCTTGAAATGAACCCGTGAGATATCGGATATTGGCACCGTCAAATACCACCAGTGCTCCTAAATCATGAATTTCTAATTGCTCTTTGGCTCGGGCTAATCGATCTCTTCGGAGACGATCAAAATTAACCCTTTCCTGCCAATCCGCTCCAGTAATGGAATACACTCTTCTCGCATCATACTCATGAGGTTTGCCAATAAATGATAGATCCATAGTCATTCCTCCTTTTTATTTGATTTTTTTAATGAGTTAAGATTTGTTTTTGCCCTTTACTTGTCTTAACGCTAAGAGAAGAGCTTCCTCCTCTTCCTCCATATGTTTTTTCATCGCTTCAATCGCCTTTTGAATATTTCTTCTCTTTAGAGCAGAATAAATCCTTTTATGAGACATGAGAGATCTTTTGGGAGAGCGAGAAATTCTATAAATTTTATCATGACTCCGACGGATTAAATTAGCCAAAGTGTCCCAAAGGAGGATCAAGATTTCATTTTGACCTGCCTCCGCAATAAGTCGGTGAAATCGAATTCCAGAGGAGATAAATAGATCTGGATCCTCCATATTTCTCTCCATTTCTTCAATGCAATAGCGAAGACTATTTAGAAAAGGAGTCGT
Source organism: Thermodesulfobacteriota bacterium (assembly GCA_041082155.1). Taxonomy (GTDB): domain Bacteria; phylum Desulfobacterota; class BSN033; order BSN033; family UBA1163; genus CALIBK01. The sequence goes on along the minus strand of JBDOIB010000025.1, from coordinate 365 downwards.
AATTCTTCGAGGCAAAAATTCAATCATTCCTACTTCAAGAATCTTTCTAACTCGCCAGAGTTTTATAAAACTATCCTCTTCGAGCTGAAGGCGAGAACTAATCGAAGTATTAATGGACTCAATATACGGAGAAAAATCTACTCCTTTGACATAAATCCCATCTCCCGCCTTAATATCAATAAATCCCATCACTTTGAGGATTCTTAATGCCTCTCGAAGAGAAGGACGGCTAATTCCCAATTGTTTGGCAAGAACTCGCTCCGGAGGAAGTCGATCTCCCGGAGCATATTTTCGACTCAGAATTAAACCTTTGATTTGTTCAACAGCGTTTTGATAAAGATGAACTCGTTGAATGGGTTTCAGTA
>JBDOIB010000020.1:0-15026 GCA_041082155.1 Thermodesulfobacteriota bacterium | reverse complement strand
GAAAGAATATCAGTATCTTTAAAGTGAAACGAAAGGAAGATATTCCCCATATCGTCCTTGGTAGTATTCGAGAATATTTTAATCCGGTTGAAAAAAGGCGCTAAGCTACCCCCCCTTAATCTCCGCTCCTTCTCCTGCCTTGATTTTGGGAGATTGAATTTTTCCCAAAGGGAAGATAGAATATTTTATGAGAGAAAGTGTTAAAATGATTCCGACTCGAGAAGAATGTCTAAAGTTGATTCGAGACAGTGGGATGCTCGATCATATTGTGGACCATAGTTTGAAAGTAGCCGAAGTGGCTCTTTTTATCTCGAAGGAGTTGAACCGAAGGGGTCACTCCATAGACTTGGCGCTGGTGGAAGCAGCAGCTCTCCTTCACGATTTCACCAAGACAGAGTGTTTAAAGACAAAAGAGGATCATGCCCTCACCGGATCCAAAGTTTTAGCAGAAATGGGTTTCGGGAGGGTAGGGGCTGTGGTTCGAGAACATATTCATCTCTCCAAAAAAACAAATCCTTTTCGGGTTTCAGAGGAGGAGATTGTCAATTATGCAGATAAACGGGTGAAACACGATCGGGTGGTCACCCTGGAAGAGAGATTTGAAGATCTCAGAGAAAGATATGGGAAGAATCCTCAAGCCATTGAACTTCTTGAGAATCTCAAAAGATCCACCTTAGAGATAGAAAAAAAGATTTTTTCGATCTTAGACATCGAGCCGAACGAGCTCCTTCAACTTTAAATCAAAAGAGATAGAAAGGGGAAGCCAAGGCTTCTTTTGATTTCCGAGCGCACTCCATGAGTCCTTTCAGGTTTGAACAGGGTCCTATCCGGCCTCCCAGCGAAGCCTCAAGCCTTCTGTTGAGGATTACCCGAAACTGTCCCTGGAATCGATGTGAATTCTGCCATACCTATAAAGGTCAGAGATTTGAGCGAAGAACGGTAGAGGAGGTAAAGAGAGATATCGATAGCATGAAGGAAGCAGCCTCAGAGGTAAAGGCCCTGTCTTGGCAATTGGGCTTGGGTGGGGAAGTCAATCCGATATTACTCCATTATCTCTTTCAAGGGCCCCCTTCCCAAGACTACGCCCTCCAATCCATAGCTCTCTGGCTCTATCATGGGGGAAAGAATGTTTTCCTTCAAGATGCTGACAGTTTAATTCTTAAAACGGATCAGATTGTTGAAATTTTAAAGTATTTGAAACAAACCTTTCCCTCCATTGAAAGAATTACCACCTATGCCCGTGCAAAGACGATCTCAAAAAAGAGTGTTGAAGAGCTAAAATCCCTCGCAGAGGCCGGGCTTTCAAGAATCCATATCGGATTGGAAACCGGATACGATCCTCTCCTTCAATATGTTAAAAAAGGGGTGAGTGCTCATGAACACATTGAAGCAGGGAGAAAGGTTAAGGCAGCTGGGCTCTCTCTTTCAGAATACGTCATTTTGGGACTGGGTGGGAAAAAGATGTGGAGGGAACATGCCATCGAGACAGCAAAAGTGCTGAATCAAATCAACCCAGATTTTATTCGCGTTCGAACATTGAAAGTCTTAAAAAGTATGCCGCTTTATCAAAAGATAGAAAGTGGAGATTTTGTTCTATTAAGAGAAGATGAAATCATTGAGGAAGAGAGACTCCTGATTGAGAATCTCAATGGCATCACGAGCACCTTTGTGAGTGACCATATTTTAAATCTATTGGAGGAGGTCGAGGGAAAACTTCCTGAGGAAAAGGGAAAGATGCTTGCCATCATTGATCGTTATCTAACCCTTCCAGAAGAAGAAAGGAAGCGTTATCGTCTGGGAAGAAGGTTAGGACTATTTCGTTCGTTAAATGATCTCACAAACATAGAATTGAGGGAAGAGGTTGAGAAGGTTTTTCAAGAGATCCATTCCCAATCATCCAAGGATTTTGACCAATTTGTTTCCTCCCTGATGGAATCCTTCCTGTAATCTTCCAGTCTCTCAATTTTTAAAATAAAAGACTTGACATTTGAAATTTTATTAGTTTATGATTGCGTTCGTTTTGATATAAAACGAGGAATTTCAATTCAATCAATTCTATAATAAGAGGGAGGAGGTGATTTAAATGACAAAGGCTGAATTGGTGAGTATTATGAAGAAGGAGGCAAATATTTCTAAGGCTGCTGCTGAAAAAGCCCTCCAATCCTTTCTAAATGCAGTAACTAAGGCATTAAAGAAAGGAGAAAAGTTAACCCTTCCTGGGTTTGGGACCTTTTCAGTAGCCAAGAGAAAAGCAAGGGTAGGGAGGAATCCTCAGACGGGAAAAGAGATTAAGATTCCTGCCAAAAAAGTTCCTCGATTTAAACCAGGGACCCTCTTAAAAAATTCAATCAAATAATTTTTGGATTTATCTTATTTCTTATCCAAGAAGGGGAGTCAAAACCTCCCCTTCTTTTTTCTAATTTAAAAATCATTCCGTTATATGAAATTTACACAAGTTATAAACAATAAGGAAGAAATTAAGGGTCCGTGAGCCCTATATGTTGGGTTTTTTAGAGTCGAGATAACAAATTATAACCTATTGAAATAATTAAATAATTCTATATATTTTAAAAAACCTCTTTATTTTTAAAAAATTATACGAATTTTGGACCAAACTCTCCCTTTTTTCCACAAGAATTCAACAAAAATAGTTGAGACCCTCTATTATTTGATTTTCCAATAATTAAAAAAGCCTATGGTTCTCTCTCCTTTGATTTTCAAAGGATGGAACATTCTTAATTTAGGAAAGATCGACCAAATCAAATTCAGGAGAATATAGATGGTCTTGGAATCAAGAAAATCCAATTTCAGAGAAAAAGAATTCAATTCAGTCCATTAAAATGATGAATATTTAATTTTCGATCAAGGGTTTCCTATTGAAAGTACGAAAGGTTTTTGTTATCGTTTCGAAAAACTCCATTCTGGGTAAGGTATGAAGTACGTTATTTTAGGCACAGCAGGACATATCGACCATGGAAAGACTGCCTTAGTAAAGGCCCTTACAGGGGTGGATACGGATCGATTAAAAGAAGAAAAGGAGAGGGGAATTACCATAGAATTAGGATTCACTTTTTTAAATCTCCCAAGTGGAATAAAACTCGGAATCATTGACGTTCCCGGACATGAGAAGTTTGTTAAACACATGGTGGCAGGAGTTTGGGGGATAGATCTGGTCGCCCTTATCATTGCTGCGGATGAAGGAATTATGCCTCAAACCAAGGAACATTTGGAAATATGTGAACTTCTTAGAGTAAAAAAAGGGTTAGTGGTTCTCACTAAAATCGATTTAGTGGATCAGGAACTTTTGGAACTCGTTAAGGAAGAGGCCATAGAGTTAGTCAAGGATACGTTTTTAAAAGACGCCCCTATCCTTGCTGTCTCATCCATCACAGGGCAGGGGATTCCGGAGCTGATTTCGGTCCTGGATCAACTTTCCCAGGAGGTGATGGAACGACCTTCGGAGGGATTATTCCGTTTACCCATCGATCGAGTTTTTGTGATGAAGGGGTTTGGCACCGTAATTACGGGAACGGTCATCTCTGGGAACCTTTCTTTAGGAGAGTCCGTGGAGATTCTTCCTTCAGGTTTAGAAGCCAAGGTGAGGAACTTACAGGTTTACAACCAGCCTGTTGAAAGAATTATGGCCGGTCAACGAGCAGCCATTAACCTTCAAGGAGTAGAAGCCTCTCAGATCGAAAGAGGAGAGGTCATCGTCCGCCCAGGAACTCTTTCTCCAACCACTCTCATGGATGTCTACCTCGAGCATCTCTCCACGGCCGAGAGACCATTGAAGAATAGGACCATTCAGCGGTTCCACATCGGGACATTGCTGGCCAATGCCTCTATTCAACTCCTGGATAAAGAAGAATTGATTCCTGGAGAGGGAGGATTTGCCCAATTAAGATTGGATCGACCCGTGGTAGCCATGTCTCAGGATCGTTTTGTAATCAGAGGTTCCTCCCATATTCAGACGATCGGGGGAGGAGTCGTTTTAGACCCTCATCCTGAAAAGCATAAACGATTTTCAAAAACCATCATTGAAGAGTTAACCCTTCTGAGAGATGGAAATAGAGAAGAGATTCTTCATCATCATATCCTTCGCAGTGGAAGGAGAGGAGTCACTCTGGAAGAACTATTGAGACGGATAGCTCTCGCCCCTGAAGAGCTGAAACTTCTTCTTTTAAAGATGAACGAAAAAGGGGAGGTCCTGTTTATCGATACGGAGAGATCGAAAGTGATTCATCTCTCTCATTACAATCAATTGAAGGAAATGGTCATACAACAGTTGAAAGATTTTCATCATCGCTTTCCCCTGAAATCCGGATTGGCCAGGGAAGAGCTGAGGACGAAGCTTCCGGTTGAAATGGATCCAAGGCTATATCAAATTCTTCTCAATGACCTGATCCACTCCGGGGAGGTGAGTCTTGAAAAAGATCTCTTGCGACTTTCCAAACACAGTGTTTCCTCCATGGATGAAAGGGGATTGGTCAAGAGAGTGGAGGAGGCAATTTTGAAAGGAGGACTTCAACCCCCTTCTCCTAAGGAATTAGCCGAAGAATGGTCGGAAGAGGAGAGTCATCTCCAACCCCTCTTTGATCATTTGGCCCATCAAGGGACGTTTATAAAGATTAAGGAGGGAATCTATCTCCATCAGCTTCCCTTCAATCAATTAAAGGAAGAATTAATCCGTTATCTTAAAGACCATAAAGAAATTACGACGGCTCAATTTAAAGAGATGACTAAAGCCTCAAGAAAATATACGATTCCAATCATCGAGTATTTTGATCAAATTAAACTCACCCTAAGGGTTGGAGATAAAAGGATATTAAGAACCGGACGAACAGGTTAATCTTTTAAACCCGGATCGAGCGGGAGGTAAAAGGATGAAAGTAAAAAAGAAGATTATTAAAAAGAAGTTAAAGAGGCCGGATGAATTCATTAGTTTTACCGAGAGGTCCCTGACCTTTATTCTTCAACATAAGAAAAAAATTCTCCTGATCGGGATTCTAGCTGTCCTTCTCCTCCTTGGCCTCTATTTATTCCAGAGCTGGGAAAGGAGAAAGGAAGAAGAGGCTGCCGAGAAATTTCATCAGGCCATGGAAAAATATCAGAGAGCCACTTCTCCCTATAAAGAAGGGGAGGTTCAGGAACTCAAGAGGCTATTAGAGGAATTTGATGAAATTCAGTCCCTCTTCCCCAGAACCTCTTCAGGAAGATTCTCGATTCTCTATAAAGGAAATCTCTATCTTCGACTCAACGAATTCGATGAAGCCATCAAGGCCTATCAAACGTTCTTAAAAAAGGCCAAGAAGGAAAAGCTCTATCGATTCTTTGCCCTTGAGGGGTTAGGCTATGCCTATGAAGGGAAAAAGGAGTTTGAAAAAGCCCTCGAAGCCTATCAGGAAATTCTTAAATTGGATGAAATACCTCAGTGGACTAATGTCTATCTCAATATAGCCCGATGTTATGAAAAGATGGGTAAAACTAAAGATGCTTTAGAGAATTATCAGACTTTTTTAAGGCTTTTTCCAAAATCCTCTTTATCGAACATCGTCCTGAGGAAGATATCCAAACTTGAAGAAGAATCGATTGAAAAAAAATAATTTGTAGCGATACCCAACCGAAATTCTTCCCTTAGGGCTTAATAAGCTTTACTTGACAATTTATTAAATTAAGTTAAATTGGGAAAGAAAGAACAAAGTTTTTAATAAAATTTAAACCAAAATTTTTATAATTTTATAATTGATTTAATTCTTTTAGGAGGTTTTATGGAGAAGATCCTGCAAGGCAATTATGCGATTGCCAGGGGAGCATGGGAAGCAGGGGTGAAAGTAGCCTGTGCCTATCCAGGAACACCCAGCAGTGAAATCCTTACCGCCCTCGCACAGGAATTTAGAGAAGATGTTTTAACGGAGTGGTCACCCAATGAGAAGGTGGCATTGGAAGTGGCTATTGGAGCCTCCTTTGCAGGAGCCAGAGCAATGGCTTCGATGAAACATGTGGGTCTCAATGTGGCTTCCGATCCCTTCATGACGGTTTCCTATACAGGAGTGAAAGGGGGATTGGTAGTGATTGTGGCGGATGATCCCTCCTCCCACAGTTCTCAGAATGAACAGGATAGTCGTCATTGGGCAAGATTTGGAAAGGTCCCCATGCTTGAGCCTTGTGATTCCCAGGAATGTAAAGACTTCACCAAATTAGCCTTTGACCTCAGTGAACAGTTCGATACTCCGGTTTTAGTGAGGACAGAAACCCGGGTAGCCCATTCCTTCTCTCCTGTGACGTTGGAAGAGCGAAAAGAATCTCCTACTCCTCTGGGCCTTGATAAAAAGGATGCACCCAAGTATACGATGGTTCCCATCTATGTCAGGATCAGACGAAAAATTGTTGAAGAGAGGATGAAGAAGCTCGAGGAATTCGCCAACGATTTCAAATATAATATGATCGAAATGAATGACCCAAAGATCGGGGTGATTACAAGTGGGGTTTGCTACAATTATACCAAAGAGGTCTTCCCCGAATATTCCTATTTGAAACTCGGGATGGTCTGGCCCCTACCGAGAAAGCTTATCTCGGAATTTTCCCGCAAAGTAAAGAAAATCATCATTGTAGAGCAACTCGATCCTTTCTTGGAAACTGAAATTCGAGCCATGGGGATTAAAATCTTCCATGGAAAGGATGTGATTCCTAATCATTATGAACTTTCCCCCGAAATAATCGAGAGGGCTTTAAAAGGGAAAAGATACAAATCCCCTAAAGTGAGAGTCCATACCGAAGAGCTTCCAGCAAGACCTCCTAACCTCTGTTCGGGATGTTCCCATCGGGCCTTATTCTATGCGATCAAAAAATTGGGGCTTTTTACCTTTGGGGATATTGGCTGTTATACCTTAGCCACCGCTCCTCCTCTGAATGCGATTCACTCCACGATCTGCATGGGAGCCGGGATAGGAGGAGCCTTTGGGGCCATGAAAGCCCTTGGGAAAGAGGGTCTTGGGAAATGTTGTGCGGTCATTGGAGATTCTACATTTCTCCATGCGGGGATCCCACCTTTGATGGACATTGTTTATAACAAAGGGAATTCGACCACCATCATCCTCGATAATCAGACCACCGGAATGACAGGTCTTCAAGAACATCCTGGGACAGGATACACCGTCACTGGAGAACCCACCCATCGGATCGATTTTGAAGAATTGGCCAGAGCTTTGGGAGTCAAACATATTCGGAAAGTCGATCCCTATCACCTTAAAGAAACGATGGAGGTGATTAAAGAAGAGGTCGAGCGGGACGAGCCTTCTGTAATTATCACGGTCAATTCGCCCTGTATGCTCCATCGAAGAGAAAAAAGAAAGTTTGAACATCCCTTCTACAGAGTGTTGACGGAAAAATGTAGGGGATGCGGGCTCTGCCTTGAGGCGGGATGCCCTGCCATCAGTTGGCGTGCGGTCACCGAGGAGGAGTCGCTCACCCAGGATGGTCATAAACGAAAAGGGGTCGTGCAGATCAATCGATTACAATGTCCAGGGTGTGGACTTTGTAGCCAGATCTGTAGATTTGAGGCCATTGTTCCTGGTGAGGCTTAAGGAGGAAGAAGAATGGAAGAAAGGGTGACGAATGTTTTACTTTCGGGGGTAGGAGGTCAGGGAACCATCCTTGTAAGTGATATCCTTTGCTCAGTATTTCACGAGATGGGATACGATGTAAAGAAGAGTGAGGTTCACGGAATGGCCCAGCGAGGTGGAGATGTGACGACACACTTTCGATTTGGGAAAAAGGTCTACTCCCCCCTGATCAAATATGGAGAGGTGGACTATCTCATCGCAATGGAGCTTCTCGAAGGATTAAGATATATCAATTGGTTAAAGAAGGAGGGAAGGGTGATTCTGAACCTTCAAGAAATTTTTCCTCCAGCGGTCAATCTTGGAAAGATGAAATATCCGGAGGATGTGGTGGGCCAATTCAAGAAATTTTTTAATGGTCGGGTCTATCCGGTCCAGGGTCTTGATCTGGCCATTCAATGTGGGGATCCGAGAGCTGCCAATATCGTAGTGCTTGGGGCCTTCTCGACCTTCTTTGAATTCCCCGAAGAGATATGGGAGAAGAATCTCCTGAACCACCTTCCTCCAAAAATCCACGAATTAAATCTGAAGGCCTTTCGGGCAGGAAGAAGAGCAATGGGTTGAGATATTTTAATAAAACTGATTTTTTATCCTTCCATCACAAAGGGCGAAACCTGAATTCTTTGGGATTCGCCCTTTGTTTTTCGGGGACGATCCTTTATAATTTTAAATAAAATCCTGTTCAGAGGAAGAGTCCTATGAAACCCCGTCGTTTTCTCTTAATTTTTTTATCTCTTTTATTCCTTCTCCTGCTATGGGAGATTGAGCTCTCATTTCCACAAGAAAAGCTTCATCGATTCACTCTGGAAAACGGAATGCGGGTGATTCTTCAGGAGAATCGAAATGTCCCTGTCGTCTCCCTTCAGATCTGGGTCAATGTTGGAAGTGCCGATGAAAGAGATGAAGAAGCAGGGATGTGTCACTTTATTGAGCACATGATCTTCAAGGGAACCCAAAAACGAAAGGTCCGCGAGATGGCAAGGGAGATTGAATCCCTTGGAGGATTTATCAATGCCTACACCTCCTATGATCAGACGGTGTTCTATATTACCATTGCGAGTCGATACGCCGGGGTGGCCTTGGATATTCTGAGCGATGCCATCCAGAATTCCACCTTCGATCCCGAAGAGTTAGAGAGGGAAAGGGAGGTTATTTTGGAAGAGATTCGAATGGGAGAGGATGACCCGGACCGAAGACTATTTAAGCAAACTATGGGAACACTTTTTAAGAAGCATCCTTATCGGAGGCCGATCATTGGATATGAAACGACGATTCGTTCGATCACCCGTGATCGGATGCTCTCCTTCTTTAAGCGATGGTATGTTCCAAATCGTATCATTTTAGTAGGGGTTGGAAATTTTGATCCTCAAGAGATGGAACAAAAGATTAGAGAATTCTTTAGGGAATTCAAACCTCGTTGGGAAGAGGGGCCTCCGAGAGAAAAAGAGCCGACACTGAAGGAAGTAAGAAGTGATCTCTCCTATGGAAGTTTCAAGGAAGCCTATCTTCACATAGCCTTTCCAGGGACTTCTCTTCTTCATGAAGACACACCGGTGTTAGATGCCCTGGCTCACCTTCTGGGAAGAGGGGAAGCTTCCCATTTGGTGCAGAAGGTAAAATTGGAGAAGGGTTTGGTCCATTCGATTTCTGCCTCTTCTTATACCCCAAAAGACCCTGGAGGGTTCTTTATCGAGGCAACCCTTGACCCTGAAAAAATAGAAAAGGCCCTGGAAGCTGTTCTTTCGGAAATCAATCATTTGGCCAGGGAAGGATTTTCTTCGGAGGAGATCCATCGAGTAAAAGTGAATGTAGAGAGTGAACTTATCTACGATCGTCAAACGGTCCAGGGGCAGGCGAGAAAGATTGGATTTTATGAAATGATGGCCGGTGGACTCGAATTTGAAAAGGAATATCTGCGACGAATAAGTCTTCTGGAGGTTGAGGATTTAAGAAGAGCGATTCGAACCTATCTCAATCCTTCAAGAATGGTGATCAGTCTTCTTATCCCTCATGAGAAAGAGGCACAAACCCAAAAACTTTGTCTGAAGGAGATTGCTGAGAGAAAGGCCTCCGAGGTCATTGAGAAAAAAGAAGGAGAGGTTTCAAAAGTCCACCGAATCGTCCTGGACAATGGGATACGGATTTTAGTAAAGGAGAATCACCATCTTCCCATTGTTTCCCTTCAGGCCTCTTTTTTAGGGGGTGTTCGGTTTGAGAATGAAAAGCTCAGCGGGATTAATCGATTGATGGCCATGATGATCACGAAAGGGACCTCCAGACAGAGCAGCCTCGAAATTGCTAAAAAAGTGGAAAGAATGGCGGGAGCTCTGAGTGGATTTTCTGGTTATAATAGCTTTGGAGTCACTTTTACTTTTCTAAGCCACCATTTTGAAGAGGCTTTCTCTCTCTTTTCAGAAATCCTTAAAGATCCCGCCTTCGATCCGGAGGAGTTGGAAAAAAGGAGGCGCCTCGTTCTCGCTTCTCTCCGACAGCAGGAAGATGAACTCAGCAGGCTTGCCTTCAAACTTTTCAGACATACCCTCTATGAAAAGCATCCCTATCGAATGGATCCTCTCGGAACTGAAGAGTCCGTCCGAAACATCACATCGAACGATTTAAAGGAATATTATCGCCGAATCGTTGTTCCTGAGAACATGGTATTGGCTTTCGTGGGAGATGTCCGCCTGAATCAAGTCCTCTCCTATGTCAAAAAGGAGTTTGGTGGAATTCCCAAAAAAGGGTTCCTCCCCCCTGAGATTCCTTCCGAGTCTCCTCTAAAAGAGATTAGAAGGAAGGAGATCATCAAAAAGAAAGAACAGGCCCATTTCGTCTTAGGATTTCATGGAGTAAGTTTTAAAGATAAGGATCGTTATGCCCTGGAGGTCCTTGATGCAGCCCTTTCAGGTCAAGGGGGAAGACTCTTCTATGAACTCAGGGATAAGGAGAGTTTAGCCTATGCCCTTACCTTTACGGCCCATCCCAATCTGGATCCCGGATACATCGCTGTCTATATGGGAACCCATCCTGAAAAACTGAATCGGGCCATTGAAGGGGTATTAAGAGAGCTCCGAAAGGTGAAAGAAGAAGGGCTGACGGAAGATGAGGTTGAAAGAGCAAAAAGATATCTCATTGGAAATTTTGAGATTGGCCTACAAACCAATGGAGCTCAGGCAAACATGGTCTCCCTGGATGAGCTTTATGGAATGGGATTCAACCATTTTGAAACTTATATTCATGAAATCCAAAAGGTCAAAAGGGAAGATGTCAATCGGGTCGCCAGAGAATACTTCCGTTTGGATGCCTATGCCCTCGCGATCATTCGTCCTCCAGAGGATAAAAGGCCATGATTAGGTCTTTGAGGATCGACTCTTTCTCTCTTAAAGAGACGTTAGAATCAGGCCAATTCTTTAGATTCACCAAAGTGGAAGATTCCTATCTGATTCACTCCCATGGTCGACTCTTTTCCCTTTGCCAAAAGGGTGATTTATTGTTCTATGAAGGGATTGAGAAGAGATTCCTCATCCGTTTTTTGAGATTAGAAGATGAGTTTCCTCGAATCCTCTTTGAAATTGACCGAGATCCTGTGATTCATCAAGCCATTCAAAAGTATTACGGAATGAGATTGATTCGGCAGGATCCTTGGGAATGTTTGCTTTCTTTCCTATGTTCCTCTGCTAAGACCATTCGCCAGATTAGAGCCATGATCGAGTCCCTCTGCCAGACCGCAGGAGAAAAAATTTACTGGAAGTTCCATATTGGGCATAGATTTCCAGAACCTTTCTCGATCAAGAGTCCTCTTGAGCTCAAATCCATTCGGGCCGGATTTAGAGCGAAGGCCCTTTTTCTCATCCATCATCAGGTGGATCGACAGAAGCTCCTCTCCCTCAAGAAGCTCCCTTATGAAGAAGCAAGAAAGCAGTTAATGGAATATTCTGGAATAGGAAAGAAGATTGCAGATTGTGTGTTACTCTACTCCCTTGATTTCCTTCAGGCCTTTCCCCATGGATACGTGGATTAAAAAGGGATTACAGAAATTCTATTTCAAAGGTCAGAAGGTGGCTCTGAAGGAGCTGGAAAGGTTTGTGTCCAACTATTTTGGTCCCTATGCAGGTTATGCCCAGCTTTATCTCTATCACTTCTGGCGAAACCACCCATTTGATGGGTCAGTTTAAGAAGAGAAGATTAGCGAGAGAGGATCACGGCGTATAGAGGGTAACGATCAATTCACATTTCTCATCTGAGAGATTTCTCAGTTTATGTTTGATTTCGGAATCAAAGTGAATGGTCTCTCCTTCTTTGAGATGGAATATTTTACTGCCTAGAGTGAGTTCGAGCTCTCCTTTATAAACAAAGATAAACTCTTCCCCAGGATGTTTATATTCGACGATCTTATGATGTTGTCTGGGTTCAATCGTCACCATAAAAGCCCTGAGGTGTTTATCCGCAGCCCCAGGGGTCAGTGTCCGATAAGAGTAATTTTGGGTTCGTTTTATAAAGGCTTCCTTTCTTTTTCCGTCAATCTCCACCTTCTCTTGTTCCGTTAAAAAATGACTCGGATCAATCTCCAAAGCTCGAGAAAGTTGCAAAAGAAAGGAGACAGGAGGAGTCAGTCGATCGGATTCAACCTCTTCAATAAATTCGGGAGATTGTCCTATCTTTTCGGCCAAATCGACAATGCTCATATGATGATCTTCTCTGAGTTTCTTGATCCTCTGGCCAAAGGTGATCGGTTTCCCTTCCCCCTCTCCCCTGATCTTTGTCCGGTAAAGTTCTGTGATTTCCTGAAATAGATGGGTTTTGACTTCAGCTAAGAAAGCCGAAAGAAAGGATTGAGAGTCCGCAATCACTCCCAGGTCAGCGATCTTGAAAATCGGGGCATAAGGATCTCGATTGATGGCGATAAGGGTTTCTGCCCCTTTGATCGCAGAGGTATATTGAATAGCTCCAGAGGTGCCAAAACTCATAAGGAGTTTAGGTTTAACCGTCTTTCCGGTCTGACCGATTAACTGTTCGGGAGAAGCCCAGTGAGCATCTACTGCAGGCCGAGTGGCTCCAACCTCTCCTCCCAGGAGCATGGAGAGTTCCCTAAGAAGGTGAAATCCCTCAGAACTTCTTACTCCCCGACCTCCAACAATAACAATTTTTGCATCTTCTAATCGGGTCCTTTTAGGAGAGTCACGAAGAGAAGAGAGGACTCGAATGCTGGAGGAGATGTGGTCAAGATCCTTTTTGACCCTGATGATCTCCCCTTTTCTTTCCTTATCATATAAAGGCTCCGAGAAAACTCCCGGACGGAGGGTCGCCATATAGGGTCGAGGAGGATTCCATCGGATTTTGGCCAGAAAGTTGCCTCCAAAAGCAGGGCTTGTAGCCAACAGTGTTTCATTCCTATCATCCCATTCCAGAGAGATACAATCCGCACATAAACCCACCCCTAATCGTTTAGCTATTCTGGCAGAGAGTTCACGACCAAAATCGGTTGCCGTGGCAAGGAAGAGATCAGGTTGGTATTCCTTAATCAGATCGCAAATCACACCCGTAAAGAGATCCACTCGATAATGGGTCAGCTCCGGATGATCGAAAAGAAGGATTCGATCTGCGCCATAGGCAATATATTCCTGGGCCACTTCTTTTACATTGTTTCCTAAAACCAGAAGAGTGACCCTTCCTCTTCCATTGGAAAAGGAGTGAGCATAACCCATGACCTGAAGGGTGGATCGATCGTTTTGAAAATTTCGGTGGTCTCCAAAAATCCAAATCTCCAAATCTTTCTTCATTTTCGTTCCATTAAGAAAATAGATTCTTTTCTTTCAATTTCAAAAGGAGAGTCTTTGCCTGCTCTTTCGGGTCTCCCTCAATGAAGATGCAGGATTTCTCCTGAACGAGGGGTGTCAATTCCTCCACACGGGTCAAGGACCCTTGGAGTCCAACTTTTTTGACATTGGCCTGGAGATCCTCTAAATTCCAATATTCGATACGGGATTGATGAAAAGCATCCTGAACTTCTATCAAACTTGGAAGACGGGGCAGGGGACGAGGAAAGATGGTAAAAAGAACAGGTGGGGACACCTCAAGGGTTTCTTTAAACCCATCCGTTTTTCTCTCAACCCGGAAGAGACGGTCAAATTTTTCAATCCGTTCGACTCCGGTCACATGAGGGATATCGAGTTCCTCTGCCAGTTGGGGACCCACCTGGCCCGTATCGCTATCCGTGGTTCTCATTCCACAGAGAATCACGTCATATGTTCCAATCTTTCTGATCCCCATACCCAATACATAAGAAGTAGCGAGAGTGTCACTTCCAGAAAATCTCTGGTCACTGAGTAAGATCGCCCGGTCTGCCCCCATGGCTAACGCCTCCCAGAGGACTTCTTCACTGATCTTGGGACCCATAGTTATCACTGTAATAAAACCCGAATATTTATTTTTTAACTCCTCCGCCATAGAAAGGGCATAGAGGTCATAAGGATTGATATAAGAAGACTCAGCAGATCGAATCAGAGCATGACTCCGGGGATCAATCCTTACCTTATTTCCAGCAATCACCTGTTTAATACAGACGATAATCTTCATTTCAATTCTCAGGTTCGAAGTTCGGGATTCGAAATCGATTCATTCTTGGCTTCTTTTTAATAGTTCACGAGCGATGACCATTTGTTGAATCTCATTCGTCCCTTCATAAATCTCTGTCACACGGGCATCCCTGAAATAACGTTCGATCGGGTAGTCCTTACTATATCCATAACCCCCATGAATCTGAACCCCCATTGAGGTAACCTTTGAAGCCATGCGGGCAGAAAAAAGTTTGGCCATGGCTGAATGGAATGAGAGCTCCTCCCCTTTGTCTTTCAGATGGGCAGCTTGGAGGGTGAGGAGGCGTCCTGCCTCCACCAGGGTGGCCATATCCGCAAGCATCATCTGGATGGCCTGATGTCTGATCAAAGGGACTCGAAACTGGATCCGCTCTTTGGCGTACTTTAAAGAGGCATCGAGGGCAGCTTGGGCGATTCCAACGGCCTGAGCAGCGATGCCAATCCTTCCATTGTCAAGAGCGGTCAAGGCAATTCTTAACCCCTCTCCTTCCTCTCCTAAAAGATGATTCCTTGGAACACGGCAGTCGGTAAGGATAATGGATGTGACCGGATTGGCCCTCATTCCGCAATTGTTTTCGAGGAGACCTACTTCAAACCCAGGAGTTCCCCTCTCCACGATGATTGCACTGATGCTCCTCTTTACATTCTTAGGATCGACAGAGGCGAAGATGATGAGGAGATCGGCCACCCCCCCATTCGTCACAAAAATTTTATTTGCATTGAGAAGATAATCTTCCCCTTCCCTTTTTGCAGTGGATTCGATGGCCATGGCATCTGATCCGGCATTAGGTTCGGTAAGACAGAAAGCACCGAT
>JBDOIB010000460.1:0-2820 GCA_041082155.1 Thermodesulfobacteriota bacterium | reverse complement strand
AAGAAGTCCGATTTTTTTAATTTCTTTATGCTTTTGCTTTACGAATTTGACGGTTTCTTCAATGATATGAAGAATGGGTATGTGAACCTTTTTCTTAAGGGGTTCATAATAATAATGGGCCGTTACACAGGGAATGATGATGAAATCTGCCCCGGCCTTTTCCAGAAGTTTTGCACTTCGAATGAGCTGCGGAAGAGGGCTTGGGCCTTTTCCTTGGATGGCCAGAGTTCGATCCGGAATCTTAGGATTATTATCAATCAGGATTCTCAGATGGTCCTGATCCTTCTTTACTTTTGTCCCCCTCACGATCTTTGAAAAGAGGTCTATGGTTGCCTCTGGCCCCATTCCCCCAAGAATTCCAATAATCTTTTCCCTCATCCTCCCCTCTAATAAAAATCCCTCCTCCCACCCTTTTAAGAGCAGAAGGAGGGAGTGAAATTTTAATTTTTTTAAGCTAAAAGATCTTCTGGGAGTCTCTCTCCCTCAGATTTCCCAACAAGTACCGCTGCCACTGCATCATCCGTCACATTGATTGAGGTTCGGGCCATATCCAGAATCCGATCGATTCCTGCAATCAGAGCGATTCCATCGATAGGGATTCCAATTGCTCCTAATACCATGCTAAGCATAATAAGCCCTGCCCCTGGAACACCAGCCGTGCCGATGGAAGCAAGAAGTGCTGTAATAGCAATCAGAATGTAATGATAGAAACTTAACTGGATATTAAAGGCATTGGCAAGGAAGATTGCCGTAATCGCCTGATACATTCCTGTACCATCCATATTAACCGTTGCCCCCATGGGAAGAACGAAACTTGTTGTTTCAATAGAGACCCCCGCATCCCTTGTGACTCGCATCGTTACAGGAAGAGTGGCTGAACTGCTACAGGTTGTAAAGGCGAAGATAGGAGCCTCCTTAATCTTATTCAGATACCGATAGGGTTTGATTCCAAACGCTCTCAGAAGACCTGCGTAAACCACAAAGAGTTGAATGGCACAAGCCAGATAGACCAAAAAAATAAGATAGGCATAGGGCTTAAGGACGGAGAGACCATGGGTTCCAACGGTGACAGCAATCAAAGCAAACACTCCAATAGGACCATACCACAGGACATAACCTACAAGTTTGTACATAGCTTCGGCCAAGGCACCCAAGAAATCCTTCAAAGGTTCGGCTGCCTTCCCCGCCGCCGCGATTGACATCCCCAGAACAATGGCAAAAAAGATAATTGGAAGAATATCCCCTTTGGCCAGTGATTCAATGGGGTTGGTCGGAATTATCGCCAAACCTACATCCACCAGTTTCGGAGGAGCTTTAATTTCGACCTTCTTTAACTCTCCCACGGGGAATCCGGTTCCGGTCCCACTTACTCCAGCAATAATTAAAGCAATAATCATGGCCACAATGCCGGTGAAATAATAAAAGAAGAAAGTCTTTCCAAACATCTTACCTAATTTGGCTCCTGAAAAGGTTGAAACCCCGTAAGCCAGAGTGGAAAAGATCAAAGGAACGACAAGCATCTTTAAGAGATTGATAAAGAGCGTTCCTAAGGGTCGAATGACTGTGATCGGTTTTCCCACAATGGCTCCTACAATGATGCCCAGTGCAAACCCAATAAGAATCCAACCCAATACTCCAATCTTCTTCATACAGTTTCACCCCCTTTTTGTTTTAATTTTTCGGCCTTAAAATAATTGACTCACCACCGGTGATTAAAAACTTATACCTTTTTTTTAAAAAATTCAATCAATTTTTTTACCCCCTCTCACCCCCTTTCTTTACTCCCAATTATTCTTCGAAGGTCCCTTTCACCAGGACCTCTCCCCGATGGATCATCATCTGCCCTTTAGCGATGACCGATTCAATCTCAAGATCTTTATTTAAGATCAAAAGGTCTGCATCCTTACCTTCTTCGAGGCTTCCCTTAAATCGGTCGATTCCGGCCCTCCTCGCCGGATTAATCGTAATTAACTTCAAGATTTGCTCCAATGGGAATCCTCCTTTTACTAGCTCTTTAAATTCTAAGTAAAGGTTCTTAATATCACCCACGGCTAACCGGAGGAGCCTTCCTTTATCATCGAAAACTGGCATTGAACCGTTGGAATCGGAACTGAGGGTAATCTGATCGATTGAGATTCCTTCATCCAGAGTCAATTTTAAAGCCCTCGACGTGGTGAGTGGAAACTGAAGTTCCAACCCTTTTACAGTAAAATCAATATTTCCCCCCATCTTGGCAAATCGAATCGCTTCTCTTAGGAGAGCCTCGGTCCGTGTCAGATGGGTTGGAAGAAATTGACCAATAGGAATCTCTGTCTCCTTGATTATCCGAATAATAAGATCAAGCATCCTCGGGCCACTCCCAACATGGAGATGGACAAGCCCGGCTTTACCCCCTAAAAGACCCCCGACTCTTGCCTCTGCGGTGAGCCGACAGAGTTCTTCAAAGGTGGGTTGAGAGGAGCGATGGTCCGAGATGGCCACTTCTCCAACCCCGATTACTTTAGGAATAAGGGCGATTTCCTTTCGGACGCTTCCAGTAATGGTTGGAGGAGGAAACTGGTAGGAACCGCAGTAAATATAAGTCGAGATCCCTTCCTCTTCCAGTTGCATCGCTTTGGCAAGCAGGGTCTCTGGCCTTCGAGAAACATCATCGGTACCAAGACAACCGACTACGGTGGTCACACCTGCACGTGTAATCTTCGAAAGGGTGATCTCCGGGGTTCTCGTTCGAGGCCCACCTTCCCCACCCCCTCCCAAGAGATGGACATGAAGGTCGATGAAACCCGGTGTGATGAGTCTCCCTTGCGCCGAAATAGTTTG
>JBDOIB010000458.1:0-1324 GCA_041082155.1 Thermodesulfobacteriota bacterium | reverse complement strand
CGATCTCTGCCATGATACCTTTTTTATTTATACTTTCGATTCGGATGGGAAATTGGTGGATCTGGTGCCAATTCAACTGACCAAAGTGGATAACTTAAATTGGACAGAGGAGGATATCATGAAATTAAAGAATAGAGTGGTAGGGAGATCGATCTTTAAGTCCTTTGCATTTGACTCTAAGGTGGACGCAGTCTCAGGAGCTACCATTACAACAGTACTCATCTTCGATACACTCGAAAAGGCAAAAGAGATTTACGAAGAGATAAAGAAGAAAGGGTATATTAAATATTGAACAGGAACACATCCCTAAGATTTTTCATGATCTGTCAGCGTCTCCTGCTCTTCCTCTTAGTGATCTTTCCCAGTGCCTCTCATTCAGATCAGCTGTTTAAATTTCATCAAGCCTTAATGGGAACGATAGTTGAAATTACCTTCATTGCCGAAGATCAAGAAGAGGCCGAGAAGGCAGCCCTTCGAGCATTTCAAGAGATTCGAAGAATCGAATATTTGATGAGTCCATGGATAGAAAGTTCGGATGTCTATCGGGTCAATCAATCATCGGGACGGAAATGGGTCAATGTTTCGCCTGAGACCCTTTATGTCATTAAAAAGTCAATAGAAATTTCTCACCAATCCAATGGGAGCTTTGATATTACGATAGGTCCACTTATTGGACTCTGGCAAAAGGCAAGGGAAAAAGGCCAGCCTCCTTCGGAAGAAGATCTCAAGAAAGGTTTAGAGTTGGTGGGCTATAGAAATATCCTGATCCACCCAGAAGGTAAAATCCTTTTGAAAAAAGAAGGGATGTCCATTGATCTGGGAGGAATTGCGAAAGGTTATGCAGTAGACAAGGCTTTTGAAGTATTGAAGAGATTGGGATTTAACAACTTAATCGTCAATGCTGGAGGAGATTTAAAAGTTGGGGGTAAAAAATTTGAAAAACCTTGGACTATAGGGATTCAAGATCCACGAGATCCGGAGAAAAGTATAGCAAAAATCTCTTTAACAGAGGGTACCATCGCTACTTCTGGAGATTATGAAAAATATTTTATGTATCAAGGGAAACGTTACCATCATATCTTAAATCCAAAAAATGGTAGGCCTGCAGAAGGATGTCAAAGTGTTTCAGTTATATCAAATGAGGCAATTTTTGCCGATGCGATGGCTACAACTATATTCGTCCTTGGACCTGAAAAAGGTTACTCCCTATGCCAAACTGCCAAAGGGATGGATTGCTTGATTATTGATAGAGAAGGGAAAATAATTATAACCTCACGATTAAAGGAACGAATTTCATTTATTGATTAAAAGATTTCAAAGGGGT
>JBDOIB010000447.1:0-1889 GCA_041082155.1 Thermodesulfobacteriota bacterium | reverse complement strand
TATTACTTCTTCCTTCTTTAGACGATCCAAGCTTACCAGAGCATTCCAGAGAGAGATTGGGGTAACTTCCATATGAATCGGCTGGAGTCCTGCCTCTTTGACAATGGAAAGGGATCGTTCAATCTTTTCTTTCGGACACGCCACGATCAGAATCTCAAGTTTCTTTATCTCCTCCTCAATGAATTCTCTGAGAATATAGAAAGCCAATTGAACCGTCTCCAGGGGATAAGGAAGTTGTCCTTTTATCTCCCATGAAATGGCTTCTTTGAGCTCTTCTTTGGGAATGGAGGGAAGAGTGATCCGACGAATGTAGATTCCGGATCCAGAAAGGGTAAGGTAAACTTTCTTTATCTTAAGCCCCATCTCATCCATAAGTCCCCGGAGGAGCTGTGCCATGGCAGAAGTATCTCTTCGATCTATCTGATAAGGAATCTCCTTCATCCCCAAATTTGTAAGAAAAAGACCTTTGGAAGTCTTTTTCAAAACTGCCAGTTTTATCGTTTGGAACCCGATGTCCAACCCTACCATTTCTTTCATTTCCCCCTCATATAGGGAAAGGAAAAGTTAATTAACAACTTTGAAATCCATCCCCCTCTGGATCCAGGGGGATAAGATACTCCTTTCCCGTTAAGTCATAAAAGGTCATTTCTAAACTTCGTAGATTGTTTATTATTCTTGAAAACCTAATAGAAACAGAGATAGACTGTCCAGATTGGATTGGATAGGGGGGAGGATTGAATGAACGTATTCCAGCTCCGTTTGGATAATTCCCGGAATATTTTAGAATTCCTCCCAAATATATTGACTCAATGTGTCCTGAAGGAGGACTCTGGGTCCATCTTGCTTGAAAGGCATTTAAAGAGAGGGTTGAGGAGCTCCTGTTTTTGATATAAAAATTTACAATCGTAACTGGATGTTTTCCGATAAGAGAGGTAGTCTGACAGGGAGGAGGTCGATCAGGGTCAATGATCAGTGAGCCAGGGCGAACAAATTGAGTAAAGTTGGAGAGAATGATTTGTCTCTGTGCAATGTTTTGAACTTCTCCCCTGGAGGTGAGTCGATCCGTAGAGGGATCATAAGATAAAGTAAATCTTCCATTTCCCAGATTTCGAGATAAGCCATTGAGGTTGGCCAGTTGAGCAGGTGTTATCCAGCCTTGATCCGAAGCAAAACGCACTGCGAATTCAACACCCGATTGAGCCATGTAGTAGGATTGTGTAGAGGTGATTGGAAATATGATCGATTTGTTTTTGGTTGGAATGAGATAGGTAAGGACATATCCGATCGCTACCATTGAGAGCATAGCAATCACAAGAAAGAGAACAGAGATACCTCTGGAATTGTTTATTAAATTCAAAAGCCGCAAAGGATGCGGAAGGCATATAGGATGTAAGGGAGATGTTAGTATATTATTGATCCTTACAATCCTTTGGGTCTTTTGCCCTTTATGACGCTTTTGCCCTTTCATTTTAACTGCTAATTATCTCCTGCCAATTATTAAAAAAATTTTTATAGTTGGTATTTATTGGTAGATTTTTCGGATAGATTTTTGTCTCCAAAATAACATTCTCGCCTGTTCCAAGAGAGAGAGTGAGGGATAATATAATTTCATCGTTTCCTCCAGCCCCCCTTGTCACTATAAAGGAGGAGACATTCGAAGCCAGTGGAATAGTAGTTCCAGGGGAGGTCTTCACCTTCTCTAAGGTCGTTCCATTCAATCTGAAGGAGATCGTCTCACCGGCCAGATCACCAAAGGTCGAATGACTTCTTTGAAAAGTGACTGTATTTCCAAATGTTCCTGAAGCAGGTGCTAAAATCCCTCGGGCGTCTCGAATATCCCGACACATTCTCTCCAGTGCCAGTCGTGCTTCATCCGAAAGTCTTTTCTG
>JBDOIB010000436.1:0-1654 GCA_041082155.1 Thermodesulfobacteriota bacterium | reverse complement strand
ATATGATTAACTCCCTTGATAAAAACATCATCACGATTGAAGATCCTGTAGAGTATCGCCTCTCTCTCATTCGCCAGACTCAGGTCAATCCAAAAGCCGGAATCACCTTTGCAACGGGTTTACGGTCAATTCTCCGTCAGGATCCGGATGTGATTATGGTAGGGGAAATCAGGGATCTCGAAACCTCAGAGATTGCAATCCAGGCCGCTCTAACAGGCCACCTGGTCTTCAGCACCTTACATACTAATAATGCCCCGGAGGCAATCACCCGGCTGTTGGATATTGGTGTGGAACCCTATCTTATCTCCTCCTCTTTAATAGGGGTTCTGGCACAGAGGCTGGTTCGAACTATATGTCCCCAATGTAAGAGTCCAGCTCCTCCTGACGATGAGCTTATAAAGGAACTTGGAGATCTGGTAAAATCATTAAAAGACTCTCCCGCATTCTCTCGAGGAAAAGGATGCCCTTCCTGTAAAGGATCTGGATATAGAGGTAGAATAGGAATTTTTGAGCTTCTGGTAGTCAATGATCGGATCAGGCGGCTGATTTCTGAAAAAGCCTCAATTGATAAAATTCGTGAAGTGGCCAGGGAAACAACCGGGTTGAGGTCATTTCGAGAAGATGGCCTTCTTAAAGTGCTCCGAGGCATTACTACCCGTGAGGAGGTCGATCGGGTAGCCTATGAAATATCTATTTAATCTGGTATTATCGAAATAGATTAAATTTCAAAATCCAGTAGATGGCCGCGAGTCCATCCTTCCAATTAATCTTTTTCCCTTCAGAATAATCTCTCCCTTTATAGGATATTGGAACTTCAAGGATCCTATAACCTAACTTTGCAATTTTAGCTGTAATCTCAGGTTCAAAACCAAATCGATTACTCTCAACCCTAATTCCTTTTAGGATTTCAGCCCTAAATACCTTAAACCCCGTTTCCATATCGGAAAGATTTAAATGGGTAAACAAATTAGAGAGTTTTGTAACCATCTTATTCCCAAAATCATTCCAAAAATAGACCCCTCTTTGGTCTTTCTTCTGAAAGCGAGATCCATACACTACATCTGCCCCTCCATCTTCAATGGGAGCGATCAATTGAGAATAATCAGATGGATCATACTCCAGATCTGCATCCTGAATGATGACCACCTCTCCGGTGACGTGGGGAATGGCAGTTCGAATGGCTGCTCCTTTTCCTTTGTTTTTTTCATGAACGATAAGTTTAATTCCCTGGACTTTCTTTAGAAGATCCCTCGTTCCATCCGAAGATCCGTCATCCACCACAATAATCTCTTTCTCAAAAGGGGTGCCTTTAACCCGATCAATTACATGAAGGATGGTTGCAGCCTCATTATAAACCGGAATGATGATAGAGAGCTTCACTTATCTTTCCTTTGTTGATCTTGCTCGATCCCGTATCAAACATCTCATAGCTAAAAAACTTAAAAAACTAAAAATACTTATATAAAAACCGATCTTGAAACTCAATGGTTTATAAACGAATTCAACCCGATGACTTCCTGCTCGAATCGAAATAGCCCTGAAATTATAATTCGCCCTTAAAATCCCTACTTCTTCCCCATCCACAAAAGCCTTCCACCCGGGATAATAAGTATCACTTAATACAAGAAGTCCCTCTTCATCATTGAATACTTCG
>JBDOIB010000428.1:0-2522 GCA_041082155.1 Thermodesulfobacteriota bacterium | reverse complement strand
GGGAAATAAGAGATGCGGAGACGGCAGATATTGCCATTCATTCTGCCCTCACCGGCCATCTCGTTTTAAGTACCCTCCATACCAATGATGCACCAAGTGCAATAACCCGTCTCATTGATATGGGAATGGAAGACTATCTGCTGACTTCCACGATCCTTTGCATTCTCGCACAAAGACTCGTCCGTGTGGTCTGCCCTCACTGTAAGGTTCCAACTCGGCCCAATCCTTTTCTTCTTGAAGAGATTGGGATAAAAGAGAAAGGTGAAATTATAGGGATGGAAGGGAAGGGGTGTGAACATTGTTCCTACACAGGATATCTGGGAAGGACAGGGATTTTTGAACTCCTTGTCATGGATGACGAGATGAGGAGGTTTATCCTTTCGGAAAAGGACGCAAGTAAAATTAAAGAATTGGCCAGAAGGAAGGGGATGAGGACTCTCAGGGAAGATGGATGGTTAAAGGTAAAAAGCGGGATAACCACTCTTTCAGAGGTGATGAGAGTTACCCATGAGGAGGAGGATCTCTCTTGACCGAGTTTCTCTATAAGGCGACTACATTAAACGGAAAGACAATCGGCGGGATCATAGAGGCACGCGATGAAGAGGCAGTGATTCAAACCCTTCAGCAAATGAACTATATCCCTATAAAGATTAAAAAGGCCGGAGAGAAACCCCTTGAAATCAGTTTTAAATTTCAGAGAGTTGGTTTAAATGATCTTCTCCTATTTACTCAAGGACTTTCCAGCCTTCTATCTGCGGGGCTCCCGATTGATCGGAGTCTTAATGTGATGGCAGGGCTGACGGAAAACTCTAAATTTAAAGAGATTATTAAAGATATTTTTCAAAAAGTTAAGGAGGGAAAGTCACTTTCAGAGGCCTTAGGATATCATTCAAATATTTTCCCTAAAGTCTATATCAACATGGTCAAGGCAGGGGAATCAGGAGGATTTCTTGAAACTGTCCTGAATCGCCTTTCTCAATATCTGGGAAATCGAAAAGAATTAAGGGATCAAATCCTTTCGATGATGCTTTACCCACTCATCCTCACAGTGGTAAGTGGCCTTTCTGTGATAATCCTCCTGACATTTGTAATCCCAAGATTTGCCAGAATCTTCTCAGACCTTGGGCAAACCCTCCCTGTTCCAACAATGATTCTCCTTACCATAAGCCAGACGATGAGGGATTACTGGTGGTTGGGAGTAGGGCTATTTTTACTCCTTCTTTTAGGCTTAAAAATATTTAAAATGGACCCCGAGAGAAGGCTCCTGTGGGATAAATTAAAATTAAGATGGGTTCTTTTTGGAGATCTCTTACAAAAACGAGAAGTCGCGGTCTTTTCAAGAACTCTTGGAACCCTTTTGCAAAGTGGGGTAACCATTTTATCTGCCTTAAACCTTGTTAAAGAAATCCCTCAGAATCTTGCCATCTCCCGTTCCATTCTCCACCTTCATGATCGGTTGAGGGAGGGAAAAAGTTTTTCGAAATCAATGGAGGAGACAGGTGTCTTCCCTTCTTTAGCTATCGAAATGGCCCAAGTGGGGGAAGAAACAGGAAGATTGGATGAAGTCTTGGTCAAGATTGCCGAGACTTATGAAACGAGCATTCAAACCGCTTTAAAAAGGGTGATCTCCCTTTTGGAACCCATTCTGATCCTTGTCATGGGTGGAATTGTAGGTTTTATTGTCCTTTCTATGCTTCTTGCCATTTTTAGTATTAATGAGATCCCCTTCTGATAATACACAAGTGAGGTGAAAGGATGAAAGATAGAGACAAAAAAAAGGGTTTTACCCTTGTTGAAATCCTTGTCGTGATTATCATTATTGGCCTTCTTGCTGCTCTTGTGGGCCCAAGACTTTTTGGAAAAGTCGGGGTAGCAAAACAGAAGGCAGCAAAAGCTCAAATTGAACTTTTCGGGACTGCTCTTGATGCCTTTCGACTCGATGTGGGGAGATACCCTACTACTGAAGAGGGACTAAAAGCGCTGAGAGAAAAGCCCTCAGGTGTTGAAAAGTGGGACGGCCCCTATCTTCCCAAAGAAATCCCACTGGATCCGTGGGGAAGGGCTTATGTTTATCGGTCTCCCGGGGAACATGGAGAATACGATCTCATTTCCTATGGAAGGGATGGCGTCGAGGGGGGACAAGGAGAGGATGAAGATATCGTGAATTGGAAAGATATAGGAAGATGAGAGAAAAAGGCTTTACCCTCCTTGAATTGATAGTTGTCGTTACCATCCTTTTTTTTTCCCTTATGATGGTATTCCCTGCCATCCATAAAATCCAGACCTCTATTGAGACAAAGGCAACCGTTAAAAAAATTTCCTCTCTATTGAGATACTATCGAACCGAGGCCATCAATAAGGGAAAAGTGTTTATCATAACCTTGGAAGATGATTCAAGGGCCATAAAAGTTTACTCAATAGAAACCCTTTCGGAGGATGGAGAAGTCGAGAAAAAACTATTAAAAAATGTCTCTCTTCCAGAGGGAATCCGAATTAAAGAGGCAAAAGGGATATCCGTCCAA
>JBDOIB010000413.1:0-1427 GCA_041082155.1 Thermodesulfobacteriota bacterium | reverse complement strand
AAAAGATATACCCAGACCATCATGAAAGAGGTGAGAAGGCTCGAAAAGACTCTATCCCAATTTCTTTCATACACTCATGAGGAGCCCTTGGTGTTTAAGGAATTGGATCTTCGAGAGATTGTGGAAGAAAGTCTCTCTATGGTTACTCAAGGAGCAAGTGGAGGGATTCAATTGATTAAAGAATTTTCAAATAGTCTTCCTCTTATAACGGGACATCCCGAGCAATTGAAGCAAGCCTTTTTTAATCTGATTAACAATGCTTGGGAATCCATAGGAGAGAAGGGAATCCTTTCAATCCGAGTCTACCCTGTTTCTAAGAATGGGGTCACTCATGTTCGGGTTGAAGTAGAGGATACCGGTGAAGGAATCGATCCCAAACATCTTCACCATATCTTCAATCCCTTCTATTCAACAAAAGAGAATCGCTTTGGCCTAGGCCTGCCCATCGTCCATAAGGTCGTGACCACCCATCAGGGACAAATCGAAGTGGACAACAGGCCTGGAAAAGGGGTAACCTTCATCATCACTCTTCCTGCCGAGGAGGGGAAAAAGAATGAAAAAGATTCTGGTGGTTGATGATGAGGAGAGTATTCGACTCCTTTATAAAGAGGAGTTGGAGGAAGAAGGGTTTCAGGTAGAGGTGGCCAAAGATGGAAAAGAGGCACTGGCCCAGATCCCCCGCTTTAAACCCGACCTGATCACACTGGACATCAAGATGCCTGGCATGGATGGGATTGAGGTTCTCAAACAGATCCGTTTGTTTGAAAGACAGGTTCCCATTGTGATGTGTTCTGCCTATGGGGAATACAAGCAAGACCTGACGACCTGGGCCTCGGATGCCTATGTGGTAAAATGTGCTGATTTAACAGAATTAAAGAATACAATTCGAAGACTACTGGGGCTCTTATGAAAGTAAAAAAAGCCGTCATTCCCGCTGCAGGCTTTGGAACCCGATTCCTTCCCGCTACAAAGGTGGTCCCGAAGGAGTTACTTCCGATTGTGGATAAACCCACCATTCAGTACATTATGGAGGAAGTTGCCTCTTCAGGGATTGAAGAGGTCATCCTCATCACCGGAAGAGAGAAAGGTTCCATTGAGGACCATTTTGATACCTCCACGGAATTAGAAAATTACCTGAAGAAAAAAGGAAGAGATGATCTTCTCCAGATGGTTCAGAAGATTGCAGAAATGGTCACTCTTGTGGCAGTGAGACAGAAGGAACCTTTAGGATTGGGGCACGCTGTGCTTTGCGCCAAAAAAGTCGTTGGAGGGGAACCCTTTGCAGTACTTCTCGGTGACGATCTGATTGATGCGAAGGTCCCTTGTATCCGCCAGATGATGGAACTGTATCAGAAACTGGATGGAGCGATGGTAGCCATTCAGAAAGTCCCTAAATCAGAAACCCATCTTTATGGTATAATTAAGGG
>JBDOIB010000401.1:0-1633 GCA_041082155.1 Thermodesulfobacteriota bacterium | reverse complement strand
GCCCACCAACTCTAAACCTTTCTTGAGATCTTCTTCCGAAGGAGGCTGGCCTTTTTCCCTTGCCTTTTGCCAGAGTCCAATAAGTGGACCTATCGTAATATCAAAGCTCCCATTGGATTGGTGAGAAATTTCTATTGACTTCTTAATGACATAAAGGGTCTCAGGCGAAACATTAACCCATTGCCGTCCCGATGATTGATTGAGCCGAAAGACGTCCGACTTTTCTATCCATGGACTCATCAAATATTCGATTCTTCGAATCTCTTGAAATGCTCTAAGAGCTGCCTTCTCAGCCCTTACTTGCTCCTTTGTGAGGAGGGTAATTTCGACCACTGTTCCCATTAAGACCTGATGAAACTTAAATACCTCATCCGAAGAGGAAGTATATGGAAAGATAATAAGGAAGAAAAAGAGGAGGTTTATAAACACCCTGTACTGCTTTAAATATTTAAAATCCTTCTTGTTCAATTCTTAATATATCCCTCTTTCCTTATCTTTTCGTAAATCTCTTTTGCCTTTTCGAGTGTATCGAAGATGAGTATTGTTGTAATGGTAGCCCCTGAGACTGCGTCTACCTTAGAATCAAACGCAAAGGGCTTTAAGATGGATCTCCCGACCACCCTATTCTTTAATTTCATGATATCCTCCTCTGTCCAATTTAAATTATCCACTTTGGTTAGTTGAATTGGCACTAGATCCACTAATTTCCCATCTGAATCGAAAGTATAAATAAAAAAGGTATCATGACAGAGATCGCAGACCGCCCTTCGAGAGGCCAGTTTCGAAAAAAGATACTTTTGGTGAGTGGCAAAATCTACTTTTCCTATATATATAACATCTCTATCTTTTAATAAAACCTTTTTTATTTCGAGGACTCTTCCTCCCGAAGCCTCCATTCCCTTCTTCGCCTTTTCCGTCAGTTCCTCCTCTGAGAGAGGAGGGGTCAATGTATCCTCATAGATGCTTCCTATCTTTGGTTTTAATAGGGCGAGGTCATACTGGAGCACCACTTTCGTTTCTGCAATTATCTTTTCGGGAGAATCCATCAATCCCAGATGGGTGCTGACGACTATTGGATTTCCTTCCTTATCCTTTCTCACCCATATCAAAAAAGGAGTTCGTGGAGAGCCAACGGCTTGATGGGCATTGAAATTGGGATCCGGAAAAATAGGATAAGGAATTCCATACTCTTTTTTGTATTGATCCACCTCTTCCGGTGTATTTCCTGCGGCAAACCCCACGATCTTAACCTTTCCTTTTAATTTTGGATCCTTTTCAATCGTCCTAAACACTTCATTGAGGATTGGTGCCTGTCTTATGCAATTCACACAATAAGTATTGAGATATTCAATGAGAAATAAATCTCCGCGGAATTCCTTTACTCGATATCTCTTTTTAAATGGAATTCCGAGATAGGTTTGAAGTTCTTTTGAAAGTGGAGTCATAAGGGGGAAGTCTGGAAAAGAGATAGCAAACCCAGTAGGTTTGACTTCTCCCCAGAGGGATGAAGATAAAAATAGGACCAAGAACAACACCCCTTTTTGAATCCAACTCATTGGAAACTCCTTTTCCTTAAGTTCGAAATTTTATTTTATTCTAACACATTCCTAAATTTTCAGAAATTCTCCCTCCT
>JBDOIB010000397.1:0-2073 GCA_041082155.1 Thermodesulfobacteriota bacterium | reverse complement strand
TCAGCAAGTGATTTGACGATATGAAAGGTTTCCGGTGAGGTTTGAAGTCCACGGATAATTTCGACTAATTGCATTACGGGAACAGGATTCATAAAATGCATTCCAATAACCTGAGAGGGTCTTCCGGTGGCTGAAGCAATTTTAGTAATGGAAATGGAGGAGGTGTTACTCGAAAGGATGACTTCTTTGCGGCAGATTTGATCCAGTTCTTTAAAGATATTTAATTTAAGAGGCTCATTTTCTGTGGCTGCCTCAATTACAAAATCTACCTCAGCCATCTCTTTAGTCTGAATCGTTCCCTTGATTCTACCCATGATCTCACCCTTTTTCTCGGATGAGATTTTTCCTTTTTCTACCAAGCGATCCAGATTTTTTGAGATATTCGAGAGTCCTTTTTGAACAAAGGAGTCGGCAATATCGCTCATGATCACCTGGAAACCGGATTGGGAGGCGACCTGGGCAATGCCACTTCCCATCTGCCCCGCACCGACTACTCCAATGCTCTTAATCTCCATAGAACCTCCTGTTAACTTTCCTATCACCAGTTACTCTCATTAAATTTGTTCCACGATGAGACTGACGGCTTCTGCTCCTCCCAGACAGAGGGAAGCCAGTCCTCTGCGGGCTCCTCTTTCCTTCATTGCGTAAAGCAAAGTGGTGAGGACTCTTGCTCCGCTGGCTCCAATGGGATGTCCCAAAGCTACAGCTCCTCCATGGACGTTCACTTTTTCTTTGTCTATTCCGAGAGTTTTAATAATGGCTACAGTGGTTGCTGAAAAAGCCTCATTGATTTCAAAGAGGTCTATATCGCTAAGATTTAACCCTGCTTTTTTGAGGACTTTTGGAATGGCATAGATCGGTGCGATCAATACATCCTCAAGCTCCACTCCGGCCGAGGCTTGAGCTACGATTCTTGCCATAGGCTTTAGCCCAAGGGCACCCGCCTTTTCTTTTGACATCACCACCAGAGCACTTGCTCCATCACTGATCTTGGAAGAATTGCCTGCTGTGACCACTCCTCCTTCTTTAAACACAGGTTTGAGTTTTGATAGAGCCTGAAGATCTGGATCCCGAGGCCCTTCATCCGTGTCAAAAAGGATTTGCTCTCCTTTTTTTGAAGGGAGAGGAATAGGAAGGATCTCTTCTTTAAATTTGCCTTCTCGAATGGCCTTCATGGCCTTAAGATTCGATTCAAAAGCAAATTGATCCTGTTCTTCTCGAGTGATGTTAAATTTTTTGGATTGGATCTCTGCTGTATATCCCATGTGATAGTCGTTTATGATATCCCAGAGTCCATCATGAACCATTCCGTCGACCAGTTTCCCGTCCCATAGCCGATAACCCGTTCTCGCATTCTCAAGATAGTAAGGAGCTCGACTCATACTTTCCATTCCCCCAGCCACAATCACCTCTGCGTCCCCAGCCATAATCACCTGGGCAGCCAACATCACGGCCTTAAGCCCGGAGCCACAGACTTTATTGATCGTCAAAGCCCCGACATCCATAGGTAACTTTGCTTTAATCATCGCTTGACGGGCTGGATTCTGACCCAATCCAAATGGAAGAACATTTCCCATAATCACTTCGTCCACATCCTCCTTTCGAAGATGGGAACGTCGAACTGCCTCTTCGATGACCTTTCCTCCCAACTCAGTAGCACTGAAAGAACTTAAAGACCCCAAAAAATTACCGATGGGGGTTCGAACGGCGCTTGTGATGACCACTTCTTTCATCCTTTTTTTCTCCTTCGTGAGATTCCATCTCAAGATTCAGCTTCTGGCGAATCTTTTCCTGATAGGATAAAATCTCTTTTTTCAATTTAATGAGATTATTGATCCGTTCATCAATCTTTGAGGCATGATTATCCAGTAATTCAAGAAGTCTGGGGAGAACCTTTCGGTTGGTGCGGTGAATTTGATAAATGGCTTCAAGTTCGTGCATTTCAGAAAGGGTAAGTCCAAGGTGTTTAAGCCGTTGAATAAATCTGAGGCGCTGGAGATCCTTATCCGTGTAAACCCTTTTTCCCCCTTCGATTCGCTTGACAGAGTTCAGTAATCCAATCTCTTCATAATA
>JBDOIB010000380.1:0-37009 GCA_041082155.1 Thermodesulfobacteriota bacterium | reverse complement strand
CTGCGTCCGCCCCATAAGGAACCATCCCTCCGGTTGCTACTTTGACAGTCTCTCCATCTCTCACTACAATCTCTGAGATCACTCCCATCGGAATTTCACCGATCACTTTCAATAGAATGGGATTCTTTTCGGATGCCCCATAAGTGTCTTTCGCCTTAAGGGCAAAACCATCCACCGTGGAACGGGGAAATTCTGGGAGATTGATGGAAGAAATGATTTCCTCTGCAAGAACTCGATGGAGAGAATCCTCTATCTGAACCTTTTCGTCTGAAAGAGGTTGAAACCGCATGATCTTCTGGAGAAGCTCCTGAGGAGTCTGAACATGGAAGAATGTTTTCATCTCTTTGTGTTCCTTAAAATTTGACCCTACACGAGGGAATGAAATCAATAAAAAACCGATACCCGTGTTTGGGTATCGGTTTTAAGTGCTCTTTTGGATCTCCTTTCCAAACACGGGAGGTATGGCCGTTTCCAGCCATGCCCTAACGGCCCATTTCCGTATTCCTCATTTAGCGGAACTTAGGAAAAGGGCTCGGAGACGACCCTATGAAAACTCTAAAGTCTTTTTTTTAAATTGTCAATGGTGAGTGTGTAGGAGAGGCATTAGCCCATTTCTGAATCTCTCTGGAAAGCGCTTGAATCAAGTTCCTCTTCTTGTTTTTTGAAATAATAGAGGAGGCCGCATAACGATGACATCCTTCAGCAAAACCTCTAACTTCTTTTGTGGCTTGGGGAAGAATCATTGTAAGATCAGGCTTCACTCTTTTTTCAATAAGTGAACGTAATTTAAAAGGAACCCTCATAGAAACTTTGACCTCATCCCTATCAAACCTACCCAGATAAGGGTTTTCATGAGGGAAATCCTGAAATCCGACGATATATCTCTCTGGGTGAATCCAATCCATCTCACAAATTTCATCACAGAAAAGACCAATCGCCTTCAAGCTGAGAGGATAGAAGCGGTTCTCTACATCTACCCATTGAATTTCTCCCTCCGAGGAGATTCCGCTCTCTTTAAGTATTCTTTTTTCTTTTTGAAAGCGCTCATGCTGTATTTGATACATTTCCTGGGCAAACCTTAAGGAGGTAGAGGTGTAACCTTCCATACAGGCTTGAATTGCTAAATCTGCCCCCCTCCTGTAGTAACCATTCACAGAAAGCTCAGAGAGAAACTGGGCAATCTTTGTCCCTTGATCGTTATTGAATAAAGGGAAACCGTAAAGGGTTGGATTCTCACGAAGAGGTTGAATGACACCCAGGCGGATGGCCTCTTCCAGGGCTAATTGATTGAGTCCTGTTAACCTTCCCTCGACCCATTGATGGTCCCCGCAGGCTCCAATAACCGCCAGATAAGAGAGGTCTCTGTTCTTTTCATTGAGAGCCTTCGCAAATAGATAGGCCACGGTGGAGGCCGAACAGTTGAAGTCCCCATCGATGTCAAACCTCTCAGGATTAATATGAATGAGTCCAGAATCCATCTCTTCGAGAGGTGGATGATGGTCTAAAATGATGATCCAAACATCTTTCTCCCTTCGCTTTTGGATTTCGGTAGACACTTGTTCTCCAAGATCTGCGTAAATGAGAAGCTTCCGATGAGGTTGGTGAAGCTTTTTAAGGAAAAAAGGATGGAGTTTTTCAATAGGAATATTTTCAGGATGGAAACCTTCTCGCTCCAGAGCTTTTTTTAAGATAGCTCCGGACGCAATCCCATCAGAATCATTATGGTGAATAATTGTAGCGTGCTGAAAGGAGAGATGTTTAAATAATAGGGATATTTCTTTGATACTCTCTATGAAATTTTTTATTTGATTTAATTTCATTCTTTATTCACTCGGTCCATAGGAGAGATGAGGTTTCCGGTCTCCTGATCATAAAAAAGGATGGAATCTTTGGCGAGTTTCAGGGAGACTTTCTCCCCGATATCAAAAGAAATCTCTTCCAGTATTCGGATATTAAAAAGGTTCTCTTCTGTCTTCACCTGAATAAGGGTTTCAGCCCCTGAAGGGAGAACGGAATAAACTTCTCCTGAGAGCGTTTCCGGTTCTTCATTTTTTAAAATTTGAATCTCTTCCGGGCGGATGGCAGCGATTACTCTTTTCCCCCGAAGGTTCTCGAGAGGAGGAATGGGTAGAAAAAAATTTTTTGCATCGAGTAAGAATTGTCCATCTTTTTTAACGATTTTCCCTGGAATGAAATTCATGGTGGGACTTCCGATGAAATCTGCAACAAACAGGTTTGCCGGCCTTTTATAAAGTTGGAGAGGCGGAGCTATTTGTTGAAGCCTTCCTTTATCCATGACAGCTACGAGGGAAGAAAGGGTGAGGGCTTCCGTTTGATCATGGGTCACATAGATAGTAGTCGCCTTGGATTCTCGGTGAATCCTTTTGATCTCGGTTCGCATCTCCATTCTTAATTTAGCATCCAGGTTAGAGAGGGGTTCGTCCATCAGGAAGATAGAGGGCCGGGTCACGAGCATTCGAGCCAGAGCTACCCTCTGTTGTTGACCTCCACTGAGTTCCTGTGGGTATCTATTCTCTATTCCCTGAAGGTGCATATAGGAAAGGATTGTGGCGACCTTTTGTTTTATAATGTTTGAATTTATTTTTTGAATTTGTAGTCCAAAAGCTACATTTTGAAAAATAGTCAGGTGGGGCCAGAGCGCATAGGATTGAAAAACTAAACCAATATCCCTCTTTCCAGGGGGAACAAAAATGCCTTCTCGAGAGGAGAATACAGTTTTTTCACCGATCTTAATCTCACCCTCGTCAGGGATCTCAAGCCCTGCAATGATTCTTAATACCGTTGTCTTTCCACATCCTGAAGGTCCCAGAAGGGTTAAGAACTCCCCAGCATTTATCTCTAAACTCAAACGATCCACGGCAAGGACCTGGCCAAATCGTTTTGTGACATTTTTAAGCTCAATCCATCCCATGGTTTAAATTATCTCCCTTTTCCCAATCCTTCGAGCGAACCATTCCCCACCGATCACTATCATTACGATGAGGAGGATAATGGCATCTGCAAATTGAGAGTATCCCTGCTCCATATAACGAAAGGTCATCGTGGTCAATGTCCGAGTGGTTGGAGTGACAAGGAGAATAATGAGAGAAAGCTCTCTCATCGTTGCTATAAAGGTTAAAATAAATCCCGAAATCGATCCGGAAAGGGTAAGAGGTAGAAGGATCTTTCTAAACCTTCTTAACCAGGAGGCTCCGGAAAGGATTGCCACCTCCTCCAATTCACCGGCAACCTGAAACATGGAAGAGATTCCTGAACGGGCAGAGAATGGAAGATTCTTTGCCATACATACCAGGACCAAAAGAAGAAAGGTTCCATAGAGAGGGGGAAAGGGTCCAATGCTTTTTGTAAAAAGGGATAAATACAGGGCTCCGAAGGCAATGCTTGGGATAAGATAGGGGAGAAAGGATTGGTGTTCCAAAAGGATAGAAAGTTTTGTCTTTCGGCCTTTAACTACAGCGTATCCGATCAGTATTCCCATCATGCCCGTGATCAAAGAGACTACGACGGAGAGTTTGATGCTATTCCACGCCGCCCCGAGGACTTGAATATTTCTCAAAATGCCACTTTCCCCTTCGGCAAAGGCAGGGTTACTTTTCCCTTGCCAATAATGGAGAGTGAGGTTTTTAAGCGAGTAATTATTAGGGTAGAGCATCAATGTCTGCCAGATTAAAAGAAGCAGGGGGATAAAAACAGCTATAAGAATGACAAATAGGGTAAAGCCCAAAGCAGGATATCTCCACTTCATCAAAGGAGTAAGACGATGGCGAACCCCTTTCCCCCCAATCGTTACAAAACTTTTTGCCCCAATCATTCTTTGATTGGCATAAATCATAAAAAGAGAGATGAGGATCAGCACAAGGGAGGAAATATAGGCCATGGCTGGAGTACGATTTGTTATATTCGAATAAATGGTGGTAGACAATGTAAAATATCGGACAGGTGCTCCTAAGAAGTAAGGAGTTCCAAAGGTTCCTAAGGCTCGAGAAAAGGTCAAAATAAAAGACGAGATGAGAGCAGGTAAAACAAGAGGAAAGGTAATCTTCCTCAAGATCGTCCACCGGGAGGCTCCCATGATCTCTGCCGATTCTTCAAGATGAGCGTCAATTGAAACCAATGCGCTTGAGACCAGAAGGTAAGTAAAGGGATAATAATGAAGAGAAAGGGTAATGACGATTGGAATAAATCCATAGGCCAACCAATCCGGAGTGGGCACACCAAAGAGATATTGATAGATTCCCGATACTCCTCCAATCCGTTCATTTTTGAAGAAGTCCAACCAGGCTAAAGCCAAAGTATAGGAAGGAAGGACATAAGGAATAACTGCCAAAGTGCCGATCATTTTCTTTAAAGGCATGTCGGTTCGGACCACGAGCCAGGCCATAAGAGCCCCGATTGCTAAGGCAAAGAAGGATATCGTGATCGATGTGGTAAGGGAATGGAGAAAAGGGCGATAAAAGAGGTTGAGGCTTAAAGGACTTAAGAATATACGCTTAAAGTGGAAAAGCGTAAAAGATCCAGGTTCAGCAGTCCTTGAAATTTTCCGGTCTCCTTCTTGCCACACCACGGTATCGTGAATCATTTGAAGAAAAGGAACCACGATGAAGAAGGTGAGGAGGAGAACCAGAAAAATGCCTATAGGCATGTGGGGCTGGGTTAAAGTAAATCTGGAACGTCGATATATGATTCTCCATTGGGAGACCATAGGGGTAATTCATTCATCCCATTTCTAAAATAAGGTTTAAATATGACTATTTAAGATTTCCCAGCCAGAAATCCCTGATCTCCTGTCCATGATCCCAAACGTATTTTGGATCTGACATCCATACATTCAATTCTTGCAATCGCCTAGATCCCTTGGGAGCGGGTTGATCGGTGCGGGTTGGAAGATCCCCGAGGACAAAGTATGGTTTATATCCCTGTCCTCCCTTTTCATCTCCCATCATCCATCGGATGAGGAGCTTTGCTGCATTAGGATGCTTGGCCCGATGGACCAAAGCCACGACCACTTCGGTAGCGATACCCATCACAGGCTGGATTTCATAGGCT
This sequence comes from Thermodesulfobacteriota bacterium, assembly GCA_041082155.1. Taxonomy (GTDB): domain Bacteria; phylum Desulfobacterota; class BSN033; order BSN033; family UBA1163; genus CALIBK01. The sequence goes on along the minus strand of JBDOIB010000380.1, from coordinate 31,942 downwards.
ACATCAAAAACAAGCTTTGGATTTTTCTCTTTATCCCTTAGCCGGGAGAGGGCGGTAATCCCCACTGGGGGTTTCTGTTGACCCGGTTGTCCCACAGCATTTGAGACATCGTTTGTGGAGCCAGCGATAATCACATCGTTTTTAAGAAGTCTAAGAATCCATTCGTAACCTGCATTTTTTGATCCTTTACTTAATGAAATAGGTTTACCAAATACCCTTTGGTATTCTTTTTCCATCTCTTCTGAATGCTGAACGATAGTGGCTAAAAATTCTGTAAATTCAGGCATTTTTATAGGGTCAGGAAAGAGTATCTTCGATTTCCATTCATCCCTCGTAAGATCCCAGAGACTCTGAATAGGGGATTGCTTGTAGACTTCGGTATTGTACACCAGAGCATCCAAACTTACATGATGAACCAGAAAGGGTTTTTGAAAACGCTCAGGAATTACGGATCTTAGATCAGGAGGGATATAGGTGAAAACATATCCTTTAGCCATCAATTCGTGGAGCACCGTTGCAGGATCTTTCAGAAAAATTACATCTGCCACGAAATTGTTGGCTTTTTGTTCTGCGATAATTTTAGTCACAATTTCTGAAGAATCCATATCAAAGCCATTCACTCTGATTCCTGGATACTGTTGCTCAAAAGTTTTGCCAAATTGATGGACCCTGGAGGAATAGGAATAAATATTCACTTCTTTTTCGAGTTTCGCCTTTTCATAGAGTTGCTTTTCATTTTCTACCTTGGATTCATAAGGACCCAATTCAGATTTTTTGAGCCATTCTTCCGTCTCTTTGGAATATCTTGTTTGACTCCATGGTGATTGCATGGAAGATATGAAGAAAAAAGAGAACATCACCAGGTTTAAAATGAAAATTTTTTTCGTTGAAAAGAATATTAACCTGGAAAACCTCATTTTTATCCTCCTCTTTTTTGTTTTTTAAGAGATTAGCAAATCAATTGGATAAAATCAATAGAATTTTGATGATTTTAGACGGAATCAGGATGATTTAACATTTGCATCAATTTATATTGACATCACTCACGTTTTATTTGATATATAAATCAGCTATAAATCTGGGAATCACTTAAAAGGAGGTGAGGGAAAACCACTTCAAAATAAATTTTATAAAGTGATGAAAGGAGGTTGTGCCTATGAGAAAGAGGAAGTTGGTTTTTGTAATTTCGTTTTTGCTCACCCTTATATTAACCTTTTCATTAAGCTTTGCATTTGACAGAATAAAATTTGCAGCGATTTCAGATCCTCACATTTCGATTCCTCAGCAAAAAGGAGTGACCGATGGATTTAAGCTCGGTTTAAAAACGGTGATGTTGACAGAAAATGTTATGGCGGAGATCAACAAAATCCCTGATTTAAAATTTGTTCTGGTCGCAGGGGATTTAACCCAGGACGCAGAACCCTGGAATATTGATGAACTGAGAAGGATTCTGGATACTCTGAAAGTTCCTTACTATGTGGTTCTGGGAAATCATGATTTAAGTCTGGTCCCTCATGAGAAAAAGGATCAGCCCATGAGTTTATCCAAATACTCAGTGGCTGCTGCATTCATTGGTCGCTCGGGGGGGATGGTTCCCGGGATGACCTATTATGCTCATGAGGTGGCTAAAGACCTTGTGTTGATAGGGTTGGATACCTCTCGAGCTCAGGTGTTTGTCCCGGAGGCAAATCTGAATGATTATGGTGGAAGAGTGGATGCGGGGCAAATGCGATGGTTGGAGTCTGTCCTTAAGAAGAATCAGAAGAAAACATTGGTTGTATTAACCCATCATAGCCTGGTTCCATGGCACGAAGCCGATAAGACCAAAGATCATAACTTTTGGCGATGGTTCTGGATCGACAATGCAGAAGAAGTCAGGACCCTTCTTAAAAAATATGGGGTGAAGGTAGTTTTTTCTGGGCATCGACACATTTCAACCCGTTATCAATATGTGGATGAAATTTACCATTTTATTACTCCTGCAGTCTCTACTTACCCCATGAGATACGTGGTCTATGAAATGACTCCAAAGGAGTTGAGCTGGGAAGTAAAAAATATCCCCGCCCCTCAGGAAGTCTGGGATCTGGCTAAGAAGAATTTCCTTGCAAACAAATGGTGGAGAGGACCGGATCATCCTGAGACCCCGGAAGGGGATCAGAAATATTTAGACTTTTATGAAAGTCCACAAACCATGAAAGGGAAAATTACTTTTAAATAGCTTTATCCCCTGAAAAGGGAAGGGCAACAAAAATATCAAAAGGAGGAATAGGGATGAGACGAATCAATGTTTTCCTCATTATAGTGTTAATGTTATTCACGATTTTTTTGGTCAATGTTCAGGCGGTGGAAAAGGTCGGTTGGGTTGGACCAGTTTATAAAGAACTCTCGGACAGCTTAATGAAAGGATTCAAAGAATATTACAAAAAGACTTACGGCAAAGATATCGAGATTACCTTTGTCAGGCCTGGAGGGTGGCCTGTGTGTGTGGATAAAGTGAGGGCCTGGAAGGGAAAACCTGATGCCGATGTTTTCTTGGGTGCTGGCGCCCCAGCATTTGAAGTCCTTGAAAAAGAAGGATTTCTCGTCCCCTACAAACCCAAGGATTGGGATAAAATTCCGGATAAATGGGGGGGTATGAAAGTTAAAGATGAAAGATTTATGTGGACCTGTTTTGCCCCATGGATCGTGACGAATCTATATAATGAAAAAGTCTTAAAAGCTCTGAAACTTCCCGTACCCAAGACTTGGAAGGATTTACTCAATCCCATCTATCGGGAATATATTGTTCAAACCTTGCCCTATGCTTCAGGAACTCAGCACGAAGTCATTGAGATTCATCTTCAGAGCTTCGGAGAAAAAGAAGGATGGGCTTACAACCGACTATTGGCAGCTCAGTTAGCAAGATTCTCTACGGGGAGTGTGGATACCACTCACATGGTTAGCCGGGGTGAGGTTCCCATCGGTATTGCCCAGCCCCAGATGAATGCGATGAGTGCGCGGGCGGATGGTTATCCGGTGAGGGATTTGCTACCAGATAAAACCATCCTGGTTCCGGAAGCGGTGGGTTTGCTGAAGAATGCTCCCAATGAGGCCAACGCAAAGATTTTCCTCGATTGGCTATTCAGTATGGAAGGGCAGAAATATGTTCTTGAAGGAAGATACTTCCCGGGAAGAACAGATATTAAGTTTTCCCTGTGGGAGAAAGAAGGAGTAACGATGGCCAAGCACGCCAAAGAGGCCCTGGGAGTCGACTCGTTCTGGGATTTAAAAGTAGGTTTTATCAATTATGATCTGGCACTGGCGACAAAACGGTGGGATGAAGTGAATCGATACTACGAGATGGAGATTTATCGGAAATGGAGAGAGTTGAAGAGCAGTCTCTTCCTGATTGAAGAGGTAGAGGGAGAAATAGAGGCAGCAAAGAAAAAGGGTGTGGATGTGAGTAAGGCCGATGCGAAGATCAAAGAGGCTCGAAGACTCTTCGAGTATGAAGGAGCCTATGCTCAGGCACGCTTAGCAGCCTCTGAAGCTCGAACTTTGCTTGTCGCGGCGACCCGATAAAATTAAACATAACCTCTCCCCTCCCTCCTTTCTCGCCAAGAAAGATTAGGGGAGGGGAGTTTATTTCTTTAAAGGAGATTCATGTCAAGAGGAAATCTATTCCTTTCGATTATATTATGGGCCATCATTGTCGTCTTTGTGATTTATCCTCTTTCTTTTCTAATTATTGAGAGTTTAAAGATTGCCGGCACCCAACGGTACGGTTTTCAAAATTATATCGATTTTTTCAAGGACCCCTATTATTTAAAGACGTTTGGGAATACCTTATTATTGGCGGTTTTGGTCCTGATGACCACCACTCTGTTTGGATTACCCTTAGCCTACATACTCGCCAGGTACAGGCTTAAAGGAAAGGTTCTTTTTACCGCACTCATCCTATTGCCGATCGTTTTGCCTGCCTACGCAGGGGCATTTGCATTAATCGTTCTCTTTGGAAAGATGGGAACAGTAAATCTTTTACTGATGGATTGGGGGTTAATCAGCAAACCCATTAATTTTGTTTTTGGACTCCATGGTCTTGTTTTTATTCAGGCCCTTCATCTGCTTCCATTTATCGTCCTCAGCCTTTCAGCCGGGTTTACGGATATCGATCCTTCTCTTGAAGAAGCGGCTGAGGTGGAAGGAGCAGGCGGATTTAAGAGGTTTCTGACCGTGACCCTTCCGCTTTGTAGCCCTAATTATTTAGCCGGTGCAGTCATTGTTTTTCTATGGCCCTTCACCGATTGGCTAACCCCACTCATTTTCGGAGTTCAAGATATCCTTCCTTCTACGGCCTATATCAATATTGCTTATCATTTTACCGATATGCACCGGAAGTATATGGGAATTGTATCGGTCGTCATCTCATCCCTCATCTGTGTGGGTATCTTTTTGGTTTCAAAGACCTGGGTCGAGAGAAAGAAGTACACCGCACTTTCCAAAGGCACCACCCTGGAGGGAAGGATTATTGAACCAGGGCTTTTCATTAAAACAACCTCTTACTTTTATATGTTCTTAATCGCTATTTTAGTGTTACTTATTCCCGTGGTTTTAGGACTTTCGGCCTTTTCCAGAAGATGGGTGTTACAACCCTTTCCCACCTATTGGACCCTGGATAATTTTAAACTTATTTTTCTTGAAACCCCCATCCTTTTAAAAAATTCATTTTTGTTCAGTATCATTGCCCTTATTTTTGGAATCGCTTTTGGACTTCCAGCCGCTTATCTGATTACGAGAACGAAAGTTCCAGGGAAAGATTCCCTTGACTTTATCATCACCCTCATGCTTGCTTTTCCCGGGATTGCTGTAGGAGTCAGCTACCTCATTGCTTTCTGGGAAGGAATTCCTTTGGCCACTCACTGGATCATCATGCCTCTCTCCCTTTTCGTAAGACGACTTCCCTACTTTTTAAGAATGGCTCATGCTTCTTATCTTCAACTCGATGTTTCCCTGGAAGAGGCTTCAGAGGTTTCAGGAGCAGGCAAATTGAGAACCTTCTTCAACATTTCGTTACCCTTACTCCTTAAGGGGATTTTCGTTGGATTGGTCATGTTTTTTATCATGGCATTCCAGGAGATCTCCACCGCTATCTTTCTCTATCGAGGAGGATGGGAGACATTGCCCATTGGGATCTATTTGAACTGGCATCGAGGAATGGAATTCGGAATTGCAGGTGCCATGGCTTTCCTGATGATTGTGATTATTTTCATCCTCTTGCTGATTGTGGCTCGAATTGGAGGTGGAATCCTCGGAGCCGCCTGGGGTTCATCCGGGGGGAGGTATTAAATGGCTTTTATTAAGATTCTAAATCTATATAAAAAATTTGGTAATGTAGTAGCGGTGAATCGTGTTTCTCTGGACATTGAAAAAGGGGAAATCGTGACTCTCTTAGGTCCGAGTGGTTGTGGAAAGACGACCACCCTTCGCTGTATTGCAGGCCTTGAAAAACCTGATGAAGGAGATGTCATTATCGATGGCAAACCCATGTTTTCCCAGGGCTTTGTTCCGCCCTCCGAGCGGGGAATTGGAATGGTATTTCAAAATTATGCAGTGTGGCCCCATTTAAGAGTATTCGACAATGTGGCCTATGGTTTAAAGATTCAGAAAGTTCCCAAACAGGAGATCAAACAGAGAGTAGCCGAGGTGTTAGAATCAGTGGGACTCTCAGGTCTCGAACGAAGATATCCAGGGCAGCTCAGTGGAGGACAGCAACAACGGGTGGCTCTTGCTAGGGCATTAGTGAGAAATCCCAAAGTGCTGTTGCTCGATGAACCCTTAAGCAACCTTGATGCAAAACTGAGAGAAAGAATGCGATTCGAAATCAAAAGCTTGGTGAAACGAATGAATATGACCTCGGTTTATGTCACCCATGATCAGGCAGAGGCCATGGTCATCTCGGATCGGATTGCTATTATGGATGCTGGAAATCTTGTTCAGGTAGGCACACCTGAAGAGATCTATAAGAAACCAGCCAATCGATTTGTTGCTGATTTTATAGGAACGACCAATTTCATACCTGGTGAGGTTTCTCAAATCCACAGGGATAAACAGTCCATCTCTCTCCAGACGGAATTTGGAAAGCTTCTATGTCGAGTTTTTGATTCCGCCATGGTGACACCAAATCAAAAAGTCCATGCCTCGATTCGACCCGAGGATATTGAGGTATTCATCTCTCCTCCAAAAGATAAAGAGAATCTCTTTAAAGGAAAGATTATGCATAGAGCCTATTTAGGAAATTTTCTCTACCTTTTTGTAAATGTCGATCATACCTTGATTCGAATACAGGCCCCTTATGACATTAAACAAAAAGAGGGTGAAGAGCTTTTCCTCTTCCTGAATCCCGAGAAGTGCATTGTCCTACCTTAGGCCATTGAGTTGGGCGTAGAACCAACGTAATGGAGAAAACAAAAGATGTTCAGGGGATTTATCTTCGATTTGGATGGAACGGTTTATCTGAGTGAGAAGCTTATCCCTGGAGCGGATCGGGTGATTCATCGGATTCGGGAAACCGGTCGAAAGGTTGTCTTTCTTTCCAACAAACCTCTTCAGACCCGGGAGGATTATGCCGAGAAGCTAACTCGCCTCGGAATTCCAACCCAACCTGATGAGGTCATTAATTCTACTCTGGTGATGAGTCGATATCTCCAGAAGGAAGCCCCCGGGGCAAAGCTCTTTGTGATTGGTGAGGTTCCTTTTATTGAAGAATTGAGAAAGAATGGATTTAAGATCGTTGAAGAGCCTGGCGAGATTGATTATGTGGTGGTGGCTTTTGATCGCACCTTTGACTACCGGAAGTTAAATATTGCTTACCAGGCCATCAAGAGGGGGGCCCATTTCGTAGCGACCAATCCTGATCGAACCTGTCCCGTTGAAGGAGGGGAGATTCCAGACTGTGCTGGAATGATTGCTGCAATTGAGGCTGTGACTCAGAAGAAAGTGGAGGTCGTTGTCGGGAAACCCTCCCCTATCATGATTCATACGGCCCTGGAGACCATGGGTTTATCGCCACAAGACTGTATTCTCATCGGAGATCGCATGGAAACAGATATTAAGATGGGGAAGGAGGCCGGGATTGCCACGGGGATTGTGTTGACTGGAGTGACTGACGAAGAGACTCTGAAAACTTATCGCCATTCAAATCTTCAACCCGACTTTGTTTTTAAAAGCATTGCCGATGTCGAAAACCTCCTGATCGAAGAATGATCATAGGACATCTCTAAGAATTTGAATGGGGTGAAGGACCTTCAGGCCGGTGAGTTGCCGGATCTGGAGACGACAGCCCTCGCATTCCGAAAGAATAATCTCAGGGTTTAACCGATCAATTGCCTCTTTTAAGTCTTTTCCTATCTCCTGAGCAATCTCGTACTTTTCCTTCTTAAAACCAAAGGTCCCTCCCATTCCACAACAATCGGCCTCAATCATTTTTAATTCTAACTCAGGAATAAGTTTCAAAATCTCAAAGGAAGGAAGCCCAATTCCTAAAGCCCTTAGATGACATGGGGCAAAATAAGCTACCTTTAGAGGGAGTTTTTTGAAATGGAGGTTAAGATTGCCAGATTCCTTTAGTTTTCTTAAAAACTCAAAGAGTTCAAAGGTATGTTTTGCTAAATCCTCTGAACCAGGGAGTTCCAGCAGATGCGCATATTCGTGTTTGATCATAAACCCACAACTTGTCGAGGTATAAAGAATTTCCATTCCTGAACGAATGGCCTGAAGAAGTGAAGAAAGGTTTCTCCTTCCTTTTTTTATGGCTCCATTGAAATCTCCATTTCCGAGCATAGGTAATCCGCAACAATCCTGGGGGGGAAGAACCACTTCAAACCCATTGGCCTCAAGAACCTCCACTGTGGCTTTCCCAACATCGATTTCATTGGTATTGGTAAAGCATCCATAAAAATAAGCGATCTTTTTTCTCCCTTTAGAGGAATGGCCTTTAAACCATTGTCTGAATGTGGGAAACTGGTAATCTGGAAGAGAGCTTTTTCGATGGATCTTTAGGAAAGCGTCTAAAACCCTTTTTAGAGTGGGATTCCGGAGAAGCCGATTGGTAAGAGGGGCAAAAAGAGCTCCAACCCAACCGTAGAGATATGAATGGGTGAGGAGCCAATCCCGGAAGGGTCTTCCCTTCTCATCCAGATATTTTGCTTTAGCCAGGAGATTCAATTCAGAAATCGGAACACCAGCAGGACAGACGGCATCACAGAGATGGCAGCCAATACAGAGATCTATCCAGTCGTCCACCGGTACTTCCTCAGGGCGGCGAAAACGTTCTGCTCCAGGACCTGCATGCTTCGGGCCAGGGAACTGAGGGGTGACCCGTGAAACAGGACAGACACCCATACAATTGGCACAACGAATACAGAGATCCGCGTTGCGCTTAAGCCATTCTTTCTTTTTTGGTGTAGTCCTCATCATCAGGCTATTTAAAGAGTCTTTTCACTGCCCAGTAACCTGTGGAAATCTCGATTCCCTCTCTTGATCCTTCATATAAAGCATGATGTCCGGAGAGGATTGTTCCCACCACTCGAACATTTTCAAGAACGGGTTTTCTTTCAAAGTCTAAGGGTCGGAAAGAGGAATCTACTGAAATCCCAAAGCCGTGAATAGGATGATCATCAAAAAAACTTTTTCTAAACCATCCCTCTGGTGATTCGGTCCCGAGGACAGGGAGATTAAACAAAGGTTCGGAGACCCTTTTACGGGTTGCCTCGAGGCCACCGCCTATAAAACGACCCGTGGCAAGAATAAAGTGATGAGCGGTATAAAAACGAGAGATTGGAGGGTGAAAGACCTCGATCCCTTCACAGACGGAACCTTTTATCTGAACCCTCGATATCTTATGACCCAAAAGAAAATGGGCTCCCCTCTCCATTAGGTGTGCTTTAAAACGATTGAAGATCCTTATTCCTAAAGTGGATGGAGGAAGAGTAGGAATTTCAAATATCTCCACTCCTGTAATCGCTTCAAGATGCTCTTTCGCACTCATAGGATTGCGCAGCCCGAGGAGGGCTGGCAGGCCGACGAGGGATTCTCCCTTTAAATGGTTCTTGATTTGGGAACCTATTCTTTCTCTAAACCCCCCTTTTTCCATTAGCCTTGAGAGGAAAGTCGCTGTCACTTCCGGGGGTTTCTCCTCGTGGATAGAGAGGATCAGATGACGGCATTTAAATGCCCTTGCCATATAGCCCGGGTAAAAATCCTTAAATCCATTAAATCCCACAATCAGTGTATTTCCTTCTCTTAAAGATGCCCCTCCAGAGAGGGTAGATGGAAAGAGATAAGTCGGGCGAAGGGTCCCAGCGGCTGTGGGAAGAAGAGTATTCCGTTGATTGAGGGAATGGAAAGTGTAGGGGGGTGGGAAAAGGGAGACAAATGAGGAGAGTGCTTCCTCTATTCCTTCCACTCCTATCTTTGAATAAGGATGTTCAGGATGGTCTTTAATCCAATCAAACCATCCATTCTTTACGTTGAGGGTTTCTGGGATTCTTCCCAGCACATCAATGGTGTTGGAGAACAGGGTAAGACCTCCCATTCCCTTTCCAATAATCAACACGCTCTTCTTCAGATCGAGGGCTGTTTTGGCAGCCATCAGACCCGAAAGGCCCATTCCAATAATGATGAGATCGTAATGCATAAATTTTTTTAAGGATTCGAAGCTTACAGGATTCGAAGGGTCAAGGTTATCTCTACTTGAATCCTTAAACCCTTGAATCCTTGAATTCTATTCCTCTCTCATTTGAGATGGAGGATTCCTTTATAGATTCCTTCTATCATTTCTTCCTCTTTGATTGCCGAACCCCACAGAATGGGTCGAATACCTTTCCATCGCTCCTCAAGAAATTCTTTCAGGATCTTATTTGAATCTTCAAAACTTTTTCCTGACTCATTTAAGATTCCAAGGAGCCGATAAACACAAAATCCTCCCTGACAGGTTCCTTTGGCAATCCTTGTTCGATGAAGAATATCCTGAAGTTGCTTAAGGTTTTCATTCTTCAGAATCTTTTCCACTTCATCCCTTTTGACCAGCTCACAATCACAGAGAATTTCTTCTTGGCCTAGGGCTTTCAATCTTTCTCGAAGAGCCAAAGATGGTTCTGCACCTGGAAGGGGGACGGAATGAGTCGTACAGGAAATATTTACACCCATTTTATGACAGATGAGGTCAGAGGTTTTTTCTGCCATCAATCGGTAGGTGATCAGTTTACCTCCAGTAATGGAGATGAGGTTCTTTATCCCGTCTCTTTCTTCATGGTCAATCAGGACAAATCCACGACTGATGGCACGATCGTCTTGCTTCCCTTTCTCCATAAATAGAGGGCGAATTCCTGCATAAGCCCTAATGAAGCGGGATCCTTCAATAGATGGAATCAATCTGGAGGTTTCGCGAATTAATAAAAGGACTTCCGAAGGGGTGACTTCAAAATTTTCCACCTCCTCCAGATGAACAGAGGTCGTTCCAAGAATGGACACTGTATGATTTGGAACGATGATATCTCCGTCCGAAGGGGGACGACATCGATTAATCACTCCTCGACTCAATCTTCGATTGGTGATCATCATGGACCCTTTGGAAAGAGCAATTCCGATCCGAAGGCCGAGGGATTTCAAAAAATGGTCCGCCCAAGCCCCTGTGGCATTAATGAGGAAAGAAGTTTCAATGGTATATTCCTCCTCGGTGATGAGGTCTTTCACTTTCACCCCTTTCACCTTATTCTCTTCCAAAAGGATAGAAAGCACTTCGGTGTGGAGAAGGAATTTTGCTCCATGGTCCTCGGCATCCCTTGCATTGGACAGGACCAGAGCAAAAGGATCAATGGCCCCATCTGGAACTTTGATAGCAGAGAGTAGATCAGGGTTTAGCTCTGGCTCAAGGGTAAGAGCCTCTTCCGGAGGAAGAAGTTGAGTGGGAATTCCAATTTTTTCGCAGGACCGAAGAAAAAGATCCCTGAATTTAAGGTCATCTTCAGGAAGGGAGATGAAGAGCCCTCCGGTCTGCTCGATACAGTGAGGGGCAATTTTACAAAGGATCCTGTTTTCCTGGATACATTCCTTGGCGGCTTGAGGATCCGTGACAGCATATCTTGCACCGCTATGGAGAAGCCCATGATTTCTACCGGAAGCCCCGGAGGCCAAGTCCCCCTTTTCAATCAAAATCGAGGGAATTCTTCTTCGAGAGAGATCTCTTGCGATCCCTACCCCTGTAGCCCCTCCTCCAACGATAATGACTTCTGTTTTTAGACCCATTTTTATTATTTTGGGAAAAAACTTCTTTCCCATCTCTTAACGAGATTCATTCCCTTTGTCAAGGAATGATAAGGTATTGATTTTTTGAGAAGTTTAATGTAAATTGAATCAAAACTGTTTGAGGAGATCAGGGATGGCTCCAATCTGGATATGGCAAAAGATAAACAGCCCAGGATATTGCCTTTTGCTTCTATCCCCATAATTCAAAGAAAGGAAGTGGGAAAGAAGCCATGGGCAATATCCCCATGGCTTTTTTATTTCTCATCTCCATTTTAATAGAATTAAAAGAGCGAAGGAAGGTGAGGATAAAAATGGAGAGAATTTTTAGTGGAATTCAACCTTCGGGCGAGATTCATATTGGAAATTATGTGGGGGCGATCCGAAATTGGGCCCAATTGGTTGAACAGTATGAATGTATCTATTGTGTGGTCGATTATCATGCCATCACGGTTGAATACGAAGTGGAATTAATGCAGAGAAGGATTTTGGAGACAGCCACCATTCTGGTCGCTTGTGGATTGACTCCAGAGAAGTGCATCGTCTTTGTTCAATCCCATGTTCCCGAACATACGGAGCTCGCCTGGATCTTCAATTGTGTCACTCCTATTGGTGAACTGGAGAGGATGACCCAGTTTAAAGAGAAAGCCAAACAGCATCGACAGAATATCAACATGGGACTCCTGGACTACCCTGTACTCCAAGCGGCTGATATTTTGATTTATAAAGCAGGTTATGTCCCTGTTGGAGAGGACCAGATTCAGCATGTGGAACTCTGTCGAGAAATTGCAAGAAAATTTAATGCTCGCTTTGGGTTAACTTTCCCGGAGCCTCAAGTGATTCTCTCTACGGCTCCTCGAATCCTTGGAACCGATGGACAGGCCAAGATGTCAAAATCCATGAACAATGCGATCGGGCTTCTCGATCCTCCTTCGGTCATCTGGGAGAAACTCAGAACCGCAGCCACCTGTCCTCATCGAGAGAGAAGGTTTGATCCAGGGCACCCCGAACACTGTAACATCTACACCATGCACATGGCCTTTTCGAAATCCGATCAACTCGAATATGTAGAGAAAGGCTGCAGAACCGCAGGCATTGGGTGTATTGAATGTAAAGAGATTCTTTTTAAGAATATGAGCGAGGAGTTAAACCCTATTCAGAGTCGGGTAAAGGCAATTAACGAAAACCCCCAATATATCATTGAGGTTCTGACTTCTGGGGCAGATCGTGCCAGGGCCATTGCCCGGCAAGTCATGGAGGAGGTAAGAACAAAAATAGGAGTGAAATTTTTGGGTTTGGGAACGAAACCTTAAAAATTGATTGAAAAATCCCTCTAAAAAGATATAATGGGTTAATCTAGGACTGGGGAGGGGAGAGCCATGGGGCAGAAAAAATTGGATGAAAAATCTTTTGGAGCAAAGATGAGACAACTTCGGGAGTTGAGGAAGCTTTCTTTTGAATCGCTGGCAAACAAAACAGGGCTATCCCAGCGCTACCTTCGAGATATTGAGGAAGGGAAGATCATTCCTCCTGTGTCTGCCGTCATCCAGATTTCAAAGGCCCTATCGGTTGACTCAGGTTCCTTCCTTTCTGCTGAAGAACAGGAGGCCCTGGCCAAGAAAAGGAAGGAGAGTTTTTTTAAACGGACCCAAGCGTATGCTTATAAGACCCTTACCCCAGAGGCTGAAAACAAACACATAAAAGCCTTTCTCGTCACCATTGATCCCAAACAGGATCATCGGATGGTGGAGTACCGGCATGAGGGTGAAGAGTTCATTTATGTATTAAAAGGAGAAATAGAAGTGAGGGTGGGGGAGAATCCGAACCTCCTCAAAAAGGGGGAAAGCCTTCATTTCGATTCAGGAATCCCCCACAAACTTCGTAATCTCAGTGATCAGGAAGCCAAACTTTTAGTCGTGCTTTATACCCCCTAAACAAAAGAACCCTCTGCACTTTGCGCTATGTACAAGTGATTCTTCTCACTCTCTCCAGTTTCTCGGGACTCCCGCCAGAGAAGCTTTTCGTTCTAATTCATTGAGTTGAGACTCAAAGTATCGGATTCCGTTATTAATGCGGGTCAACTCCTGAGCAGATGAAGAGCGAGTTTCGTAGATAGATTTCAATTTTTTGAGTTCTTCGAGAGTCCGATGATAAAACCTGAATTGACTGACCCAATAATCTTTACTATAGCCTCCAGGCCGGTCAGGGGAGGGACTGCCCTTAAGAGAATAAAGCATCATTTTACCATTTAGAGAATCAATGGTGACCTTAAACTTGTTTAGAAAGGAGTTTCCTAATAACCCCTGATAGTTGGGCATGGTGTAGACCAAAGCTTCCACATCTTGCACTTCGGCTTTTCCCACACGAATCGATTTTAATGTAATTAAGGGAGTCAGAAGGATATGGCTTACACTGGATACACGGAGGAATGGAGTGGTTTCATCGATAGGAATTCCAAGTTCGGTGGCTGTTTGGTGGCTTATCAGGGTAAAACTGGCCCCCGTGTCTACCACAAAATATTGTTTTAATCTTTCATTGAGGACCACCTCGGCAAGGAATATTTCATATTTTCTAATAAGGGGAACCTCATACCCTGGAGGTTCTTCTTGTTGTAAAATAGAGGAAGAGGTTTTCCCCATCGAATCTGGAGGTGAGACCTTTATTGTTTCTTTTTCTTTCGGTTTCTTGATGGTTTCGACTTCAGGTCGATATTTCTCGGGAATTTTCGAGAGATCGTCGGTGAAATGGAGGGTTCCCTTTTCGTCCACCCATTTGTAGACATCTCCATAAGCCAGAGAACCAAAAAGGAGGAATAAAGAGAAGAGGAAAACAGAAATCTTCATTTTACATCCCTTCCAATTTATGATTATCATATAAAGGGATGAATCTAAAAGTCAATCATTTCGTTGCTTGAAGGCCGACTATTTCAAAATCAAAGGGTATTGACACTAAGATCATTATAAAATAATATTTAACGGCTTTCTGTGATCACCCATCCCAAGGAGGAATGAATGGAGAAAAAATATCTTTTTTCACCCGGACCAACGATGCTTCCTTCAGAGGTCCTTCTTAAAATGGCAGAGCCCATCATGCATCATCGGGAGCCTGAGTTTGAAAAGATCTTTGAGGAAGTTCGAGAGGGGCTGAGGTATCTATTTCAAACCAAAAACGAGGTATTGATCTTTACCTCTTCCGGGACGGGAGCGATGGAGGCCGCTGTGTCTAATATCCTTGCAAAAGGGGATAAGGCATTGGTAGTTCGAGGAGGTAAGTTTGGAGAAAGATGGGGAGAGATCTGTCAGGCCTATGGAATCGAATTTATTCCTATCGATGTCCCATGGGGAAGAGCCGTTCAGCCCTCCCAAATAGAAGAAATATTAAAATCCACCTCCGGAATCAGAGCTGTCTATACCCAGGCCAGTGAAACCTCTACCGGAGTGAAACATCCCATCCAGGAGATTGCCCAGATTGTCAAAAACTATGAAGAGATCGTTCTGGTGGTGGATGCCATTACCGGGATAGGAGTTTTCAATCTTCCCATGGATGAGTGGGGGATTGATGTGTTGGTGAGTGGTTCCCAAAAGGCCTTGATGCTTCCTCCAGGGCTTTCTTTTGTGGCTCTCAGTGATAAGGCTTGGAAGGCCGTGGAACGGTCCGATCTTCCAAAATACTACTTTAATTTTAAAAAGGAATTAAAATCGGCTCAGAAGAATCAGAGCTCATTTACCCCTGCCATTTCTTTAATCGTGGGGTTAAGAGAGTCTTTGAAATTGATTCGAAAAGAGGGTTTGGAGAATGTTTTTCGCCGTCATCAAAAATTGGCCGAGGCCACTCGAGCCGCCGTAAAGGCTCTGGGACTTGAACTTTATGCTCCGGACTCCCCCAGTGAGGCCGTCACAGCCGTTAAGGTTCCTGAAGGCATTTCTGGTCAAAAATTAAAGAATCTGTTTTTTGAACGGTTTGGGATTACTGTGGCGGGAGGACAGGATCAGGCGAAAGGGAAGATCATCCGAATTGCCCACTTGGGTTATTATGAAAAGTTAGATATGATCATGGTCATTTCTGCCTTAGAAATGCTCTTAAAAGAGATGGGTTATTCCTTCGAGCTCGGGAGCGGAGTGAAAGCGGCCGAAGAGGTTCTGATGGGATTGAGGTGAAAGAGATGGAGGAAATCATCCGAGTGTTAATCAGTGACCCTCTCTCTCCCAAAGGGTTGGAGATATTGGAGAGAGCGAAAAATATTTATTATGACTACAAACCCGGCCTCTCTTCAGAGGAGCTCAAAAGGATTCTCCCCGAATATGATGCGATCATCATTCGGAGTGAGACGAAATTGAGGAAGGAGATCATTGAACCCTGCCAAAGACTCAAAGTGATTGGTCGAGCTGGAATCGGGCTGGACAATGTCGATCTCCCCACAGCGACCAAAAAGGGAATCGTGGTCATGAATACCCCGATGGAGAATGCGATTGCGGCCGCTGAACATACGATTGCCATGATGCTCTCCATCTCCAGAAAGATTCCTCAGGCCAATGCCTCCATGAAAGCAGGAAAGTGGGAGAAGAAAAAATTTATTGGTGTCGAACTTTATAATAAAACGGTGGGCATTATTGGAATTGGAGTGATCGGGACGCTTGTGGCCGAGCGGGCAAGAGGATTAAAGATGAGGGTCATCGGTTATGATCCTTATCTTTCAAAAGAGGTGGCCGAGAAGAAAGGGGTGGAACTGGTCTCCTTTGAGGAACTTCTTCAACGTTCTGATTTTATTACCATCCATACCCCCTTGACAGAGGAAACTCGAAATTTGATCGGAAAAGATGCTTTTGAAAAGATGAAGCCTGGAGTGATCTTGATCAATTGTGCAAGAGGTGGAATTGTAAATGAGAAAGACCTCTACGAGGCCATAAAATCGGGAAAGGTGGCTGGAGCAGCTCTGGATGTATTCGAAGTAGAACCCGCTGTGGGTAACCCCCTTTTAGAACTGGATGAAGTGATCGGGACCCCCCATCTGGGTGCCTCGACAGGAGAAGCTCAAGAGAATGTTTCGATTGCCATTGCCCAGCAAATCGTCGATTATTTCATTTCAGGGGAGGTCAGAAACGCAGTCAACATTCCTGTCGTGAGTCCGGACATTCTCCCTCTCCTCAAGCCCTATCTTCGCTTAGGTGAAAAATTAGGAAGTTTTTTAGGGCAGATCTCCAATTATGCGATTGAAGAGGTCCAGATTGAGTATCATGGGGAGGTCACTCAATATGGAACCAAACCGATAACGGTCTCCATTTTAAAAGGACTCCTTACTCCCTTTGTGGGCGAGACCGTGAATTTCGTCAACGCTCCTGTGATGGCCAAAGAGAGGGGAATCCGAATCACCGAATCGATGAGCGAGAAGGCAGAAGACTATGCAAGCTTAATTGGAATCACCGTTCGCTCAAAAATGGAGGAGCATTATATTGCAGGGACTCTTTTTGGGAGAAAGGAATTAAGAATTGTAAAGCTGAATGACTTTTTCGTCGAGGCTATTCCTGAAGGCTACATTCTTTTGATCCAGAACTATGACAAACCAGGAGTGATCGGAAATCTCGGAACCATTTTAGGAAATCGAAATATCAATATTGCAACGATGGAGTTAGGTCGTGACCGAATTGGAGGGATAGCGATTTCGCTGATCCATATCGATTCTCCTTTGCCACCTGGAATGATCGGGGAGATCTTGCGGCTACCCAATATTATTTCTGTGAGAC
Organism: Thermodesulfobacteriota bacterium; assembly: GCA_041082155.1. Classification (GTDB taxonomy): domain Bacteria; phylum Desulfobacterota; class BSN033; order BSN033; family UBA1163; genus CALIBK01. The sequence goes on along the minus strand of JBDOIB010000380.1, from coordinate 14,921 downwards.
AGATTCAACTAAACGGTTAGGCCCTTTTAAAAAATAAAAAGAGAGGTGGAAGGACTATGGCCTGTGTGGTCATTGTAGGAACTCAATGGGGGGACGAAGGGAAAGGAAAGATTGTGGACCTATTGACTCGCCATGCTGATTTTGTCGTTCGGTTCCAGGGGGGCAACAATGCAGGACACACGATCGTTTTAAAAGGAGAAAAGTTTATCTTCCATCTCATCCCCTCCGGGATCCTCTATCGAGGGAAGAAATGTATCATTGGAAATGGGGTTGTTCTGGATCCCGAAGTTCTTTTAGAGGAGATCAAGGAACTCAAGGAGAGAGGGTATTTTAAAGATGATCATCAACTCATGATCAGCGAGGAGGCCCATCTCATCCTTCCCTACCATCGGAAGATCGATGTGGCCAGAGAGAGGATCTTTAAGATCGGGACAACCGGCAGGGGAATTGGCCCGGCCTATGAGGATAAGGTGGCCCGATGTGGGATTCGGGTGATCGACCTCATGGATGAGGAACTGTTTCGCGAGAAACTTGAAGCCAATCTCCTTCAGAAGAATACCTATCTGGTAGAAGTGTTGAAGGAAGAACCCCTTCGATTTTCAGAGATTTTTGAATCCTACCTCCATTTCAGAGATCGGTTAGGAAAATATATAAAAGATACGACCCGTATTCTCCATGAGGCTATCCATCAAAAGAAGCATATTCTATTTGAAGGGGCTCAGGGAACTTTATTGGATTTAGATCACGGGACCTATCCTTATGTCACCGCCTCTAATACGGTAGCCGGAAATGTCTGTGCAGGAGCAGGGATTCCTCCCACAGAGATTGATACGATCCTTGGGGTGGCGAAGGCTTATACCACACGCGTTGGGGAAGGGCCCTTTCCTACGGAGCTTAAAGATGAGGTGGGAGAGAAGATGCGTCAAAGAGGGGGGGAATATGGGGCCACAACCGGAAGGCCAAGAAGATGTGGATGGTTCGATGCGGTCATTGTCAATCATGCCATTCGAATCAATGGAATCCGTGAGGTGGCCCTCACCAAAATGGATGTCCTGAATGAATTTGAAAAGATCAAAATATGTGTGGGATATCAAATTGATGGGCAAGTGGTCAATCATGTTCCTTCAAATCTAAGGATCTGGCAATCTGCAAAACCAATTTACGAAGAGATGGAAGGATGGAAGGGAGAAATCCGTGGAGCCAAACAATATAGGGATCTTCCCCTGAATGCTCGACGTTACATTAAAAGAATTGAAGAGTTAATTCAAGCTAAGGTGACCATGATATCCGTGGGGTCCGAAAGAGACGAAACGATTATTTTAAAAAATCCTTTTGGGGAATAAGGTTACAAGGATAATAATCGTTCTGTCCCCTTGACAATAATAGGGATTTTCTCTTAATTTGAATAATCATGGGCCGTTAACTCAGGAGGTAGAGTATCTGCCTTTTAAGCAGAGAGTCACTGGTTCGAGTCCAGTACGGCCCACCAATGGGGTCCCCATCGTCTAGCCGGCCAAGGACACCGGCCTTTCACGCCGGCAACAGGGGTTCGAATCCCCTTGGGGACGCCATATTCAATATCGAAGGACATCCCGAATTCATCGGGATTAAGAGGGGGTCCTAAAATTAATTATTTTAGAACTCTGGAACCATGAAAGACCCCAATTCAACCTCCCGAAAATGGTTTATTCCTCTTCTTCTCGTTGTCTTCTTATTCATTTTTCTTATTTATCAATACAATTCTCAAATTTGGATCAGGATTTTGAAAATCTATGATATTCTTCATGATCGTTATCAATTGAAAACCCTGATTACCTCTTTTGGTCCATACTCTCCCCTGGCCTATATTCTGATTCAAATCTTACAAGTTCTGGTAGCTCCGATTCCAGGTGGAGCAATCGAATTCTTAGGAGGGTACCTCTTTGGAGTAAAGATGGGTTTTTTTTATTCCATGATTGGACTCATTTTGGGATCTTTAGGAGCCTTTGGGATAGCCAGGATCTTTGAAAAGGTCGCGGTGGAAAAGTTGGTCTCTGAAAAAACCATGAAGAAATTTAATTATCTTATTGGCCATGAAGGGGTGATCCTCAGTTTTGTTCTTTTTCTTGTTCCAGGGTTTCCTAAAGATGCGCTATGCTATATCTTGGGTCTTACTCCTATGAATACGTGGACTTTTCTAATCATCTCCACGATGGGAAGAATTCCAGGGACGTTGATGGCTTGTCTTCAAGGAGGAAAGGCATTTGAACATCAATATCGGACCTTTTTAATCCTTCTCGGTATTTCTGCCTTAGTATTATTAATTGTGTATATTTATCATGAAGAGATTCATCATCTTATCAAGGGGTTAAGATCAAAGGAGAGATGATTTAAGTTGAGGCAGTTCGATGGAAAGAGGGAGTGAAGAGAAAGAAAGACTTTGGACTTCAGATCGTCTCTTAGATCTCTATTCGAATTTACTTAAAGAGATTTGGGAGGTGGTTTCAGCCCTTATTGGGGAGTCCGTGTTGACCCTTCTCTTCCAATTGGCTATCCAAAAAGCAGGAGAAAAATATAATTTCTTAGTAAATACCCTGAAGGTCTCGGAAGAGGGGATATGGGCAGAAGGATTCGGAGAATACAGGACTCTTGCTCCCTTAGAGATTCACAGGGGTTTTCAAGGGCTCATCAACCACCTGTTTAATCTCTTCTCGGCCTTGACAGAAGGGGTCATCAGCCGGGAAATTTTCCCCAAAGTGTTTCCAAAACTCAGAGAGGCAGAGCGAATCCTTTCACAAAAATAGGAGACCCCGTGAGATTTGTCTTTAAAAACCTGAATCTCTTAAGATCTGCTCTCAATGCCATCAACATGAGTTTTGAAATTAAGGAGATTGTGGAATCCGCAGGAACTCATCTCCCGAACCTCTTTGAATTCTCCGCCTTCGGGCTCCTTTGGAAAGAGACCGCGACCCTTTATCTCTATCAAGAGGAGTCTTGTCCTCCCTCCTTTACCCAGGAAGTATCCCAGAATATGTTGAGGGTCTTTTCCCTTTTGGGAGAAGAGCCCAAAGAGCTCAGCCAAGTGACCCTTCAAGTGGAGAAGCGAAGATTAAGACCAGACCATATGAAGATCGATCCAAAAGCTACCTTGAAGTCCCACCTGACCTTGCCCTTAACCATCGAGGGAGAAATCCTCGGCTGTGTCTCCCTTAACAGTCATCAATCCAATGCCTTTGATGCTGAAGATTTACAATTTTTCTCCGTCATTGGATACCAGATGGCTGCTACGCTCAAACATTTTCAGAGATTTAGTTCCATTAAAACGATTGCCATTTATGATTCCCTGACCAATCTCTATAATCGAAGATATTTTGAGGAGAGACTTACGGGAGAGACCCAAAGGGCCTTTTATGGAGGAACCTCCCTTTCTTTGATTATGATTGATATCGATCATTTTAAGAAGATCAATGATACCTTCGGGCATACGGAAGGAGATAAGGTGCTTCAAGAGATTGCTTCCCTTTTGAAGAATTCTGTTCGAAAGAAGGACACTGTGGCCCGATATGGGGGAGAGGAATTTGTCCTCATCCTCCCTGAAGCAGGTCTTGAGGAAGCCACCATGATTGCAGAACGAATTCGAAGGTTGGTTGAACAAACCCCATTGACCATCGGGAAAGTCCAGATGAATATCACAGTGAGTCTCGGAATTTCTAATTTTCCAACCCATCGTGCGAAGTCGAAGGAGGAACTGGTCAAGATGGCCGATCAGGCTCTTTATGAAGCTAAACGGGCAGGGAGAAATAGAGTTTGTGTCTTTAATGAGTGATAAGAGTGATGGGTCTCTGTGATCCAAACTGTAACTATCTTTGGCTCCAAACTCAGAAATAGAATCCTCTAAGGGCTAAAAATCAGACAGGGAAGACCTTCCCTTACAACCCAAAAAAGGGTTTTTGCATCCTCCAGGGCGAGATATAAATTTACTTCGGTATACGTCTCGTTTTTTAAGACTCCTAAAAGGGTTCCCATGGGAAGGGTCACTCCGTAGGTTTTGAGAGAAGAAAATAAGTTGAGAAGGTTTAAGATTCTATTTTTATAAATGGGCCGGATATAGAGATGAACCCCTCCGTCTAGATCCAAACGATATCTTGAAGGCATATCGTTTACCTCTAAGGCAGGAATCTCCGAATCATATTCTTCCATATTTTTCTGGGGTTTTATTCTGATCTGTTTGGGTTTGAAAAAGGAGGCCTTTTTTTTGATTGACAATGCCCTTATTGGAATAGGGGCTCCCATGATTTTGTAGTTTTTTATTGGGAGATCCTTTAAGAGAAATCCTCTAAACTTTAATTGAATTCTATCCTCTACCAGATTAAAAAAAAGATAGAACGTTGATGATTTGGTCAATTGGTATTCGGATCTGAGGAGTCTATTTTCCTGGACCAGTCTTTGGGAAGGAGGGGTAGATAAAGCAGAGCCACTTAAGAGGAAAAGGACTGATAAGATGAGAATTCGAAGAGTGAGCATTAAAAAATTAAGATCTTTGTGCCCAGTGGCACCAGTTCATAAAGTTTTTTTAGCTCTTGGTCTCCCACTCGGATACAACCATGGGTAATATTTTTACCGAGGAGTCGGGTATAGAGGGTCCCATGAATAAAATACCCGTTTCCAAACCCTAAGGCATAATTTCCTAACATTCCCTCCTCAATTCGTTCCATAATGTTTTTAGGGATTGGTTTCCCCTCTTCGATAAAGGCCCAATCCGGTTTCACCCACGCTGGATTTTCAAATTTTGTCTGGACGGTAAACTCTCCTTTTGGGGTTTCGAAAATCCATTTCCTTTTCCCCGATGGATCTATAAGGATAGCTCCACTTCCACAGGAGACGATCGCCTTTAGAATCAATTTCTGTCCCTGATAAAGGGAGAGTGTGTTTTTTGCGGTATCGATTACGATAAAAAGGTGACTGGGTTGAGAGGCTTCAATCTTTTTTTTCAACAGGGCATTTTCGATTCTAAGAGAACGATCATTCTTATCAGTTTTTACCTCGATAAGGGGATTCTTTTTCGATGCCCTCCAGGCCATCAAATGTCCAAGGAGTTCAACCAATCCAAGAAGAATAAGAGAAATCATTAAGATTTTAAGGATTCTTCTTTTCTTCATATCCCCTTTGCAGCTCGATTAAGGCTAAAGAGAGAGAGTTCCGTTCGTCACGAGCTCCGATAATAGTGACAGGGGTTCCCACCTCTACCTTATGATAAAGTTCTTCCATCGGACCGTTGTCTAATGCGATACATCCATAGGTAAGGTTCTCCTTTCCTCCCCCATGGATCTCGATCAATCCACCAATAGTCGCCTTCTTCCCTAATACTCCTTTCTTTTTTAGCCGCTCAAATTCTCTTCGATCCTCTTCATTTGGATAATTAATGAGAAGGGCTTTATAATATTTACTCCTTGGGTTTTTCCCAATGATATGATATTTCCCCTCGGGAGTGGCATGGTCTTTTGATTGAAGTTTATCCATCCATCCATTCTTTCCGAAACTCACCGGATAAATCTTTACGGGCTCTCCCTTTTTATAAAGGATTAATTTTTTTTCTGATTTGATAATAAGGATACTATAAATATCCTTTTCTCGAGATTCTTCTATGGCTTCTCTTGCCCACCTCTTCCATTTTGCAATTAGTTCAGGATGCTGATAGCGCGCCAGAACAGGATAGATCCCCTCTTGAACCTTATTTAAATGGATTTCTATCGTGGGTAACTTTTTCTCAGCAGGGATCAGTTGATTTTCTTTAATTAGGATTTTGGCTTCGCTCAGAGCCACCTCGGCCTTTGCGAGATGATCTCTAAAAGTGTGTTTTCCATGGTAAATGAGAGTGAGTTTGGAAAGAAGATTAAGTTTTTCCTGAAGAGCATCAGTTTGATCGAGCAGGACCCTCCTTTTTTTCTCTTTTTCATCCTGGAGTTTCTGTTTAAGCTCTTCCCCCTCTTTTAGAAGTTTGAGAAATTCAGCTCGAACGGGTTCATAGTCTCTGAACCATGGAAATTGATGACTCACTTCGAGCAGATTTCTTTTTGATTTATTGAGATGTTCTTTATAATTCTCATAATCTTGGGGGATATAAAGATGAGCTTCAGCCCTCCAGAGATCCATCTCTTGTTGTTCCGCCAGGTGAACCTCTGGAGGGATCTGAGCTTCCTTAATGCATCCCCCAATTAAAAGGAGGCAGAGTAAGAGAATCCCAAATCGGTTCAAGGTTGACGGGTTTTATTTTTTAGCAGGTTTGGCTCCTTTTACCTTTTCAAGGGCTTGCTTAATCTGATCACTTACCCCTGAGGCCTTCTCTTTCAGCGCATTCGCTTTGGTAACGGCTTCGCTGAACTCTTCCTTTTCGATCAATCCTGAAACCTCAGCCAGAGATTCTTCAAGCCCTTTTACATCGCCACTCAAAGCCTGGATGTCCGCGGCTGTTCCTTTCCCCTTTGGAGCCTTGGCCAGCAGGGCTTTAGCCTCGCTGACCGCAGACTTCGCTGCTTCCAGTGCGCTCAAGGCATTCTGTTTGGCCTGTTCCTTTTTAGCAGGAAGAGCGGCTTTCATTTCTTCCGCCATCTTCTTCACATCGGCCAGCATCTGTTTGGCCTTATCATAATTTTTAAAGGTCTTTCCGTCCTGGACTTTAATCTCATCCATGGCTGCAGCCATAGCGTCTTTTAATTTCTTTTCATCCTCAGGAGCATATTTCCCCAAACCTTCCGAGATCACGGCATTGACAGCTCCCTGGGTACTTTCAATTTCTTGGGTGGGCTTTTTTCCACAACCTACTAAAAGGGTTAAAATCATTAAACTCAGAACGAGAAATCTCATCGTTTTCATCATTATTCTTCCCTCCTTCAAAGATGGATTATTCAATTGTTATTAACCTAAAATGGTTGAGAAATCAAAAGAAGGGGCACTTCCCCCTCTCTATGAGATGTGCCCCCATTCTTCTGAATTAAAATTTACCTTTTACTTTTTTGTTTCTTCCTTCTTTGGAGCCGCTTTAGGAACGGCTACTTTGATCGCAGAGGCGATGAGTTTATCCCCTTCCTTTTTGTATTCCACGGAGACATTCATTCCTGGCTTCAGGTCAGCAAGCGCAAGAGTATCCTTTCCTTTTGTGATCTTGGTCTGTTCATTGGTGACAAAGGTTTTCTCTTCCTTTTTAGTCTTTACAACTACTGTCTTTGTTGCTTCATCAACCTTTGAGATGGCTCCATTGAATTTCTCTAATTTTGCTGGAGCCGCTTCAGCAGGTTTTGCCGTTGGAGCTGGAGCTGGTGCAGGGGCTGGAGCTGGTGCCGGTGCTGGTTTTGTCTGTTGAGCCAGGCCCACTGAAACAAAAACCATTAGGGTCAATAATCCTACAAATAAAGATAACCTCTTCATTCTTCTTCACCTCCTTTCACCTGGATTTTATAAGATTAAAAGCAAAGGAGGTGCCAGAATTAAAAATTTTCTAATTAATTAAAATTATTAATGATTTATAATTATTTAAGAGATGCTGAAGGAAGATTTGTTGCAAATCTCTACAGGAGAGGTTTAGAATATGTTTTAAAATCCAACACCGGGCTATTCCCTTTCTAAAATTCTATATAATGTGGTCCTATCGATGCCCAAGATTTCGGAGGCTTTTTTCTTATTTCCCCCGGTTTCCTCAAGAACTTTTAAAACATATCTTTTCTCTATCTCTTTCAAAGGCAATAATTTTTCAGGGAATTTAAATCCCGGTTCCTTCACTTCTTCAAAGATTTTTTTAGGCAAGTCTTCGGGGAGAATGACTGGACGGTTTGTGAGAATCACCGCCCTCTCAATTGCATGTTCAAGTTCTCTCACATTGCCTGGCCATGAGTATTGGGTGAGAATTTCAAGGGCCTCGGGAGAAATGTGGGAAACATTTTTCTGGTTTTCCTGAGAGAAACGACGAAGAAAGTAATTGGCCAGAAGCGGGATATCTTCCTTTCTTTCTCTAAGAGGGGGAATTGAAATGGAGACCACATTGAGACGGTCAAAAAGGTCTTCTCTGAATTTATTAGCTTTAATAAGGGGCTCTAACGGTTGGTTGGTTGCTGCAATGACCCTTACATCTACCTTTATATTCTCGGTCCCTCCCACTCTTTTAATTTCGTGTTCCTGGAGAAACCTTAAAAGTTTAGCCTGAACAGAAAGGCTGAGATTTCCAATTTCATCGAGAAATAGGGTTCCGCCATCGGCTTCCTCAATAAGTCCTTTCTTGGTCGAATGGGCTCCTGTGAAAGCCCCACGCACATGACCAAAGAGTTCGCTCTCCATGAGGGTTTCTACCAGAGAGGCACAATCGACCGGTATAAAGGGCCGATGATTGCGGTTGCTATTATAATGAATTGACCGTGCAATCAATTCTTTCCCTGTCCCTCTTTCTCCATAGATAAGGATGGTGGATTTAGAATCTGCCACTTTTGCAATCGTTTTATAAATCTGGAGCATCTGAGGGGATTTGCCCACCACGTTTTTGATCTGGTATTTTTCCAGAAGCTCCTGTCGAAAGAGTTTATTTTCTTCGAGAATCCTTTTTTGATCAAGGGCCCGCTTGACGGTTAATTTGATCTCCTCAAGTCTGAAAGGTTTGCTAATATAATCAAAAGCCCCCTCTCGAATCGCTTCAATGGCGGTATCCATCGAGCCAAATGCGGTAATCACGATAACCGATGAATCAGGGGACATTTTTTTAAAGGATTTCAGGACCTCCATTCCGTCCATCTCTTTCATTCGAACATCTGTGATGACCACATCAAAGAGATGATCCATCCCTAAGGCAATGGCCTCTTCTCCACTTAATGCGGTATAAACCTGATAACCTTCTTTCGTAAGAACCTCTCTCAAAAGATCAAGGGTAATCTGGTCATCATCTACAATCAAAAGGTGGGCTGAAGGACTATTCATCCACCTCACCTCCCTTATAAACAGGAAGATAGACATAGAAGGTACTTCCTTTTCCAACTTCACTCTTCACTTCTATCCTTCCCGAATGATCTTTAACAATTTTTTCACATATGGAGAGACCCAACCCCATTCCTTCTCCGGCCTTTTTAGTGGTAAAAAAAGGATCGAAAATCCTCTTTTTAATCTCATCCGAGATTCCTACCCCTGTATCTGCAATGGAAATTTCCACCCACTTTTCTTCTTCGGGATTTAAAGGAGAGGTGAGAAGGGTTTTTATGGCTAAATCTCCCCCTTTGGGCATCGCATCAATAGCATTATTAATGAGATTCAGAAATAGCGTTTGCAAATGAGTGACTTCACCTAAAACCAACGGGAGAGAGGGGTCAAATGACGTATCCAGCCTGATTTGGTGTGACCGCAGCCAGGGTTCACTTAAGGAAATCAGTTCTCTAAGGACCTCATTAATATCCAGGGGTTTCCGCTGGGGTTTAGGGAGATTGGTATAGGAAAGAAGAGTTTTGAAGGATTCGGCCAGTCGATCCACCTGAGATTCGATAATTTTTAGACGGTGTTGATCCTTTGGCTGGAGATTTCCTTCTTGAAGCATAAGCTGGATATAACCTGAGATGGAGTTTAGAGGTGTTCCGATTTGATGAGCTACAGCACCCGTGAGAAGTCCCAAAGCGGCGAGTTTTTCAGACTGACTGAGCTGCCTCTGAGTTTCCGAGAGGGCTTCATGGAGGTGTTTGAGTTCGGAGGTGGCGGATTCCACTTTTCGGGTCAACTCTTGATTGAAACGACTGATTTGGGAAAGAAGTTGAATATTCTGTTCATGGGATTCTCGAATCTTCCTGATCATTTGATTAAAATGTCTGCCCAATTCTCCTAATTCATCCCGGCTTTGAATGGGGGCAACCGTCTCCAGATCCCCTTTTTCCACTCGATTCATAGCTTCGACCAGTCTCTGGATGGGATTTCCCACCATTCTCTTAAAAAAAAGGGTGGAGGCGAGAAGAATGATCAGGATGCTTGAGAAAGTGATCAGATAGGTCCATTGTTTCTTCTTGTCCAAATAATTATGGGCCTCATCCAAGGAACTTATAATCCGTACCCCTCCGATGATCTTCTTTCTCGAATGAAGGGGAACAGTGACTTCCAGTGGGTTTTCTTCTTCCTCTCTCCTCAGAAGAACAAGAGGTTTATCCCTCTTTAATTCTTTGATCTGTTCATTGGTGAGGTTCAATGGAATGGGTTTTGAGTGTCGATAATGGGAGGTGACAATTTCCCATCCCCTCGGGGAGAAGAGAAAGACATCGATTCCGATCAGGGTCGGACGGCTCAGCAACCATTCTTCAATCTCTTCGTCAATCCGGTGACGATTTTCCGGGATCCTCGGGTCCGGGAGACTGAGATCAATCTGCATGGCAATATAGAGATTTCGGTCCAGATAGAGATCTAACTGGGCTTTTTTCGAGAGTTGAAAATCGAGATAACTGGAGAAGAGGAGAGTTCCCGGAACAATCAAAAGCAGAAGAAGGGTGATCTTCGTCTTCAGTCCGAAGGATCGCTGTGAGAGCCATCGAACGATAAAAGAAGATGGAAGAAGAGATCTGAATCGATGGAGAGTCATGAACCCGAAAAAGCCCTCCTCCCTCTTTTTCTTCGTTCTATTATTTTAACCAAAATGACTCCAATTTCGAAGAGGATATACAAGGGTCCCCCCATAAGGGACATATTGAAAATGTCAGGGGTGGGGGTGATGATGGCCGAGAGGATGGCAATCAATAAAATCGCATATCTTCGGTTTCGAGTTAAAAAGGAGGCTTGGATTACATTTATATAAGCAAGGAGGGCAAGAACCAGAGGCAGTTCGAAAGTCAACCCGAATCCAAAGATAAACGCTGTACAAAAAGAGACAAATCTCCCAGCAGAGATCATCGGTTGGATCTTTTCGGATTGATATCCCAATAGGAATTGAACCCCGAAGGGGAGGGTCACAAAATAACAAAAGAAGGCACCCAGATAAAAAAGGAAGAGGGAGAGAAGAAAGAAGAGGATAAAATATCTTTTCTGGTGGAGGTGGAAAAGGGGAAAGAAGGCCTTCCAGATTTGATAGAAGAGCATTGGAAGAGAAAAGAAGAGACTTCCATAGAGGGTAAGTTTAAGGAGAGAAAGAAGAGGTTCGGGAAGGCTAAAGGCCACCAGTTCGGTTTTAAGTACGTTCTGCTGGAGATGGGCGAGCAATCTCTTTGAAAAGGGAAAGAGAACTACTCCCGCCACAAGCATCGTGAAGAGGATCTGAAGGAGGCCTTTTCTTAACCGGGCAAGGGCTTGGAAGATCTCTTTTCGATCCATTTTTTTCAGTCTTTCGATGATTTCCTTTTTCTCGTTTATTTATTTAACATAAAAGAAGCCTTTATGAAAAATATTCCCTTGAGAATAATTAATAAGAAGGAATCGAAGGGTTGACAAAGGTAGAAAACAGAGGTATAGAACATTTTAAATTGATATGGGATTAAAAGTGGGAATCACTTATAATTTAAAAAAAGATTTTCCAAAGCAGGAAGATCAACCCATTGACCATTTAGAAGAATATGATTCAGAAGAGACCATTGAGGCCATTCAAGAGGTGCTCGAACGAGATGGGCATCAAGTGATCAAATTGGGAGGAAATCCGGAGGTCATTGATCGACTTAAAGAATCCTCGGTGGACATTGTCTTTAATATTGCAGAAGGAGTGAGAGGGCGAAATCGAGAAGCCCACATTCCTGCCCTCTTAGAATTTTTGAATATCCCTTATACAGGATCTGATCCCCTGACCCTCTCTCTCACCTTAGATAAATCCATGGCTAAAAGAGTCGTGATGAGTGAGGGAATTCCTACTCCGCGGTTTAGAAAAGTGGAGCGAATGGAAGATCTTCAGACCATCGATCTCTGTTACCCCCTTTTTATTAAATTATGTCACGAAGGATCCAGTAAAGGGGTACGATTAGATTCGAAGATCAAAGACCCTTCGATGCTGAAAGAGAAAGCGAGATGGCTCTTAGAGACCTACGGCCCTCCTCTCCTGGTTGAAGAGTTTATCTCTGGTCCAGAATTCACGGTGGGGATTTTAGGGAATAATCCTCCTTATGTCCTTGGGGTCATGCAAATCGAGATTAAAGGAAGCTCTCCTCATGAGGCCATCTATTCTTTAGAGGTAAAAAGGGATTGGGAGAGGAAAGTTCGATACCTATGTCCTCCCCCTATCTCTGAATCCCTTCTAAAGAGGATTGAAGAAGTGGCTCTTCGGGCCTATCGAGCCCTGGATTGCCGGGATGTCTCAAGGGTGGATATAAGAGTGGGAGAAGATGGGATTCCATATTTCCTGGAAATCAATCCTCTTCCAGGACTTTCTCCTCTTTATGGAGATCTTCCCATCATGGCCAGATCCATGGGATGGGAGTATCCTCAATTAATTCGAACCATCTTCCATCATGCCTTGAAACGATATGGTTTTGTATAGTAATGATCCCAATGGAAGCCATTCCATCTAATCTTTCAGAAATCATCCTAAGAAATTTAAAAGAGGCGGTGATATTTGCAGATCCGGAAGGCCGTATTCAACTCTTCAATCCTGTAGCGGAGCAATACTTTGAGATCAAGGAAAAGAAGGTTTTAGGAAAACGCTTTGATCGAGTCATTCCCTATAAGAATATTCGAAAGCAATTCGAAATGGTTTATGAGAAGCAAGAGGGGCATTATGACATCGAACTTGCGGTCTACCCTTCGCAGAGCTCTGGGTCCAAAGAGGAGATGAGGCTCTTAAGGTGCAGCTTTTATCCTATCTATGATCCGAAAGGGACGTTTTTGGGATGTCTGGCAACTTTTGCCGATATCACGGAAAAGGGCCTCCTTTCGAGAGAGATCAGTAAAAGCAAAGATCTTTCGACTATTGGGATGTTGGCCCGATGGATGGCCCATGAGATCCGTAATCCTTTAAGTTCCCTTAATATCAATATTGAGCTCTTAAGAGAAGAACTAAAAGAAGAGGCTTCCCTTGGAAAGAAGGAGGAGATCCAATCCCTGCTTAATTTTATTAGCTATGAAACTCTCAGGTTAGAAAATAACCTCAAGGACTTTTTGGATTTTAATCGTCTCCCACCCCTGAAATTTGAATGGGTAGAACTCAATGAAATGCTGGAATCCATCGTTCGTCTCCTTCGACCCGATGCCCAGATCAAAAACGCAAGGATAGAAACCCATTTTCAAAAAAATCTCCCCATGGTCAAGGTTGATGTCAGTCAGATTAATTTAGCCGTCTCGAATCTCATCATTAATAGCATTCAGGCGGTTTCTGAAAAAGGGGAGATTCATCTCTATACCCGAGCCTCAAAAAAGAATGTCTTTATTGTGGTTCAGGACAACGGGGTGGGAATTGCCAAAGAACATCTCCCTAAAATCTTTGACTTTATGTTTAGTACCAAACCTTCAGGATCAGGGTTGGGTCTTTCAATTGCGAAGAAGATCATCTCAGATCACCAGGGAGAGATCTCTGTTAAGAGTGAACTCAACAAAGGCTCCACTTTTAAGATAAGGCTTCCTCTTCATTCAAAAGGAGGTTGACCTCATCTATTAATAAAGTTTGAGCCAAAGGTTTAGGGAGAAGAACCATTTTCATTCTAAGTCAGGGTAAGGTCCTCTATGGAGATAAAAGTCATTTTGGTGGTAGAGGATGATCTTCGGGTTGGAGAAAGCCTCTGTCTTTTATTGAAGAGAAGGGGTTACAAAACCCTTTTTGCTACCAACGGAAGAGAGGCCCTTCAGTTATTTCGACAGCAAGAAATCAATCTGGTGATCACAGACCTGGTGATGCCCAAAATGGATGGGATTGCCCTTTTGGAAGCCATAAAGAGTCTTAGGCCTGAGACAGAAGTCATTGTCATTTCTGCTCAGGGGACAATTGAGAAAGCGGTTCAGGCTATGAAGTTAGGAGCCTTTGATTTTATTGAAAAACCGATTAACCCAAGGGTGATCTCCCTTCTTGTGGAAAGGGCTTTAGAAAGGCAAACCTTGGTGATTCAGAATCGGGATCTTCGCTCAAAATTGGAGGATCGATTTCATTTCAAAAATATCGTTGGAAAAAGTGAGAAGATGGTGAAGGTGTTCGACCTGATTCGCCATATTGCCCCTTATGATAGTTCTGTCCTGATCATTGGAGAAAGTGGAACAGGAAAAGAATTGATTGCCAATGCGATTCATTATAACAGCCCAAGAGCCTCCAAACCTTTTGTCAAAGTCAGCTGTGCCTCCTTAAGCGAGGGGATTATTGAAAGTGAACTCTTCGGCCATGAGAAGGGGGCTTTTACAGGAGCGATTACCTCAAGAAAGGGTCGATTTGAGATGGCCCATGAAGGCACTCTCTTCTTGGACGAAGTGGAAGATATCCCCCCTTCCACCCAGATCAAACTCCTCCGCGTTCTTCAAGAAGGTGAATTCGAAAGGGTAGGGGGAAATAAGACCATTAAAGTCGATATCCGAATCATCGCAGCAAGTAACCGGGACTTACAGGAAGAAGTCCGAAAAGGGAACTTTCGGGAGGATCTCTATTATCGACTCAATGTGGTGAATATCAAACTCCCTCCTTTAAGGGACCGAAAAGAGGATATTCCCTTTCTGGTGAATTTTTTTATCGAGAAATTTAATCAGAAATATCATATGAACGTGAAAGGGGTTTCTCAAAGAGCCATGAGTTGTTTGATGGACTATCAATGGAGCGGGAATGTGAGAGAGCTCGAAAATACGATCGAGTCTGCCTTGGTTATCCATCATCCCGAGGTGTTAGACCTCCCTCACCTTCCCCAAGAAATCCGAGAATCCCAGGGAGCACCAGAGGTAATCCCTTTTAAAATCGGAACTCCTCTGCAAGAGGTGGAGCGAGAGATGTTGCTCCATACCCTGAGAGCCACAAAAGGGAATTAGAGAAAGGCGGCTAAACTTTTGTG
>JBDOIB010000375.1:0-2075 GCA_041082155.1 Thermodesulfobacteriota bacterium | reverse complement strand
TCTCGGCTTTTATCTCAGGAGGAGAGAAATACCCATATAATGATATCATGAAAACGCCGTTCCTCAAGGAGATGTGGTAAGATTTAGATAAAAAAGAAAGGAGGAACGGCAGATGGGGACTATAATTCCTTTTAAAACGGTCATTGGGATGGATATTGGGAAGAAGTATTCCTGGTGTGAGGCGATTTCCACAGAGACAGGAGAGGTTTTGAGGGAGAGGAAGCTAACCAATCATAAAGAGGAGTTTCTGGATTTTTTGGATACACTTCCGAGGCCGATTCGGGTAGTGATGGAGGCTACGGGGAATTGGTCTTATCTTTATGAGTGTTGGGAGGGATTGGTGGAGGAGGTTCAGCTGGCTCATCCTCTTCAGACGAAGGCGATTGCCTCGGCACGCATTAAGACGGATCGGATTGACAGTGGGATTCTGGCTCATTTGGGGATGGCGGAGTTGGTGCCTCGGGCTTATATCCCTCCTCGGGAGGTCAGGGATCTGAGGGAGATTCTCAGGCATCGAGCCTTTCTGGTGGCTCTTCAGACGAAGATCAAGAATAGGATTCATTCTTATCTCTGGAAGTTGGGGATCGAGGCAGAGCCTACGGATCTTTTTGGGAAGTCGGGGTTGAGGTGGCTCGGGGAGTTGGAGCTCAGAGAGCCTTATCGCACCTTGATGGATCAGGATTTGAGGGTTCTGGAGGTGGTTCAGGGAGAGATCAAGGAGGCTACGGTGAGGATTGAGGCTCTGGCGGAGGAGGATTCTCGGGTCAATTGGATCCTTCCGATTCGGGGGATCGGGAGATATTCGGCGATGTTGATTTTGTCTGAGATCGGGGAGATTGAGCGGTTTTCTCATCCCAAGAAGTTGGTTTCTTTTGCAGGTCTTTGTCCTTCGACCTTTCAATCGGGTCGGTTCCTTTATCATGGACGAATTACCAAACAGGGATCGAAGTGGTTGAGATGGATTTTGGTGGAGGCGGCTCAAAAGTATGCTCGGGCTCCTGGGAGATTGGGCAATCTGTTTCGGAGGATTGAGAAGAGGAAGGGGAGGAATACGGCTAAAGTGGCTGTAGCCAGGGAGATCCTGGTTTGTATTTATCATTGTCTGAAGAAAGGCGTAGCCTTTGAGGAAACCCCGAAGAGGGTAAAGAAAATTGAGTCCTGACACGTCCCGCATGGTCTCGGATGCTAAGACATTCCTTATAATGATTGGACGGTTGGGACTCCAAGAGATACGATGTGCGAAGTTAGCACGGATAAGTGAGTGAGTAATCTCGATGGGATAAAATAATAACTCGAATTACCTTTATAACTTCTTTGAGGAAGCAGATGTAATTCTCATAGTGATCTTACTGATAATCTTGACTTGACATGGCGTTTTCATAAGTGAGACCATTGTGAATTGGACACACTAAGAGTGTAGAGTTAGAATCCTGGGTAAAAGGAAAACTCTATTACTGGAGGTGTGGAAGAGATGAAATCAAGGAAATGGACAGCCGAGGAAAAGTTAGCCATTGTAATTGAGGGGTTAAAGGAGAAAAAATCTATTGCTGAGATTTGTCGGGAGCATCAGATCAGTCAGACCCTTTATTATCGCTGGCGGGATAAGTTTTTGGAGGCTGGGAAGAAGGGGCTGATCAATGGGGCTTCGGAGGATAATGTGTACAAGGCAGAGATTGAGAGGCTTCAGAGGATTATTGGGAAGCAGGCGATCCAGATCGAGATATTAAAAAAAACGGAGGAGTTGTTCGGGAAAAAGTAGAGGCGATTAGGATGCTCAAAGAATCTGGATATTCGATCAGGGATGCCTGTGAGGCTCTTGGGGTTTCTCGCAGTAGTTATTACTATGCTTTTAGGGAGAAGGTGACTTATAAGGAAAGGGATGAGTTTCGGGATGAGGCTCTTTTGGAGAAGATGAAGTCGTTGAAGGCGGATCATCCCTTTTGGGGGGTATCGTCGGGTATGGGCTTGGTTGAGGTATCGGGAAGATCTTCTCATCAATCCGAAGAGGGTAAGGAGATTGATGAAGGAGAATGGGCTCATGGTGAATCCGACCATTCATAGAGCGAAGCGGACTT
>JBDOIB010000371.1:0-3360 GCA_041082155.1 Thermodesulfobacteriota bacterium | reverse complement strand
TGAAGTTTGATCACGTCAAAAGCTTTCTTTCCAGGATGATTGGTAAAGAAAGAGGCATGATTTTTGGGATGCCAATCCTGGGTGGCGTAGATCGGGTAACCCGCGGACTTCAGCTTTCTTGTGGCCTCCTCAACGGCCTTGATATAGGCTTCATCTGTTCCTTCTACGGCTAAAGAGCCATTCTTGAATTTAGTGAAGTCTCCCTGAACATCCACCACAATTACACCGATCTTCTCTGTCGCCATAGCCAACCCTCCAATTAGCATGATGATAAATACGATACTCATCACTCCCCATCTTTTCATATAGCACCTCCTTAATGGATTTTTACCTTACCGGATTCTCACCCGCACAGAAATGAAAGGTTAAGAATTCACCATCTCTTTTACGACCTCTTTTGTTGCCCTGATGATTCTTTCGATATCTTCCTCGGAGTGGGCAAGGGATAGACCTCCTCCTCCATGCATCACATGAACCCCTTTATTAAGCATCCTGATTCTGAATTCAACCTCCCTCTTTTCAATGTCTGTGAACTGATGGATGCGATGAGGGGAGTTGAGCTCGGAGGTCTTTTTAAAAGGGAAATGGACCTGGTAAAGAGAAGCGAAGCCCGTTACGGCAGCCACCAATCCTTCTTGGTCAAAGATTTCTTGAAGGTTTCTTCTCAGTTTTTCCCCAGCTCTCTCCAGAGAAGGATAGACCTCATCCGCCTTCTCTTTTAGGAATCGAAGCATTGCCAATCCTGCAGCCACGGTGAGTGGATGGGCAGAGAAGGTCCCCCCACCAATAAGGATTCGGTTCCCTTTCTCTTTTTTTAATTCAGGAGAGGTTTGAATCAATATCTCTTTTTTACCTACGATCATCCCCACCGGCATTCCTCCTCCAGCAATCTTGCCTAATGTCGTAAGATCCGGCAGAACCCCAAATCTCTCCTGAGCTCCTCCCAGGGCGACTCGGAAGCCCGAAATCACTTCATCAAAGATGAGAAGCGCTCCCAGCTTCTCTGTTTCTGAACGAAGTATCTTCAGGTATTCAGAGGTTGCAGGGGAAAATCCACCTTCTGCAATTACCGGTTCAAGAATGATCGCTGCGAGATCCCTTTTATTCTGATCAATGATAGTAAGCGTTTCATTGATGTCATTAAAGGGTATAGTTTTTGTATAGGTTTGAAGTTCGGGTAAAAGACCAAGGCTTTCCTCTTTTTCATAAGGCGCCTTAATACCCACAGTGAGGTCTGAGTTGGCTCCATGCCAACCTCCCGCAATTTTCAAGATCGTCTTTTTTCCTGTAAAAGCTCTTGCCACGCGAACAGCATACATGGTGGCCTCGGTTCCGGAGCAACAGAACCGGACCATCTCTGCAGATGGGATTAACTCCTGGATGAGTTCGGCCCATTCGATCTGCTCTTCGAAGAGTGCTCCCCAATGAATTCCTCTCCTTAGCTGTCTCTCTATGGCCTGAGTAATGATTGGAGGTCGGTGTCCAAGGATGTGAGTATAATTTCCCATCCAGAGATCAATATATTCATTTCCATCCACATCGATGATTTTCGAGCCCGCTGCATCTTTTATAATGAGTGGATAAGGTGGAAAGTAATGGATATTGTGAGAAATTCCTCCCGGCATGACGTTCCGGGCTCGCTGGAAAAGGGTTTGAGAAAGTAGAGTCCTTTTTTGATAGAAATCAAAATAGGATTCCATCAGAGGGGCCTCCCAATTTTAATAAATCTTCATAGCACATTTTTTTTAAATTATAAATATTAAAAAGGCCTCGGAGGAATTTTTTAAAAACATTGACTTTTCATTTAAATTCATATAAATAGGATTAAGATTGAAGAAGGGGGGTGAGAAGATAGATTTTCATTAAAGATAATCCTTGGTTTTAAAAATTTAATTTAAGAAGGAGGTTGGTGATGAAAAAGAGAATCATTACAGGAATATTGATTTTGTGTTTGTTGACTTTTTTCTCGGCCATTCATCTTGAGATGGCTCAGGCTGCAAGAAAGTATGTGTCCATCGCCTCTGGATGGGTCGTCGGAGTCTATTTCCCTCTGGCAGGAGCCATTTCCCGTATCGCTCATGAAAAGCTTCCTGATATTAAGATCACGGTAGAATCCTCTGGGGCCTCGGTGGCCAATGCCAAATTAATCGCCACAGGGGATGCGGATATGGCGATCCTCCAGAATGATATTGCTTATTATGCCCTCCATGGAACAAAACCGATGTTTGATAAGCCTGTGCCCAATATTCGAGGGATCGCAGCCCTCTATCCAGAACATTGCCAGATCCATGCAAGAAAAGATGCCAAAATTGCAACGGTGAGAGATCTTAAAGGGAAAAGAGTGGCTGTAGGACCTCTCGGGAGCGGGACGGAGGCCAATGCGATGCAGATCCTTGAGGCCTATGGATTGAAGTTTGAGGATCTTGGGAAGGTTGAGAGACTCTCGGCAGCGGAGTCGGCAGACTATCTGAAAGATGGGCGAATCGATGCGGCCTTCTATACGGTAGGTGTAGGGGCCTCTGCGATTGTGGATACCGCCCTGATGGTGGATACGGTGATCGTCCCCATTGATGGTCCTCAAGCCGATGCCTTAATCAAAAAATATCCTTTCTATGCAAAGGATAAAGTCCCAGCAGGAATATACAAAGGAGTGGATAAGGATGTTCCCACCGTGGCCGTATTAGCCATTCTGGTGGCCAAGGCAGAATTGGAAGAAGACATCGTTTACCGGATTACCAAGGCGATGTGGGAGAATGTCGGTCGTATCGAGAGTGCTCACGCCAAAGGGAAAGAGGTAAAATTAGAGAAAGCCCTGATCGGCATGCCCATTCCTCTTCATCCTGGGGCTCAAAAATTCTATAAAGAGAAAGGGATGATTAAATAAATAAAATGAAGGCCTGGAGGCATTTCATCTTCAATCGAAGAGTGGGATGCCTCCTTTTTATTTTTTTTCTATCCATCGCTCTTTTTCCTGTATCCATGTTAGAAATTAAAAATAAGAGCGAAGAGAAGATGCTCTATTTTAGGAGGGTTTCTCCGGGTGACCGATTTGAGTTTAGATACCTCCATTCGGTCGATAAAACTCCAGTCATTGGATATTTTCTTATTTCTTCCAAAAGGAAGATTAAACCGATCGAGACTCGATTCCAATCCTATGGGCCAGGGCTTCCTTCTA
Source organism: Thermodesulfobacteriota bacterium (assembly GCA_041082155.1). Classification (GTDB taxonomy): domain Bacteria; phylum Desulfobacterota; class BSN033; order BSN033; family UBA1163; genus CALIBK01. Next base: position 185 of record JBDOIB010000371.1, on the reverse strand, counting down.
TGGAGAAGGATACGCACAGGAATGGGAAAGAATTTAAGGCAAATGTAAAAGGGATTGAATTGGAACATTTCTCTTTTTTTGTGTCTCCTATGACCCAGCAGATTTTTATTCATAGAGAGGATAGAGTGGAATTTTCTCACCTTCAAGAAGGTGGGATAATCAGCATAGAAGTTAGCCTTCGTCCT
>JBDOIB010000332.1:0-2306 GCA_041082155.1 Thermodesulfobacteriota bacterium | reverse complement strand
TTATAACAAAATGGAGTTTGCTGGAGCCTTCGGTGACCTGGGGACTCTGGTTCCTTTTGTGGTGGGTTACATCACAGTCAATAAAATAGACCCCCTAGGGATTCTCATTGCCTTAGGGGCCTTTAAAATCTTTATGGGCCTTTATTTCAAAACCCCTGTAGCCGTCCAGCCTATGAAAGCCATTGGAGGAATGGCCATCGCCCATCCAGGCTCTATTACGTCTGGAATGATATGGGGTTCAGGAATCTTCACGGGATTCTTTTGGCTTCTTATGGGAGCTACCGGAGTAATTACTTGGATCGAGAAGATCACCACGAAGCCTGTGGTACGAGGCATCATGCTTGGATTAGGCCTGAGCTTCATTATGGAGGGATTTGAGATGATGAGAGAAATGCCCCTATTCGCAATCGTTGGAGTGAGTATCACCCTGCTTTTTCTTAATAATAAACGGCTTCCTGCAATGCTCGCCCTTCTGGGATATGGGATGATTCTTGCTTTTATACAAAATACGGACCTCCTGAAAGAACTCTCTCAAATCTCTATAGGACTTCGTCTACCTGGGTTAACTTTGGGACAGATGACATGGAAGGAACTTCTGAGTGGTGTCCTTCTATTAGGACTCCCGCAGGCACCCCTAACTCTCGGCAATGCCATCATAGCCACGGTTGCTGAAAATAATACCTACTTCCCTGACCGGAAGGTGACAACAAAAGTGATCTGCATTGATCATGGGATTATGAACCTAATCAGCGCCAGCATTGGAGGTATTCCCATGTGTCATGGAGCAGGAGGAATGGCTGGACACATCAGGTTTGGGGCCAGGACAGGAGGTGCACTGGTAATCCTGGGTGTAATTCTACTTCTTACTGGTCTTTTTTTGAGTGAATCAGTGGCCTTCCTCTTCCAGGTGTTTCCACGCCCCATTTTGGGGGTAATCCTCTTTTTCGCTGGGGTGGAGCTGGCAATGGCCATTCAGGATATTAAACTAAAGAAGCAGAACTTATTTGTTCTTCTCACCACTGCCGGCACAGCGATGTGGAACATGGGTGTGGCTTATCTAATAGGATTGACTCTTTACTACACTCTGCAGCGACGATGGCTCAAGGTGTAAAATATTTTTTCCATTTTCTCTCCCAAAGGGATAAACAGGAAGATTCAGGGCAACCCCCCAAGATTCTCAATCGTCTTCATTTCCTCTATCTCGAGGTACGGAAGGAAAAGCCCTCTTAATTCTTCATCGGATGAGAAATAAATAACAGTATCAATCGTATTCTACCGACATTACCTCACTCCCCAAAATGATTATCTTTTCCATAAAGAAATAGATGGTATTGGCCTTCGGAATTCATCAAAGAATATATATTATTAATGGATCTCTCTGCCCAGGGAATATGTAATGGAGAAACTCCCCGCCATATGGAAAATCAAAACCTCTGAAACCGCATTTAAAACGCCTGATACATTGACGACAATAAGACTTCTTCAAATCCTCCTTTCCCTTTACCTTCTATTCAGTGTTTTTAAAGAAATTGGTATAACGTAGATTCTGGAAACATCGAAACCTTTCTTTCCCCGATAAATGTCATAATTGCCAGCCCAATATCTCAAATCAAAGGCTTCGCATGGAGGCATCTTACCAATTCGACCAAAATTTTTTGGAAGCCCTTCTTTATTCCGGGGGATCTATTCCAAAGGCATTTCCCTTGGAATTTCATCCATGTTGATTATTCTAAAAAAGCCCTTCTTTAACAGGCTATTAAAGGAGTCCCATAGAATTTGACAAATTGATTAATTAATTGAATATTTTCCTCTAAAAAAGAAGAAAGTAAAATTCAATCCATCCTTTGCTTTTTTTAATTATTATTTTGGGACTCGTTCTTCTCTTTGCCTTCACCAATGGTTTGCATGATGCTGCCAATGTGGTGGCCACTATAATTACGACCCGAGCCGTCTCTCCCAGGAAAGCCCTCCTTATGGCGGCAGTCTGTGAATTCATTGCTCCCGTCTTTATTGGCTCGGCTGTGGCAAGGATGATTGGTAGGAATATCATTAACACTACACTCTTTGATTCAAAGAGCCTTCCGATTTCAGCTGCCTTTATTACGGCGGCTCTCCTTGGTGCCATTGGGTGGAATCTCATCACCTGGGGCTTCGGCCTCCCCTCAAGTTCTTCCCATGCCCTGGTAGGTGGAATGGTGGGAGCCGCACTGACAGCCTAGGGGGTTGGAAGCATCCTCTGGAAGGGCCTCCTTTATGTCATTCTCTCCTTGATTCTCTCTCCAATCTTGGGCCTAATATTTGGTCTT
>JBDOIB010000315.1:0-1733 GCA_041082155.1 Thermodesulfobacteriota bacterium | reverse complement strand
CTATCCAAAGCTTCCCGATCCTCTAATTCTCTAAATCTTTTGATCGGGATATACCTTCGAGGGAGGGGTTCAAGCTGAGGTTTATCTTTGAGAGGTCGCACCCCTTCCATCGCTTTTTGAAATAAAATCTCTTCTTGCTCCGAATTTTCACTTCTAAAAGGTTCAGAGCGCTCCTCAGGGAAAAAATTCCTATCTAGGATCACATGGAGCTCTCTGAAGGATTTAAAGGTATATGAAAAACGTTGTTTCTTCATATTTCTTTGGTTTGAGAGAAGACTAAAAATAAAAATATCATAATTCTTCCCCTCCTTCAAACGCTTCAACTCTTTAATCCATCAGTAATTGCTCCAATCTTTTATTCGGCTCACCATTGACGAAATGACTCCCAATAAACTAAAATTTTAGCTAAATTTTCCCCGTTCGGGGAATAGGCCCTACAGTCTGCTTCCAAAGCAGACCATTTGAGGTTAATTGATATAAACGAAATTAATAATATTACAATTGCTGTCATTCCTGCGAAAGCAGGAATCCAGAAACATGTTGAAAATACTGGATTCCCGCATGCGCGGGAAAGACAAAAATAGACGTTTATTCCAAACTTATTTACTGCATATGTATTATTAAAACTGGTCAGATTTATTTTAAGAAAGGAGTTCTTATGGAACCCATTTTGATTATGCCCTGTCTCGACATGAAAGAAGGCCGTGTGGTGAAGGGGGTCCACTTTGTGGACTTAAGGGACGCGGGCGATCCGGTGGAGCATGCCTCTTTTTATGAAAAGGAAGGGGCAGATGAATTGGCGATGCTTGATATTGCTGCAACTTTGGAAAATCGGAAGACCCGCCTCCAATGGGTAAAGAATGTCTCCTCAGCCATACATATTCCTCTTACGGTAGGAGGTGGAATCTCGAGTCTAAAAGATATTGAACTCATCCTTTCAGCAGGGGCCCAGAAGATTTCGATGAATAGTGCGGCAGTGAAACAGCCCGATCTCATTCGTGAAGCCTCAAAGACATTTGGCAGAGAGAGAATCACCATTGCCATCGATGTCAGAAGAAATCAGACGATGCCCTCAGGATTTGAAGTGGTCATTGCAGGAGGCACCCAGCCTGTTGGGAAAGACGTTCTCTTATGGGCTAAACAATGTGAAGAGCTTGGAGCAGGGGTGCTTCTTCCAACAAGTATAGATGACGATGGAACCCAAGATGGATATGACCTCGCACTCTTAAAGGCCATTTCGAGTACTGTAAGTATCCCTGTGGTGGCCTCAGGAGGAGCGGGAAAGCTTGAGCATTTCTATGACGCAGTGGTTCAAGGAGGGGCGAAGATTCTTTTAGCGGCCTCTGTTTTTCATTTCAGAAAATTAAAGATTCGGGAGGTAAAGGACTATCTCAGACAAAGAGGAGTAAAGGTAAAAGAGAGGGAGTCCAACTAGGAGAAAAAATATGGATCGAGAAACATTTAATTCGATGATCAAAAAGTTTGGATTAGAGGCAGATGAGTCTCATATAGAAGAGCTTTTTATATATATCCAAAAAATATGGCCCACTTTAAAACGGATCAATGAATTAGAGGTTAAAGATCTCGAACCTTTTATGCCATCCTATTCGATTAAGGAGTAAACCTTATGGATTCGAATCATCTTTGTTATCTTAGTCTTTCGGAGCTCTCCCATCTAATTCAAAAAAGAGAAATTTCTCCCGTCGAATTGGTCAAAGCTCATCTCTCACGAA
>JBDOIB010000314.1:0-12680 GCA_041082155.1 Thermodesulfobacteriota bacterium | reverse complement strand
TCACTTCCCCATGGGAAGAATTGAAATTCAAATTGAAGGCTTTCAAACACTTCTGAAAGGGCCTTTAAACACTTTATCCCTTCAGCAATGACCTCTTTTCCAATCCCATCTCCCGGGATAACCGCTATCGGATAGATTCTTTTCATCAATCGATTTAATTACTTTCTTTTTATTTGGATATACTGCCAGCCACCCACAATCACCAGGAGCCCTAATCCTATTATATCCGAGATTAAACCAGGTTTTATAAGCAATAGGGAGGCAATCAGAAGGATTCCCCGTTCTATCCATGTAGCTGTTTTCAAAAGATATCCTTGGGCGGCCGCGGCAAGGAGCAGGGTTCCCAGAAGGCCTGTGATGATAGCCATAGTAATTTCAGAGGCACTTCCGATGAGCACCATGGCTGACCCGTAAACAAACATATATGGAATGATGAATCCTGCGATTGCAAATCTCATCGATTGCCATCCCACATCCCATGTTTTTGCCTTGGCAATGGCTGCAGCGGCATAGGCGGCCAACGCCACCGGAGGGGTTAAGGCAGAGAGGCAGGCAAAATAGAAGATAAAGAGATGAGCCGCGATGGGTGGAACTTTTAATTGAATAAGCGCAGGGGCAAGCACTGAAGCCGAAATAGCATAAGCCGCTGTAGTAGGCATTCCCATTCCAAGGATAATTGCAATGAGCATTGAAAAGATAAGAGCTAAGATGAGGCTGCCTCCAGAATAGTTAATGATGATCATCGCAAACTTCATCCCCAATCCGGTCTGAGTGAGAACTCCTACAATAATCCCGGCGGCAGCACAGGTCGCCGCAATCTCAATGGATCCCCTTGCCCCTTTGGCCAGAGTATCAATAATTTTTTTCGGCCCGAGGCGGGTTTCTGGTCGAATCCAGCTCACTACAATCAGGGTGATGATCGCTAATATAGCCGAACGATAAGGAGAATACATAAAAACCATAAGAGCTACGCCGAGAACCACCAGGGAGACCAAAAGATATCCTTTTTCGAGCATGATCTTTCGAAAGACGGGGATATCTTCACGTCTCATTCCCCAAAGCCCTGATCGAGCCGAATAGAAATCAATCATCCAATAAGCCGCAAAATAATACAAAGCAGCAGGAATCACCGCAGCAAGAGCAACCTTGGCATAGGGAATTCCCAGGATTTCCGCCATGAGAAAGGCTCCTGCTCCCATGACGGGAGGGACAATTTGGCCGCCGGCAGAATTCATTGCCTCAATAGCCCCTGCAATATGAGGCTTGAACCCGGCATGTTTCATCATCGGAATATTAAACACTCCATCGACGACTACATTGGCCACCGAAGATCCCGATGCGGTTCCAATAAAGGCACTGGAAATAATGGAGACCTTTCCAGGCCCTCCGCGAAATCGACCTGCTGCACAACGAGCCAGATCCACAAAGAACTTCCCCGCTCCTGATTCTTCAATAAAGGCTCCAAAGAGGACAAAAAGAAAGATATAATGAGCAGACGCTAAAATCGGAAGGCTGAGAATTCCATCCAGACTGAAAAGATAAGTGATCATTCTTGCCCAGGAATATCCCTTGTGGTAGAAAAGTCCGGGCATGTAATTTCCAAAATGACCGTAAAGAATGAAAAGTGCAGAGAGGATGGTTAATGTCCAGCCGGTTGCCCTTCGGGTCATCTCTAAGACAGAGATGACGAAGAGTGCTGAAAAGAAGAGGTCCCAGTGATCGGGGACGACCCCCACTCGATAGATCCATTCTTCGAAGGTAACAAAAATATAGACCGCCGGAGCAATGACCATTACAATAAAGAGATAGTCCAGAAAGTGGAGCTTTTCTCGAGAGGATTTTTTCCATCCTGGAACCAAAGCAAAAATCAAGATTCCTGCAAAAACAACATGCATTGTCCGAAAATACCACGGATCAATTGCACGGATGGTTAATACATAAATGTGAAAGAAGCTCATAGCGAGGCCCACTACAAATATCACCTTTGAGATAAAACCTTTAAGTTCCCTTCCCGGAGAGACCTCGAGATCCTTAATATGCATCTCTTCCAGTTTCTGTTCAACTTCTTTTCTTTCGACCATTTTTTCTTCGCTCATTTGGGGTCCCTTAATTTATACTAAAAGGCGGATGGTCATTCCATTCATTCAACGGCCACCCGCCATCTATTAATTAATTTTTAATCTTCAAATTTACTCTATTATTTTGGAATTAATTTATCAGGAAGCTTAATCCCCTTTTCTCGATAATACTTCACAGCACCCGGATGAAGGGGAACGGGACTGGTGACAATGGCTTCTGGTTTTGTCTCTTTTGCTGATCCATGGGCAGCAATAAGGATGTCCACATTCTCAAAAGTCTTCTTCACCACCTCATAAACAAAATCCTCAGGTGTATCTTTATGGACAGTCATATAGTTCCATACCGTAATCGTTTCTACATCATAGTCTTTATTGCTTTTGTAAAAGCCTTTCGGGATGACCCCTGTAGAGAAAAGGGGATGTTTGGCAATAAATTTTTCTGCATCTGCTTTTGGGATCGGAAGGATGTTGATTTCATGGGTGACCTCAATTTCTGAGATAATGACCCAAGGGAGCCCTACGGATTGACCATTGGCATCGAGCATCCCATCTTTGAGCTGAGAATTAAGATCGGCCGAACCTGCATTGACATATCTTGCGGGTTTGACTCCGGCCGCTTCCAGAATTTTAGGCCAGTAGGTTGCAGGAGTTCCTCCAACAGGCCCTACTCCTACGCTTTTCCCGTTCAGGTCATGAATGGTTTTAATCCCTGTTTTTTTAAGAGCATACATCTGAAAATAGGTCGCATACATAGGGAAGATGACCCTTACATTCTGATGCTTCTTCCCTTTTGCCCATCCTTCTCCTGTCCAGCCTTCCCACACGGGACCAGCGGTGACCATCGCAAAATCGAGTTGTTTGGCGTCAATAAGCTTGGTATTATGGACCGGGCCTCCTGTGACCTCTACATTCCCGGGGATTCCCATCTTATCGTGGAGAAGTTTTGCAAACCCACCTCCCCAGATATAGTAGGTTCCACCCACAGGAGCAGCCCCGATGGTGACGGATTTTGGCCAACCGGGCTTTACCTGGGCCTCGCTCATGGAGAAGGCAACAAGTAGAATGAAAAAAATTCCAAAAATGAGCCAACCTCTTCTCATAAAAACACCTCCTTAAAATTTTAAGTAATTTGCTATCATTTCAAAAAATTTTTGTCAACCTTTTTTTTATTTTTGAGATTTTTCAAGGGCTTCGAGAACCCTGTCTGGAGTCACGGGAAGGCTTGTGAATCTTACTCTTATCGCATCGTAAATGGCATTCACGATGGCTGGAGCTGGAGAAAGCTGAGTTCCCTCTCCTGACTCCTTTGCTCCAAAGGGGCCTTCGGGATCATTTGTCTCCACTTCAATGGATTCAATTGAAGGAATCTCCATGGTTGTAGGGATTCCATAATCGAGGAAGCTCGGATTGAGGACCTGGCCTCTCTCCATGATCACATTCTCATAAAGAGCTTGACCCATACCACCAACGACAGAGCCTTCTAACTGACCTTCTACAAGCATTGGATTGATAGCCTTTCCACAGTCGTGAGCAGTAACCATCTTGAGTACTTTCACTCTACCTGTCTTTGGATCTACTTCCACCTCCGCGGCTTGAGTCATAAAAGAGTAGGCGGGGGAGAAGTTCCCATCCTCACGAAGAAGGGTAGTGGGTTCCTTGGCCGGAGGGAAGTATGAACCCCTTCCAATAATAGGCATGGGTCGATCAGAGTATTGATAGATCTTGATAGCCTCCTCGAAAGAGAACCCACGATCCGGATTCTCCCTCAAAAAGATTCTTCGATTCTTCATCTCAAGCTCACCTGGGCTCACTTCCATCTTTTCTGCTATGGCTTCAAGTAGTTTCTCCTTTGCTGCCTTTGCAGCCATGAGGGCAGCATTACCGGCCCTCAGCGTAACCCCGCTACCAAAGGTTCCAGGGTCAAGAGGAGTGATTTCAGTATCGGCCGCAGTGATTCGAATATCTTCAATTCGGACCCCTAATTCCTCAGCCACAATCTGGGAGATCACCGTCTCTGCTCCCTGGCCAATATCCGCTGCACCTGTAAGCAAAGTGACGGAGCCGTCCCTCTCGATCTTCACAATGGCACCCGAGGAGATATGGCTCATATTGCTCACCCCACTTGGAAAGCTGGCTCCAGCCAAACCCACTCCCCGTCCGAAAGGAAGTTTTCCTCTTTTCTCTCTCCAACCAATCGCCTCTGCTGCTTTTTTTAAGGTTTCACTGAAACCACAACTCTGCACTAAAAGTTTCGCAGGGTGAGGTTCTCCGGCCAGAAAGGCATTTTTTAACCGAAGCTCAAGAGGATCGATTCCTATTTTTTCAGCGATGATGTCGAGCTGGGTTTCCACAGCAAATCGAACCTGTGGAATGCCGTGGCCTCTCATGGCTCCGCCAACAGGCTTATTGGTGTAGACATGATACCCTTCAAAAAGAAGGTTTTCAATCCGATAAGGAAGCATAATAAAGAAACAGGCCAGCGTAATCATCAGGGGAGCTGTACTGTTATAGGCCCCTCCGTCGGCCACCACTCTAAATTGCTGCGCAAGGATGGTTCCATCTTTTTTCATTCCGGTCTTGAGATAAATATACATCGGATGGCGCTGCCGGGTGCAGGTAAAGACTTCTTCTCGATCATAGACAAACTTGACAGGTTTCCCAGTCCTCATGGCAAAGAAGGCCGCACAGAAGTCTTTGGCATAAAGGTCAATCTTCTGGCCAAACCCGCCCCCCACTTTAGGCTTAATAATTCTAACTTTGCTTTCCGGAATATCCAATGTGGTTGCCAGATTCCTCCTCAGAAAAAATGGGATTTGCGTGGAAGACCAGAGAGTTATCTTTCCATAGTGGTCTACTACGGCCAAGGCCGCTTGAGGTTCCATTGGACAATGATTGACAGGCTGGGTCTGAAAGTTGTCCTCAAAAATAAAGTCAGATTTTTCAAAGGCCTTTTCTACATTTCCAAACTCCTTTCGAATGGTGGCACTCACATTATTTGGAACTTCTTCATGAATCGCAGGAGCCCCGGGTTTCATGGCTTCCAGGGGGTCAAAGACCGCTGGGAGTTCTTCATATTCGACTTTTATCTTGGAGATTGCTTCTTCGGCAGCTTCCAGAGAGGTGGCGACCACCGCTGCCACTTCATCACCGATATAGCGAACCTTTTCAATCGCCAGGGCATACTCATCCTTTGCCTTCGGGACAATTCCATATTTCCGTTTAGGGATGTCTCTGCCGCTGATGGCATCTTTCACACCTGGAACCTTCAAGGCCTCTGTAAGATCGACCTTAAGGATTTTAGCATGGGGCAGGGGACTCCTGAGGATCTTTCCATAGAGCATGCCGGGCATTGAAAGATCGTCCGTATATTTTGCTTTTCCGGTCGCCTTTTCCCATGCATCAAGCATGGGTTCTCGTTTTCCGACGATATTCAACTCACTCATTTTAGATTCTCCTCTCATGGGGATGAGTGATAGAAATTAAGTTGTTCTCAATCACATCAGTTTATCTCCCGATTCATCGCCACTGGCAGACAAGATGGCTTCGATAATCTTTACGTAGCCGGTACATCGACAGAGATTTCCAGAAATCGCCTTCATTACCTCTTCCTTTGAGGGATGAGGGTTTTCCTCTAAAAAGGCCTTTGCCGTAAGAATCATTCCCGGTGTACAGAATCCACATTGGATGGCCCCCTTTTCAATGAAAGAATTCTGAAGAGGATGAAGCTTTCCATCCTCCGCCAGCCCCTCAATGGTGGTGATCTTTTTCCCCTGAACAGCAATGGCCAGGGTGAGGCAAGCAAGCCATGGTTTTCCATCTATCAGGACGGTGCAGGCACCACAGGTTCCAAGGTCACATCCCCTTTTTGTCCCCGTCAATCCAAGGTCCTCTCTTAACACCTCAAGAAGGGTTTTATGGGTTTCCACTAAGATTTCCCGATCCTCTCCGTTCACATTGAGTTTAAGAATACGTTTCATCATCACTCCTTTTGTTTTTTTTTCATTTAACTTTCTCTATTCCTCATCCCATCATCGATGTTTCTGAAATTGTTCCAAATTTCGGATTTCGAGATTCGGATTTCAATTGATTAAGTCCCTCTCGTAGTAGGATTCCCGCCATCTTTCTTTTGTAGGCGGGAGAGTAAATGGAGGTTCTCATCGGAGAAATTGCTTTGGTCACCTGCTGGGATACAGAATCAATGACGGAATCTTCGAGTGCACTGCCGATCAGCATCTTTTCAATTTCGGAAGTTTCCAATGGACCTTCTCCAACCCCGCTGAAGACGATCCTTACAAGGCTAATCTGATTCTCCTCTGCTTCGAGATGAATAGCTAATGAGACGATCGGGAATTCAATCGATCCCCGCCATCTCCATTTGAGATAGATCCCTTTTCCTGAGGATTGGGACAGTAAAACCTCTTTTAGAATCTCACCTTTTCTTAGAGAAAGGGGTTTTTTCCCATTCTGGGTATAGAGTCTTTTGAGGGGAAAGATCCTTTCTCCTTGGGGGCCTAAAACTTTAACTCGGGCACCTAATGCGATGAGAGCGGGAGCGAGATCCCCACAATAGGTGGAATGGCATTCCTTGGGCTTTCTCATGACATGGCAGATCTCTCCTCCCACCTTAAAGCAAGGTGCTCTTACGCTTCGCCAGAAAGGAGACTGATTATAGAACCGACATCGGTTCCCCTGACATAGATTCCCTCCAACCGTTCCCATGACCTGATGAGCAAAGGCTCCGACCTCTCTGGCTGCTTGAGAGAGAATCGAAAATTTTTCCTGAATTAAGGGCGAGGTATATAGATCATGAAGGGAGGTGAGCGCCCCGATCCTTATCATTTCTTTCTCTTCAATAATATAAGAGAGTTTTGGAATAGATTTGAGATTGATAATCCTTGTGGGCTTAATGACCCCATACTTCATATTCACCAGTAGATCGGTGCCTCCTGCTAAAAGATGGGTACCTGTAGGTTCATCAGAAAGAGTTTTTACTGCTTCTTTCAACGATTTCGGTTCAATATATTCAAATTTTGGAAGACGCATTTTAACCCCTCAAGAGGATTTAAATCATTTGATTAAATTTGGCAAAATAAGGGCAAGTTTAGGGAAGAGAATTAATATTCCCGCATTAATCAACAAGGCAACCAGAAAAGGAAAGATCCCTTTAAAGATCTTCTCCAGAGGAATCTCAGGGGCAATTCCTTTGATGACATAGACATTGACTCCAACCGGTGGGGTGATGACCCCCATCTCACTAACAAGCACAATAATCACACCAAACCAGATCGGATCGAATCCCAGCCTGACCACGACAGGAAAAATCACAGGAACCGTGAGAACGACCAGAGCCATCGCATCCATAAAACAGCCCCCGATGAGATAGATCAGAATAATGATTCCCATAATAGCAACAGGATGAAGGGGAAGTCCAGCAATCCAGTCCGCCAGAATAAAAGGGATTGTTGAAACTGCCATGAAATGGCCGAATACCGTAGCACCGGCAATGACACAGAGAACCATACAGGAGGTTCTCAGCCCATCAAGGGTCGAATCAATAAATCCCTTCCATCTGATTTCCCTTCTTATCAGACCAATCACCAGAGCTCCGGCCGCTCCAATCCCCCCAGCCTGGGTAGGGGTAAACCAGCCGAAGAAGAGACCCCCGATCACCAAACAGAAAAGAAGTAAAGCCTCTCCTATCCCAATGAGAGCCCTCGTCTTTTCTCTGATATTGGTGGAAGGTCCTGCAGGAGCACATTCCGGCCTCCGCCAGCAGAGGATCCCTACTGTTAGAATAAAAAGAAAAACGAGGATAATACCGGGAATGATCCCGGCTACAAAGAGCTTCCCGATGGATTGCTCCGTAATAATCCCGTAGACCAGAAAGATCGTGCTCGGAGGTATGAGAATCCCCAGAGTTCCTGCGCTCGCCAGACACCCTGTGGCCAGCGTATCATCATACTTATACTTTTTCATCTCTGGAAGGGCCATCTTCCCGATGGTAGCCGCTGTTGCAGAGGTCGAACCGCAGATCGCTGCAAAGAATCCACAGGCCACTACCGTGGCCATCGTCAACCCTCCACGAAGTCCCCCTAAGATCGTATAGGCTGCATCATAAAGTCTTTTCCCAATCCCTGAAGCAAAGGCAAAAGAACCCATGAGAATAAACATCGGAATTGCACTTAAAGGAAAACTGAAGAATTGCTCGAAGAAGTCACGGGCAAGGAGCCTGAGCCCTGCCTTTGGGGAGGAAAGATACGAAAAACCAAGGAATCCCACAAAAGCCATGGCGAAGGCCACAGGCATCCGGATGAGAAAGAGCAGAACAAGCAAAAGGATTCCAAAGATACCCACATTAACGGGATCCATCTCCGAAGACCTCAGAAAGGGATTTGATCGTCTCCATCAGGAAAGCCAGACAAACGGGAAAACAACAGAAGGCTATGAAATAAGCAAACGGATAGTAGGGGAGATGAGAGGTAGAACCAATCTCCCCGGCCTCTTGAAGAGACCTCCCATAGAGAAGACTCTGCCAGAGAAGGAAAACAAAAAGGATCAATGAAAGAAAAGAACTGAAGCTACTGATCCCGGCCCGAATCCGTCGGGGGAAACGATCGAGAATAAATTCAACCCGGATATGTCGGCCCAGAAGAAGGGCCATGGCGATAGTGGAGGCAATCGCCACGATTTGAGAGAAACCGATGAGCTCCGTCGCCCCGGGTACAGGCCAAAGAAAAAGCTTTGCCCCAATCACATCGATCAGGTTCACCAGAAACATTAAAAGGATTCCAATCAATCCCAACCATTCCAGGGATTGACTCAACCTCTTGGTCCACCCTTCCATGAGTGAAACCTCTTTATAGAAAACTCATGTAGGCTTTCCCTTTCTCCTCGTGGCCCGGGAGGAGAAAGGGAAAGAATCGTGATGATTATTTGATGCGAACTTCGGCAGGACCAGTTGAGGATTTCACTCCCAACTCCTTTTGCTTCTTCGTCCAATACTCGATCCGCATTCGAGCATAATTGATCAATTCTCGTGTCTCTTTCTCCTGATACCCCGCTGCCACCATCGACTTCACATACTTGTCTAACACAGGTTCCACTGCCTTTTTCCATTTAATAATTTCTGCGCTTGGAAGTTCAATAAACTGCAATCCTTTCTCCTTTCCATACTGCTTCCCGTCAATGTCCACCTCATTCCACATCGTGGCCAGCTTCTCCTCAAAAGGATATTCACTGAATACTTTTTTCAGCTCCGGTGAAAGTTTATTCCAGGTTTCCTTATTCATAATTAGATAAAAGGTATAAACCTGGCCAATCGGCCAGCACTCGGTCACATATTTGGCCACTTCGGCATACCGGAAAGCCCTCATCGTCTCCATCGGAATCATTAATCCATCAATCACCTTCTTCTGCATCGCTTCATAGGCTTCAGGGGTAGGGATGGGCCGAGGAGTAGCCCCCAGAGCCGTCACCACTTCTGCAATAAAACCCAAACCCCTTAATGTCATCCCTTTTAAATCCTCCATCTTATGGACCGGTTTTGTGGCTGAAAGGACGACATTCACAGGGCTTGTATGCATCGAAAGGATGTGAACCTTATCCCACTCCTTTGGCTTAAATTCCCTGATAAAGTCATTGGCCACATGATTGGCCACCCAGGCATTTGGAAACCCCAGAGGAAGATCTAAGGTTTCGGTCATCCGAAAACGGCCAAAGGTATAACCAATATTGGAGAAACCAATGTCCGCAATTCCCTCAACCACCCCATCATACATTTTCGGGGCCGTCAAAAGAGTCCCCGCTGGAAAATAACGAATCTTTAATTCTCCCTTAGAACGGGCCTCCAGGTCTTTGATGAATTCCTCGCAGATCTTGGATTGCCGAGCAGGAATCGGAAAATAATTGCAAAACTTCAGCTCCACGGCTCCCCAAACAAAGGAAGGCAAAACCATTAGAAACAGAATGAATCCGACCAACAGTCTACCCTTTTTCATATGAATTCCACCTCCTCTTTAAATTTTATCCGTCCTCAAAAAATTTTTTACTGATAATCTAACCACCCCTCACCTCCTTTCCAAACAAGATTTTACTTCTTACGGTTTGATCTTCCCCTCTTGAAACAGCTTTTTCGTGACGATCTGCTTCAATCTTTTTTTATCAATTTTTCCAACATTGGTCAAGGGAAATTCGTTAAGGATTTCGATCCGTTCAGGAAAATAGATCACAGAAGCCTTCTTATCCTTTAAGAAGGAGAGGATTTCTTCAAAAGTGACGGTTTCATTCCTTCTGGGCTTAATAAATGCACAGACTCGTTCTCCAAGAATGGGGTCAGGCATGGCCACTGCCGCCACTTGTTCGACCTTTGGATGACCGATAATTAGATTCTCCACTTCCTTTGCACTGATGTTCTCTCCACCTCGAATGATAATGTCTTTCTTTCGACCTGTAATGATCAAATGCCCTTCTCGATCAAATTTAGCAATATCCCCGGTCCGATAAAACCCGTCATGGGTAAAGGCCTCTCGATTTTCCTCTTCCGATTTGTAATAACCTCGAAAGATGCAGGGGCCTCTGGCAACCAGCTCTCCCTCAGTCTCAGGTGGCAGGACATTTCCATTGGAATCGATCACTTTAAATTCATCATAGGGACAGATTGGCCGCCCTACCGTGTGAAGGACAATCTCTTCGGGGTCTTCCCATCGGGTCTGAGCGCATGGGCCCTCAGAACTCCCATAGACATTGTAAAATTTACATTTTAATTTTTTATAGACTTTTTTAATTGTTTCTGGAGGCATATAGGAGCCGCCAGTGGCAATCACTTGAAGAGAGGATAGATCATATTGATCCAACTCCGGTAAATTAATGATCTGTTGAACCTGAGCTACTGCAAGAATGGTTGTCGTGATCCTCTCCTTCTCGATAGTTTCCAGGATGTCTTTGGGATGTGTAGAAGGAAGGATGACCACCTTCCCGCCCGTAAGAAATGCAGGATTTAAGGAGACCTCGATGGCCATATTATGAGTGAGTGGAGTGGCTATTAAAGTAATATCGTGAGGGCTCCGCTGCCATGCCTTAGCTCGGTATTCTATGTTGCAATAAAAATCATTATGAGTCCTTGGAACCAATTTTGGGAATCCAGTGGTCCCCCCCGTGGGCATCAAATGGCAGATTTCATTGGGGTCGGGTTTAAATGACTCAAGATAATGCTCTGGATATTTGGTCAGGTCTACATCGGCCAAAATTTTATTAAAGGATAGGGTTCCTTCCGGAATCGGTCTCTCTTTCTTTAGGGAAGATTCGATGATCAAAATATATTTTAATGAATAAGGATGAGAGCGAATGGCAGAAATGATGGGGTGATAATCGATCTTTTCAAATTGAAGGGGAACGATCCAAGCCTTTGCCTCGGTGACCTCGCAGAAATATTCAATCTCCCTTTGAGAAAATCGAGGAAGGCACATCACAGGAATTGCGCCTATCTTATGCAGTCCATAATACGCATAAACAAATTCAGCCCAATTTGGAATCTGAAGAAGAACTCGATCCTGTTTCTGGATACCTAACTCGAGGAGGGCAAGAGCTGTGCGGTTGACCTTCTCTTGAAGTTCTCGGTAGGTGAGTCGCACATTGCCTGCTACAAGGGCTTCCTTATAAAAATAGAGATCGGTGGTCCGATCAAGCATTTCTCCAAGAGTGATTCCCCACCACCATCGATTTTTGTAGTATCGCTCAACAAATTCTTCTGGAAATGGAATGGTTCCGGGGAGAGTCATTTTATAGAAAATTCAACTCTTTTTTACTTAATGGTGGATCTTACGATGTCATTGGGACTGAATTCGCTTCCTTCCACTCTTTTCGCAATGGCAGCATCGATACCGAAGAGTTCTTGAACCCTGACGACACCTTTCAGTTTCCCTGTGGTCCACCCGAGGGAAATATTTGTCGTAGGATGAATAATCTCTTTTCCAGGCTCATAGACCTCCAGATGGTCCCCTACTCGAAGCCCTGAGAGTTTCCCTGCATTAAGGAAGAGGGTTTCTCCTTCAATCTTTGCAATCGTTGTACTCCATTCAAGATAATCCAAATATCTCAGGAGGCCATCAAGGATCTCTTCAAGAGCAAAATCGATCGCTTTTGTCACCGCTTTGCTCCGGCTATATTCTCCGGTTTCTTTGGTTCCGAAGATGGGACTTCGTCCAATAAAAGTCTTTAAAAGATTTCCCGTGGAGGCATCGACCAAACGAACCTCAACCTTGGCCGTAGCAAAAGAGACCTCTTCTTCAGAGGTTTCAGAGGCTTTTGAGGAAAGAAGGCTAACGTCCATCACTGACCCATAAAGGATGGCTTGGATTCCAAAGGAACGATGGGCTCGTTTTATAGATTCAAGATTTGAGAGGCTTTCAAACGAAAGCCCCTCCCGACGAAACATCTCCGAGATGACATTCCGATCTATCAGGACCACTCTTTGGGAGGCCTCCAGTTTATCAGAGAGTCGTTTGGCTACGGTTTCGCCCATCTTCTCTTCTCTATACGTGGTCTTATTTTCAAAATCTAAGATCATGATCTTTTTCTTTAAACCCATCTGAAAGTAAGGAAGGG
>JBDOIB010000309.1:0-1715 GCA_041082155.1 Thermodesulfobacteriota bacterium | reverse complement strand
AACAAATCTATACCATGCATTAGTTTCCAAAATACATTTTTCCCACGCCTAAGTCAACTAGGTAATTTCCTGACCGTCTAACACTTTTTTAACCCCCTTCCGCTAGCTCAATCCAATCAAATTTTCTTAACTCAGGCGCGGGTAGATATTTCCGAACCCAGGCCAGATCAATCATCACTTCTTTAAGCGCCTCCCCCAAATACAACCTCCCCACCGAGACCAGCGAGAGACGAGCTCCTTTCTTTTTTGAAGGCATCTGCGCCCAGGGATTTCGCTCCGAAAACCACTTGCCAACCACCATCAAAACAATCAACGCAATCCCGACCAACAAAGTCAATCTCGCCAAAGACTCCGGCCTCTTTATCTGAGTCCAAAACAACCGAAACCCAAACCGAGCTCCCTTGCTGTCCCGAATCTGCTCCTCTATCCCCATCCGCCGATCATATAAACTAACTACCTCCCAAACCTCACCCTCCAGATTGGTCCCTAACCACCAAGCCTCCCTCTGACCCCGAGACCAAACCCCAATCACTCTCACCCGAACCGCACCATCTTGTCTCAACAATACCCAGCCCAAATCTACCGCTTGACCCGCTTTTAACCCATACCCCGATAATAAGCCCACATAAACCGCACCCTCTACCTTGACCTTATCCATCAGCCGGACCACAAAACCATGACCATCCTGCTCCAAAAGCAACTTGATAAAACTAACTCTCCGAAAGCCCCGGTCTGCTAAAAAAAATGGCGCGAATCTTAAGACCATCCAGAACCGCGCAGACCATTTTCAAAAAAGTGTTCTCCCGACTATTCTGAGACCGCGGAATGTCATCTTTCGGAAAACACGCACAAGCCCCAGGAATCGCACGCCTCCCAACTATCACCGACGCTAACAGCATCCGCAAAGGCGGATGCCATTCCGTCCAGTCTAAGGCAATCAGAAACCAACGACCAGGCTTAGACAACGATTGAAAAATCCGCTCGCTTATCCTCCAATCATCTATCCGAGGATTGGAAAGAAACCGATAAAACCGAACCAAGGCGCTGCTTAGCTTCGCCCCGCTCAACTCCGAAAAATGCCGAGCAATCCCGAACGACCGAACCTCTCCCGTCATAAGCATTGCCTCTGATACCCCGCTCAAAACCCGACTCTGAAACTTATGGAACCCCTGAAACATCTCCTCCAAATATCTCCTCATCCCCTTCTCCATCTCACTTACCTCCTTATTCCTTCTCCCTCTCCCTCAACTCACATAGACCCTCCCCTATCTCTACCAACTCCCGACAAAGCGCTTTAAACCGATGATAGTTCTCCACCTGGCTCCGAAGCAGTTTCAACTCCTCCCGGTCCCGAATCCTCCGCGAAATCGTCTTCCCATCCCGTTTAAAGGTGTAGAGCGGATAAGGACCCAGAACCTTTCCAGGCTCCTTCCCAGAATAATACTGCGCGATCAAACATCCCCGACGCATCTCCTTCAGACCCGAAATCTCCCGCAAAATCTCCTCCCTTCTCTTTAACAGCTTCCTCCGGTTAATCATTTCACTTTCCTCCTTTTGTAGTTTTTTTATTACAATATACCGATAAACAAAAATTGTCAACTCCTTGATTTTCTTTATCTAAAAGTGTTAGACGGTCAGCAGGGATGGGACTTGACAAGGGAGAGATTTTATGAAAAAATTAGAAACAAGATAGGATAAAAGAGAAAAAAATGAGG
>JBDOIB010000295.1:0-1190 GCA_041082155.1 Thermodesulfobacteriota bacterium | reverse complement strand
AAATCCCTTGAGCTTTGAGAACCTCATTAAAATTGTCCTTATCAATGTTGATCGTCTCTCTCTTCTCAAGAGGACGATCATCCGGACGACCTGTGAAGTCACTCATGACCAACAATTTGAGGGGAAGTTCCACCTCTTCCTTTGCATCCCCTGTCGCTGGACGATAAACAATATTGACTCTTTCTCTTGGTGCAACCGATGCTTCTCTTGCCATAAATTCCCTCCTTTCTTTTTAAGTAGTAAATGTTTTAAGTTTTCCCGAGCCGGATGGCCTCGGCTAAATCCAGTTTTGCAATCCGATTAAGGATTTCCATCGCCTTTCCCTTCGAGACTTGATCAGACTGTGAACCCAATCCAAGCCAGACCAGCCTCAATCCTCTCAGGGCTAAGGGGGGTTCGTATTCTTCCAATCGATAATATTCAATCTCTCTTAGAATCTCCTCCAGATTGGGCGTGAGGAGCTTCGACTGTTTTGACTGAATAAGAATTTGAGAGAGGGCCAATCTCCAGAGGAGTTTTTCTCGGTATGAGGAGCTACTGTTCAGTTTTTGCTGTAACCGATCCACAGCCTCGATCAATTTCCCTTTTTTGGCCAGTTGATTGGCTTCCTCTATCTCTCTCTCCATAGGGTCCTCTTCCTTTTGAACCGATTGGGGAGAGACAGATTCAACAGTCTGAGGAGTGCCTCTCAAACTGATTTCTTTTAGCCATTGCTTTGTGACAGTATCTGCAAAGGGTGTGCCATTGATAAAGGTGAGATTTTCGATCCCCGGAAGGCGATTCACAAAATGAGCAGTCTCTTGATGAACGACCTCCAATGCCTTTTGATAGTTTTCCCCTAAATGAGTAAATGCTTCAGAGACGAGCCTATTGAGATCTATCCAAAAGATGAACTGGGGAAGTCTCGATTCAGCCGCTTTTAGGAGATTCTCATAATCTCCCTTCTCTCTGAGATCATTTAGAATATTCCTGATCTGATCCGGGGGAGCAGGAATTTTCGTCTTTCCATCCTCTGAAGGAGGAGGAGATTCGATGGTGGACCAGAGGGCAAGTCTCATTAATCGATAGGGCTGAGGATTCGAGAGATTCTCTTGCCAAAGAAAAGTAGCCACATTTCGAATCCTCTGAAGAACCTGATTGAGCACTCTCTGGGCATCCTGGGATGAGGCGATGACCTCAGGCGTCTCCGG
>JBDOIB010000275.1:0-1471 GCA_041082155.1 Thermodesulfobacteriota bacterium | reverse complement strand
CTATTTCTTCTTAATAGGGTTCTGGAGATGGGAAAGGAAGTAAGACTCCTTTCTGCAGATGAGATTTCTGATGAGGCAATAGTAGTCCACCCCGCCATGGTGGGTTCTATCGCTCCTTCGAAGAATAAAACATTGGAAATGGAGGAGTACGGGGAAAAGATTCTTTCTGAAGAAGGCCCTCTTCTCTCTGGTTTAAGAATGATGGAAAGAGAGCTTTCCGAAAAAGTCTGTGCTACTGTTCCAGTGGAAATCGGAGGATATAATACCCCCATTGCAGCGATATTAGCCGCTTTGGCTAATATCCCATTCGTGGATGGAGATACGATCGGTCGGGCCAAACCAGAATTAATGATGCAGACCTATACCGTCATGAATATTCCCATTACCCCCATGATTTTGAATGATATGAGAGGAAATTCAATTTTAGTCAGGAAAGTAGGAAGTTTTAGAGACGCCGAAAAGATAGCCAGAGCAATGGCCGTCGTTGGAGATGGAACAACAGCCGTTCGCTGTCCAGTGAAGGGAAAAGTATTAAAAAAAGCAATCATCCCCGGAGGAGTTTCTAAGGCGATGGAGATCGGGAAGGCATTCAGGGAGGCCAAAGAGACTGGAAAGGATCCCATTTTAGCAGTCATCCAGGCCTCTGGAGGAGAGGAAATTTTCCGGGGAGAGGTGTTTCATTTTGATTGGGAAGATCGTGAGGGTTTTCTTTGGGGAACTTTAATCGTTCGCGGGGAAAAGCAATATAAAGGCCATGAATTAAAAATATGGATGAAGAATGAAAATTTGATCTCCTGGTTTGATGGAAAACCTTATGTTGTCTCTCCTGATCTCATTTGTATCCTGGATTCCAATACAGGGGAGGCAATCACTAATTCAAAGATGAGGAAAGGGAGAAAGATTGTAGTTTTTGCTATTCCTACCCATCCCTTTTGGCGATCCCCCGAAGCCATTGACCTGGTCTCCCCAAAGCATTTTGGTTTTGACATTCCCTATATTCCAATGGAGGAATTGATCCATTCATTTTAGTGGGAGGGAGAGAAAAGAATGGCACTCAAACAGGTGATCGAGATTTATGAACTTCTGGATAGCCCTAAGGCAAATGGTGAAAGAGTGGCTTCTCTATTAAAGAAAAGAGGCCTTAAGAATATCGAAGTCGTTCCAATCGAAGGGGAGAAGGGAAAAACAGATTCCATAAAGATTTGGATTGATGGAATCAACGGGAGAAGCACTGGAGGGAATGCCCCGACCTTAGGGATCATTGGACGATTAGGAGGGATTGGAGCGAGACCCCATCAAATAGGTCTTGTCTCTGATGCAGATGGAGGAGTGGCCGCTCTCTCTATTGCTCTCAAATTAGGGGATATGAAAGAACAGGGGGATTCTTTACCTGGAGATGTCATCATAGCTACTCATATCTGTCCATTTTCTCCTATCATCCCTCATGATCCAGTCCCTTTCATGGGTTCCC
>JBDOIB010000272.1:0-1340 GCA_041082155.1 Thermodesulfobacteriota bacterium | reverse complement strand
AGAAGGGCAATGGGAGAAGGCTATAGAATCGTTCAAGAAGGCCCTTTCTCTCAATCCTCTTCATGGCGAAACCCATTATCATCTTGGCCTTCTCTACGAGGAGATGGGAAGAGTAGAGCTTGCTCTTCATCATTATCAGAAATTTATTCATCTCTCGGCTTCAACCTACCCAGAACTTGCATTGAAGGTGAGGAGACATCTCAGTCGAATGAACCAATCAACCTTCCTTCATTCTCATTAAGGAAAGATTGAGAGGAAGAGGTGTGGAATGTCAAAAGAGAAGAAGAGTCTCGGTGAATATTTTATTGAGCTGGGTTTGATTACCCCCGAACAGTTAAAAAAGGCTATTCAGGAGGCGAGACAGAAGGGTGAGCGACTTGAACAGACTCTCATTCGTATGGGTGTAGCAAAAGAAGAGGTGATTATTCAATGCCTGGCTCATTATTACAGCCTCCCTTATGTCGACCTGGATACCTACCTCCTTGACGAAGAAGTAGTGAAACTTATTCCCGAAGAGATCGCCAGGAGATATACGTTGATCCCTTTGTTTAAAATCGGAAATACTCTGACCATTGCCATGGAAAATCCCTTAAATATTCATGCATTAGACGAGGTCAGAAACAAAACAAAGATTGATGTAGAGATCGCGGTCAGCACCGAGAAGAAGATTAAACGAGCCATTGAACAGCATTATGGAGCAACCGATCGGGAACGTCCTCTGGAACAGATTACCTTTAAAAACCGAGGGGAAGTCTCACCGGAGGAGGAGGTGGTGGAGTATCGAAAAACTTACGAGCTGCAGACCAAAGAATTAGGAAACACGGTGCAAGGAACATCTGCAACCCAGATGTTCGATCTGATCATGATTCAGGCGATTCGAGACCAGGCCAGTGATATTCATTTCGAACCCGATGAAAAGGAGCTAAGGGTCCGTTTTCGAATTGATGGCTTCCTTTACGAAATCCTTACCCTTCCCAAAGCCATCCACCCTGCCCTCACTTCCAGAATAAAGATTTTGGCCGAGATGGATATTGCAGAGACCCGTCTTCCTCAAGACGGGAACTTCAATGTTCGAGTGGAAAACCAAAGTTTCGAGATCAGGGTCTCTACTTTTCCGACCATCTATGGAGAAAATGTGGTTCTCAGGCTCCTCGACCAAACAAGCCCCCTCCTCACACTGGAGGAATTAGGGTTTCCCGAAGAGATGCTTCAACAATACAAGCAACTTCTCAGAAAGACAAACGGAATGATTCTGGTGACCGGTCCAACTGGGAGCGGAAAAACTACGACCCTCTACGCCTCCCTGAATATGATTAACTCCCTTGATAAAAACATCATCA
>JBDOIB010000260.1:0-5499 GCA_041082155.1 Thermodesulfobacteriota bacterium | reverse complement strand
TCCTTCGTCTTAAAAAGGGGGATGAACTCATTATCTTTGATGGTCATGAGAAGGAGTATAAGGGGGTTATTATTGATCAGGAAGCCCATAGCCTGTGGGTTCGTGTCGAAGAGATCTTTTCTGTCCGGAAAGAATCTCCTTTGGAAGTTATCCTTGCCCAAAGCCTATTGAAAGGGGAGAAGATGGATTATCTAATCCAGAAGGCAACCGAATTGGGGGTCAAAAAAATCGTTCCCTTCTTTTCGTCCCGTTCTATCCCCTTACTGGATAAATCTAAAAGATTGAACCGCCTTCATCGATGGCAAAGAATTGCCATTGAAGCCTCCAAACAATGTGGAAGAGGAAAGATTCCAGAGGTCATTCCATTACTTGACTTTTCAGAAATGCTTCAATCCGCCTCCCCTGACTCTCTTCGTCTGATCTTATGGGAGAAGGAAAAGAGAAGATTGAAAAATCTTTTAAAAGAGTTAGAGAGGGGAAAAGAGATCTTCTTTGTCGTTGGACCGGAAGGGGGGTTCAGTGAGGAGGAGATTGAGGAGTCAAAAAAGGAAGGATTTATTCCCATTAACCTGGGTGAGAGAATCCTGAGGGCTGAAACGGCTAGCCTCTGCCTGTTGAGTATTCTCCAGTATGAGTGGGGAGATATTGGGTAAAAAAAAGGCGCCTAATTAAAGGCGCCCTTTTTAAGAAAGGAGGGGTATGAAGACCTGCTTTCAGCTGACAATTTCGATGCTCAATAGAGTAAATTGTCAGCAAGCAGGTGGGGAGGTCTTAATTGTCTTTTTTCTCAGAGTTATTCATAAATTCCTTATATACCTTACATTCATTTAAAAATTTACATTTCCTGCGGCAGACCTCTATATGAATTTTTGGACTTCCTTTTCTTTTATCACAAATAATATAACTCATTTTTGAATCGCCCCTTTCAGCCCTAAATTCTATATCTTGAAACGTCAATTATTATAGAACACAAAATATGGCTTGTCAAGTAAAAAATTAAAATTTTTGAAATAAATTGATTTTTAATTTCAAATATTTATAAGGTTAATAAAAAGTAAAAAAATAAGTTTTTAATTTTTTTTTATTAAAAAACGAAATATTAATTATGTTTAGATTTTTATGGGGTTCTATAATTTGGGATGGGTTTTTCTTCTACGGCTATCCCCAGGCGATCCACCCCAGAACTTTTTGCAATATCAAGTACTTCAATGACCTTTTCCAGTACCACACCCTTATCTGCTCGAACAATTACCGGTCTCGTCTTGTCAAAAGCAATGAGGGTGGAAAGCTCCGATTTTAAATCTTTAAGATTTTTGGGCTTATTGGATAGAAACACTTCATTCCTATTTGTGATATTTATAATGATAGGTTCCCTCTGCTCGGGAGGGGTTTTAACATCTGCCTGGGGAAGTTTAATGATGATCTTAGATTCTCTTAAAGGATTGAAGGTATACACTAAGCTAAAGGCTGTGAAGAAAAAGATAAATATATTCAATATAATATCCGTGAGAGCAAATGTTTCTAAGGTAACATTAAAATCTCTACGGGTTTTAATCCTCATTGTGCCCCTCCTTCCTTTACTCTTGTCAAAATGTCCATCAATTCATTCCCATAATAGGTGATCTCCTGGGCATGGCTTTTAATCTTACCGACAATGAGGTGATAAATAATATACGAAGGTATCGCTACGGAAAGGCCGGCAGCCGTTGTAATCATAGCTTGATAGATCCCTGCGGCAAGCGCACTAACAGTGATGTTTGGACCCAGATGCTCCCAGGCCATGAAGGCACGAATCAGACCGATGATAGTACCAAGAAATCCAAGCATAGGTTCTACCCCAATGATGATGATTAAAGCACCTAAATATCGTTCAAGAGATTGAATCTGTTCATCTCCTTCTCTTTCCATCATGGATTCTACTTCTTCCCTTCGAAGGTCTCGGTTAAGAATTCCTAATTTAAAAACATCGGCAATGGGGTGCCGGACTTTTGCACACCGTTCCAGAGCCTTCTGAAATTGACCTCTTTCGAGATAGAGAAAAATTTCATGGGCGAATTGAGGGATGTTGAGGCGAATTCTCCATAGTGTCCAGGCCCTTTCAAGTATGATGGCAAGAGCAATGATGGATCCCAGAATAATAGGGATCATCACGGGGCCTCCTTTCATGAGTAACGTAATAAACATGATTCGCCCTCCTGTAAATGAAAAAATAGGGCAATCAAAATTGCCCTGTAAAAAACGAAATGCCGGGTCGTGGAATCGAACCACGGACACGAGGATTTTCAGTCCTCTGCTCTACCGACTGAGCTAACCCGGCATTCAAAATTAATTCATTTATATTATAACCTCCCTCCCATGTCAAGAGTTACTTTTACCAATGATTTAGGTTAAAATATATAAGAAACCCCTGCAATGAAGTTTCTCTCCGGTGATGGATAATAATAAGGGAATCCACCATAAAGGACCCCATATTCTGCATATTTTCGATTGGTAAGGTTATTTACTCCAATAAATACCTTCAATCCTTTCCAGCTATAGGAGAGATTTGCATCAATACTATAATATCCATCAAGTCTTTCAACCCGATTTCCCCAATCACTAATGAAACGCTGCGAGCCGACAATCGTTGTTCTGGCATTAAATAGAAATCCATGACTCAGATCGACTGTGGTTCCAATTGAACCTTTATGACGGGAAACTCCTGGGATATCATTCCCTGAGAAACTACCTTCTCGAAGAACGGGTCGTAAGTAACAGTAATTTCCGTAAAAATTAAGCCATGGAAATGGTTTTAGCTTTATACCCATTTCTATTCCCTGACGTCTCGTTTTTGGATAGTTCTCATTGCTATAGGTCATGGGATTATAAAAGAGCTCGTTTCTGAGATCCATCCAGAAAAGGGTGAGGTTTCCTTCCATCCAATCGTTGAAAGAATGTCGGATTCCTGTTTCATAATGATATCCGGTCTGAGGTTTTATGGCCGAGTTGACTTGAAAAGTCGGGAAATATTGAATAAATTCGTCGGTTACAGGAAATCGAAAACTTCTTTTAACATTTAAAAAGGCTGATGAACTTTTTCCAAAAAGATAGTTTAACCCGATATGCCAGACTGGTTCAGATTCCCTTTTCTGATCGTCTAATCCGGAGGAAGCCTGAGATACATCATAGATAGCCCATTCCCATCTTCCACCCAAAGAGAGAAGGAGATTTTCAAAAAGTGTAAATTCATCATAGAGGTAGATTCCCATGGATCTTTTCTTAACACCGATACGATCGGTTCCAGAGAATGTAGATTCCGAATCAACCTTTGAATCTGAATGATAATAATCGAATCCCAGGGTAAGCTTGTTGGAATGTTCTCCGATCGGTGTTTCCAGAATATATTTGGGAGTGAATCCCCAGGTGGTGAGGTTCTTTTTATCTTCATAGAAGAAAGAGCGAAAGATACTGGTTACTTCCCGGTGTCGCCATGAAAGGTCGCCTTCAATTCGACCCATCTCACCTAATTTTACTTTTGTTCCTAATGTGATGAAACCATCTTCGGTCTCAGCCTTATCGTTTGGATAAAGGGTTGTTCTTCTGTCTTCTCTGTAGACAGATTGTGGAAGGGCTCCTGGCATTCCATAGTGATCGCGATGAAGATTACCATTTAAAGAGAGCTCAACCACCTTATTAATATCAAAAAGAATTTTTCCCCCAATATCCTTATATCTCATAAATCCATTCTCTCGATAACCTTCTGTGGAGCTATAATCCCCGTAGACCATGGCAGAAAAAGGACCCCATATTCCTGAAACCCCTCCACTCTCTTTATGATAAAGATAGCTCCCTCTCGTGATTTCACCCTTAGCAGAGAGGGGCTTTTGTGGTTTTTTAGTAATGATATTAATAACTCCTCCGGTGGCATTATCTCCATAAAGCACACTTCCAGAGCCTCTTAAGATTTCGATTCGCTCAATTTGATCCATCGGAATTTGAGTCCAGTCCACACCACTGAGATCAATTTCATTAACCCTTCTCCCATCCACCAGGACCAACGTATTCAGAGGACCTGTTTCCCCGAATCCACGGATATCTACCGTTACATTTTTCCCACTACCTGTCCAATCTTTCACCATCACACCGACTTCATTTCTTATTAGATCAATGGTGGTTTTCGTATGGGTTTGCTCGATCTGTTCTCGAGTAATGACGGTCACATTGGCTGGAACTCTTCTTATCTCCTGAATATCACGGGTGGCCGTTACCACCACTGGTTCCATCGTGACCTCTTTCTCCTGGGCCGAAATAGGAAAAGAGATCAAGAGAAGTTGAAAAATGATGATAAAAAAAATCTTAATATGTCTCATAATACACCTCCTCCTAAAAATTTTTAATTTTTGCCTAACCCAAAAGGTTCAGGCCAGGAGAAGGGTTCAAAAAAAATCCCCGGCCTTCGCAAAAAGACCGGGGATCTTTACCCGCATGAACCCTTCACGGTCTTAGCCTCGAAGACCTTTGCGTGAAGAATATCCAGGCAGGTTTTCTGACTTACGGATCTTCCTACTCCCTACGCCTTCCCACCCCGCGCTCAGTGCGGGACAGTGGCTCATTGTAGGGTTCGTCCCCGATTACAGCGGCGGGTCCGTCCTCGAATTGTCTCCTTCTCAGAGACTCACGAGGTTCCCTACACCTGGGTATTTTTATTTTGGTTTTTTCTTTAACTAATTTCATTCATTTTTGTCAAGTCCGAAATTTTTGGTTCTCATTTTTTTCTTGACGAGTCATTTAGAAATTTGATATGAGTTGGAGACATTTTTCCTTTTTGGATTTAAAAATTCCCTTTCAAGGAGACTCTAATTCATGGATCGAATCCTAATCAATCGTAAAGAGTTTTTGCTTTTAATTTTAACAATAATTCTTTTAACATTTACCTTCTCTTCTGCTTCAATCCTTCCTTCTGATTCTTCTTCTGAGGGTTCTTTGATTTTCGGACCTTATACCTTCCTAAGAGAAGAGGGGGTTCCGAAAACGGAACGAATTTTTTTTGCTCTTGATGAGATGAATTGCCTTTTTTATCTTCGCCTGACAAATGGAACCCCCGAGGGTGAGAGAAGGGTCTCAAGTGCCCAGGTGAGACTCAATGGAAAAGAGATTTTTAGACCATCTCAATTTAATCAACAAATTGCAACTCTTGATCGGCAAATTTCATTAGACAAAGGAGAAAATCTCCTGGAGGTTGAGCTTAGAAGTGCCCCTGGATCCTTTATAATAATAGAAATATTTCGTCTTCCTCCAAGGATTTGTTCAATATTTGGTCCTCATCAGTTTGTTCGAACCAAAGGGAAACCAATAGAGGAGACGATCGAATTTGATCTTTCTTCTCAATTCTTTGGGCCTTACTCTTTAAATTTAATCAATGGGAATCCGGATGGTTCCAATCGGGTCGATTCAGCAATCGTAAGGCTAAACGAAACCGTTGTTTTTGATCAGAATGATTTTAATGAACAGATCAGTTCT
>JBDOIB010000255.1:0-1091 GCA_041082155.1 Thermodesulfobacteriota bacterium | reverse complement strand
CTAGGGATTTTAGCTCTGACTTTTGACAATGGATTCTTATCCTCTTTCGCCTTGAATAATATTAAGAGGGTTTGTGAGTCACTGGAGATCGATCATCTTTGGGTTTCTTTAAATCGAAAGATGCTCTATGAGGCTTTTCGAAACTCGGCTTTTGGGGAGATATATCCTCAGAAAGCCTTAGAGAGGGCAAGTTCCATCTGTAATACATGCATGAATTTAGTAAAATCATATATGCTTAAGACGGCAGTGGAGATGGGCATTCCTTTGATGGCGTATGGTTGGTCACCAGGGCAGGCTCCAATTACTTCGGCCATCATGAAGTGGAATAGCTCAATGATCAAGCAGGTTCAGAATTTACTTTGCAATACTCTGAAAAAGGTTTTGGATCATTCAATTCAGGTTTTTTTACTGTCGGAAAGGGATTTTGAAATTTTACATTTTAAGAAAGATTTTTTTCTTTATAACGTTCATCCTCTGGCTTTCTTAGATTATAATGAGAAAGAAGTTTTGAAGGCCGTAAAAGAGTTAGGTTGGCAGGAACCCATGGATACAGATTCAAATTCTACCAATTGCCTTCTTAATTCCCTCGGAATAAAGATCCACCAGGAATGCTTCGGATTTCACCCTTACGCCATGGAGATTGCTGAGTTGGTGAGAGCAGGTTACATGACCCGGGAAGAGGGTCTGGCTAAGCTAATTAAAGAACCAGATGATCAAATAGTGGAAGAAGTAAAGAAAAGG
The DNA here is from genome assembly GCA_041082155.1 of Thermodesulfobacteriota bacterium. Classification (GTDB taxonomy): domain Bacteria; phylum Desulfobacterota; class BSN033; order BSN033; family UBA1163; genus CALIBK01. The sequence continues at coordinate 350 of JBDOIB010000255.1, read as the reverse complement.
TTGGCTTTGAATTGAGGTGGAATATGGATAAAGACGAAGTAAAACGGATTATTTACGAATTTATAAAAGAGAATTTCCTGTTCGGAGACGATGGACCATTAAAGGAAGAAACCTCTTTCTTGGAAAGTGGAATTGTGGATTCTACCGGTATTCTCGAACTCGTCTCTTTTCTGGAGGAGAGGTTTGGCATAAAAATCGAGGATGAAGAACTTATTCCGGAAAACCTCGATTCTCTTTTAAATGTGACCTATTATGTGGAGAAAAAATTAGGGAGAAGGGGCGATGTTCTCGCGGGAAATCCTGTCAATTGATCCTGAAATAGAAGAGCAGAGAATTTGTAATTTTATCCG
>JBDOIB010000247.1:0-16905 GCA_041082155.1 Thermodesulfobacteriota bacterium | reverse complement strand
CGAATCCTTTTGGGTTTCAGGATAACGGTTTCCTCCAGAAATTCCTCGCTCTGAGCCGGTTCTTCCTTCGAAGGTTTCAACTCAATATCCTCTGTTTTTGAGACTTCGTATGTTACAGAAATTCGTTCTTTTTTCTCCTTTGGAGCTATGATCACTGTCTCGGGAAGAACCTCTTCTTCAGGAGCCTTCTCTTTAAAAACTTCCTTTACAAGGACTCCTCCTTTTTCATGATCCGGGACTCTGGGTGAAAGAACTAAAGTCTTCTCTAATTCTTCTTCCTCAGCCCTCTGCTCCTGACGCCATCTTTCAAGGACTTTCCGAAGAATCTTACCAATCGCTTCTCTCTCGTCCTTACTGCCTAAACAATGATTCATTGGATGAGTATTGATCTCCCCCTACCCATTGGATTTAGGACATCCATGAGAAAGGAAAATTTAGTAGTTTCTATAGTAATTGAATAAGGTATTGAAGTCAAGAATAAAGACTTCTGGAAAGGTGAATCTCCCTCACTTGACGTCTACTCCCTTCCTCCAAATATGGAGTCGTCTCCAAGGGGAGAGGCCTCGTTGCTGAGCAAAGGCTTTTCGATCTCATCAGGAGCAACGGGTAATCCTCGCTGGGTTCTTAAAAGTTCCATCTTTTTCAGAGGTCTCTCAAGCTGGGTCTTTCTAGTGGTGATGAGGGCATCATACTCTTTTTGAAGATCTCCAATTCTTTTACCTACCTGTTCAAGCTTTTTTAAAAATTCTTCCCACTGTTTCCTGAAAGCTCCTAAAAGGGAGAGGATTTCATTGGAGGTTTGCTCCAAAGCAAAATTATCCACAGCCTGCCGAATCACGGCCAAAACAGCAAAAAGGGTGAGTGGGGAACAGAAGATGACCCGATTCTTGATTCCTTCATCGAGAATGGAGCTATCCTGTTCATGGATGAAGGCATAGATTTGTTCATTCGGGATAAAAAGGAGGACATAATCCACCGTATTCTGTTCAGGATTAATATATTCTCGGGTGGTTACCTCTTTAATCCTTGCCTTGACATCCCGGAAGAAGTCATTTCGATATTTTATTTTTTCCAGTTCAGATCCCGCTTCGAGATATCTGAGGTAGTTATCGAGAGGGAACTTCACATCCATGTGGAGCTTGAGGTTTCGTGGCAAAAGAAAGGTAAAATCGGGTCTTGAACCAGGACCTTCTATTGCCTTCTGCTTTAAGTAATTCACATTCTCGATAAAACCAGCCAATCGCAACACATCCTCTGCCATTCGTTCTCCCCACTGACCCCTTACCTTTGTACTACTCAGGGCCTCCCTGAGGGTCTGGGTGGTCTGCATCAGAAGAGTGGTCTGCTCACTTGCCATCTTTAATTGATGAGAAAGTTCCCCGAACTTTTCAGCCCGATCTTTCTCAAGCTCCTTGATCAGGGTGGAAACCTTCTCTAATTCCACTGTCATTCGCTTTAATTCCTGATCGATAAGGCTTTTTTTGGTCTCCAGTTCCTTTGAACTCACCTCCCTTTCTGAGTCTAATTTTGCCTTAGCCAGTTTTAAAAATTCCTCGGTTGAAGTAGCGAGGGCCTCGAGGGAGAGCTTCCCAAAATTGGCCTTGATATTATCCATCAGAGCCTCAATATTGGATTGACGTTCGGCTTCGCTTTTTTGAAAGATCTCCTCAGCTAACTCCCTGGCCGTCTTTCCATGAATGATTCTCAGGAGGTAGGCGATGAGCAATCCCAGGAGGAAGCCGACCAAAAAGACCATTCCCAAGACCATCCAATTCATATTTGCCTCCATTCCATACCCATTTTGAAATCTCTCTGATTCCTATTCTTGAGGAAACTTCTCTCATTGTCAAACATTTTTTAGGTTAAATGAGGACACCTTGATAATGGGATCATACAGGATTATATTTATTTTAAAAGTTAAGTTAAAAAGAAATTTCAGGAGGGTAAAGATGCCCATTTATGAATATCGATGTCGAAGGTGCGGTCAGATCTTTGAGAAGATTCAGAAGTGGAATGAAGGACCGGAGACTACCTTCTGTCCTCAGTGTGGAGAGGGAAACCCTGAAAAACTGATCTCCTCTTTTTCCTCTTCCAAAAGTGAGGAATCCTCCTCTTCTTGTGGCTCTCGGGGAACGACTCGATTCTCCTGAGTCTAAAGAAGTCCCGGTGGTTCATCGGGAGATAAGAAGCTATTTTTCTTATTCTTCTCCCTTTTTCTTTTTAGGTTTCACCTTTCCAATCACTTCCTTGGCTTTTTCAATCGTCGACTTCTTTTCTTTTGCGGGGGAATAGGTGACCAGTTCGACCATGGAGAGGGGAGCCCCATCCCCCTGACGCCAGCCCAATCGGTAAATTCGCGTATATCCTCCCTCTCGATCTTTCACTTGAGGGGCAATTTGATCGAACAGCTTCTTGACGATACTCTCATCCCGAAGGAGAGCAAAGGCTTGTCTTCGAGCATGAAGAGTCCCCTTTTTCCCTAATCCAATGATCTTATCGGCCCAGCTTCTAAGCTCCTTGGCTTTCGCCAAAGTCGTTCGGATTCGCTCATGCTTCAGGAGTGAGACGAGCATATTTCTAAACATGAGCTCCCGATGTTTGGTATGCCGACTCAATTTTCTCCCTTTCACTCGATGTCTCATTCCCGTCTCCCTATCCAACCATTTCAGACTTCATCTCTTCTTCTCCTCCCTTTAATTTCTTGGGAGGCCAGTTTTCCAGCTTCATTCCAAGACTGAGTCCCATACTGGCCAAAATCTCTTTAATTTCATTAAGAGATTTTCGACCAAAATTCTTAGTCGCTAAAATCTCAGCCTCTGTTTTCTGAACGAGATCTCCAATAAGTTTGATGTTCGCATTTTTCAAACAGTTTGCAGATCGCACGGAAAGTTCCAGTTCATCGACACTCCGAAGAAGATTTTCATTAAATTTCTCTGTTTCCTGTTGCTCTTCCGTTTGAGAGGTCTCTTCCTCTTCCTCTTCCTCAAAAGTGATAAAGATGGAGAGCTGATCCTTTAAAATCTTGGCCGCTTGAGCGACCGCCTCGACAGGATCAATGCTCCCGTCTGTCCAAACTTCGAGGGTCAATCGATCGTAGTCTGTGATTTGGCCCACCCGGGCATTGGTGACCGTATAATTCACCTTTTTAATAGGAGAAAAGATCGCATCGATAGGGATGGTCCCGATGGGCTGAGACTCATCCTTATTTCGCTCTGCAGGAACGTAACCTCGTCCCATCTTGACCATCATCTCCATCGAAAGCTTTGCATCTCTGGAAAGAGTGGCCAGATGATGATCCGGATTCAGAACCTCCACTGCATCCCCGGTGATGATATCTCCAGCCTTCAGGTCCTTGGGCCCTTCGGCTTTCACCCGAATCAACTTGGGCCCTTCGGTATGAAGTTTCAACCGAACCTCTTTAAGATTCAGAATAATTTCGGTCACGTCTTCTTTGACCCCGGGAATTGTAGAAAATTCATGAAGGACCCCTTCGATTTTAACCGAGGTGATCGCTGCCCCTTGAAGAGAGGAAAGAAGAATCCGTCTAAGAGAATTCCCAATGGTGATCCCAAAACCTCTTTCAAGAGGTTCCGCGATGAACTTCCCATAGAAAGGGGTCAATGTCTCCTTTTCCACCTCTAATCGTTTGGGTCGAATAAGACCCTTCCAACTTTTATGAATCATATAACCTCCCCCTTTTGGACAAGGGTTAATACCATTGGGCTCCCCATAGGAAAAAGGATTATTTGGAATAGAGTTCCACAATTAATTTCTCTTGAACCGGAAAATCGATATCTTGCCGGGTAGGCATAGCCTTTACGGTTCCTCTCATCTGTTCTTTATCTAATTCCAGCCAGGAAGGAATTCCCCTGCGGGCCACTCCTTCCAGGGCCTCCAGAATTCGAACCATCTTCTTACTCTTCTCAGTGGGTTCAATCACATCCCCAGGCTTCACTAAATAAGAGGGAATATTGACTTTAGATTGATTGACTAGAAAATGACTGTGTCGAACAAGCTGTCGTGCCTCATTCCTGGAGTTTGCAAAACCCAATCGATAAACGGTATTGTCCAACCGGCGTTCCAATAGGATAAGAAGATTTTCCCCAGTGATTCCTTTTTGACGCTCTGCTCTCTCAAAGGTGTTCCTGAACTGTTTCTCTAAGAGGCCATATATTCTTTTCACCTTCTGTTTCTCACGAAGTCGGAGTCCATAGTCGGTCGCTTTTGGCCGATTTTGGCCATGTTGCCCCGGCGCATAGTTTCTCCGCTCGAAAGCACATTTTTCGGTATAGCACCGCTCTCCTTTTAAAAAGAGCTTCAGATTTTCTCTCCGGCAAAGCCGACAGGTTGATTCTCTATATCTTGCCAATGTGGACCCTCCTTATACTCGTCTTCTTTTTGGAGGACGACAACCATTATGAGGAATGGGGGTAACATCCTTGATCATATGAATTCGAAGGCCTGCCGCCTGAAGAGCTCTGAGAGCGGATTCCCTTCCTGCTCCAGGACCCTTCACATAGACATCCACTGTCCGCATGCCATGCTCCATCGCCTTTTTGGCCGCATCCTCAGCAGCCATCTGGGCTGCGAAAGGGGTCCCTTTTCGGGATCCTTTGAACCCCTGGGATCCTGCACTGGACCAGGTGATAACATTCCCCTCCATGTCCGTAATGGTGATAATCGTATTATTAAACGTCGCCTGGATATGAGCGATTCCCGTCTGGACATTCTTTTTGACTTTCTTTTTTTTCCCTCCTGGCCCTGTGGCCATAACCTCCCTCCTTTATGTCTTCTCTTTCTTCTTTCCGATAATCGCCCTCCGAGGTCCCTTCCTTGTCCTCGCATTGGTATGGGTTCGTTGACCTCGAACGGGAAGGGATCTTCGGTGACGAAGTCCCCGGTAGGATCCAATATCCATGAGCCGTTTAATATTGGTGGCAATCTCCCTTCGAAGATCCCCTTCGACCTTATATTCCTGCTCAATAATATCTCTGATACGCACGACTTCCGCCTCGGTCAACTGATGAACACGGGTATCCTTATTCACCCCTGCCTTTTCAAGAATTTTATTGGCAGAGGGTCTACCGATTCCATAAATATAGGTAAGAGCAATCTCGACTCTTTTATCTCTTGGAAGATCAACACCCGCAATTCTTGCCATAGGCCTCTCCTTAATCAGCCTTGTCGCTGCTTATGTTTGGGATTTTCACAAATGACTCGAACCACTCCTTTTCTTTTCACGATCTTACATTTATCACAAATCTTTTTTACGGAAGCTCTCACTTTCACGGGTTTCTCCTATCGATAAAACATTTTCTCCCCTCCACTCGGAAATCACCCAGAGGGAGAAAGAACTATCCTCAACCTTCTATTTTTCTCTGAAGATAATCCTTCCCCGAGTGAGATCGTAAGGGGAAAGCTCCACGGTCACTTTGTCTCCAGGAAGGATCTTAATAAAATGCATCCTCATCTTCCCGGAGATATGGGCGAGCACCTTATGACCGTTGGGCAATTCCACTCGAAACATGGCATTGGGAAGAGTTTCAATGACCTTTCCCTCCACCTGAATGGCCTCTTCCTTTGGCATGAACTCTCTCTCCTCCTTTTCTTAGAGAGACCTTCTCTCAATAGTTTGAACGATTCGATCGAAGATTTGACTCTGTGTTCCTATTCCATCTATGGATCGCAGGAGGCCTTTGGTTTGATAGTACTGGATGAGAGGAGCGGTCTGACGTTCATACTCCTTTAAACGGATCCGGATAGTCTCCTCTCGATCGTCTTCTCTCTGATAGAGAGGGCCTCCACACCGATCACAAATATCCTTTTCTTTTGGAGGAGAAAAAATAACGTGATACATAGCCCCACATAATTTACAAGTTCTTCGACCGGTCAACCTTCGGACAAGCTCTTCCGGATCCACCTCGATATTGAGAACATGGTCGAGGGTCTTTCCCATCTTTTGAAGAACCCTTTGAAGGGCTTCGGCCTGAGGAATCGTTCTTGGAAAACCATCCAGAATAAATCCTGAATGACAATCCGAGTGATTCAGCCGTTCTTCAACGATTCCAATGACCACCTCGTCAGGAACAAGTTGACCCTTTTCCATAAAACTTTTAGCCTTCTTTCCTAAGGCCGTCTCCTTTCTCACTGCCTCCCTCAAGATATCCCCAGTTGAAATTTGAGGAATATGGTACCGGGAAATCATGAGTTGAGCCTGCGTGCCTTTGCCTGCACCAGGAGGACCCAATAAGATGATATTCATATAACCTCACTTTCCCAATTCAAAACTCGCCAAACCCTACCATTTATCCCTATCCTCTTCTACCCTTCAACCTTCCTTTCTTCATCAGTCCCTCATAATGTCTGGAGAGCATATGGGCTTCAATCTGCTGGACAGTGTCCAACGCTACGCCCACCACAATCAATAAGGCTGTACCTCCAAAATAGAAAGGGACGTTGAATTTCCGAATCAGGATGGTCGGCAGCACACAGATTGCTGAAACATAAATGGCTCCCCCGAGCGTGATCCGGGTGAGCACCTTATCGATATATTCCGCTGTCTTTTGTCCTGGACGTATCCCAGGGATATAACCTCCAAATTTCTTCATATTCTCGGCCACATCATTGGGGTTAAAGGTAACTGCCGTATAAAAATAACAGAAGAAAATAATAAAGCCTACATAAAGGAGATTATAAAGAAGTTCCCCGGGTCCTAAGTGGTGAAGAATCGATTGAATCCACCTGTGGGATTCAATCCACGGTTTGGGTAAAAAATTGGCAATGGTGAGAGGAAACATCAAAATAGAGGAGGCAAAAATCGGAGGAATGACTCCCGAAGTATTTAACTTTAAAGGAAGATGGGTCGATTGACCTCCATAGACTCTCCGACCCACAATCCTTTTGGCATACTGGACAGGAAGCCTCCTTTGTCCCGTTTCAATAAAGATAATCACTGCAACCACCAAGATCATGAGAAGAAGAATCAGGAGGATGGTAATAATACTCATCTGCCCCACCCGGAACAGTTCATAGGTGCTTGCGATTGCATTTGGCATTCTGGCAACAATCCCTGCAAAAATAATCAGGGAGATTCCATTTCCGATCCCCCTTTCCGTAATCTGCTCTCCCAACCACATGATGAAGGCCGTCCCTGCCGTCAGGGTGATGACCGTCATGAGTCGAAAAGACCAACCCGGAGTCAGAACGATCATCTCTCCAGCTGCCCCTCGCATATTCTCGAGTCCAACGGCAATCCCAAACCCCTGAATCATGCTTAGAAGCACAGTTCCATATCGGGTGTATTGGATGATCTTCTTTCTCCCTAATTCCCCTTCCTTCTGCAGTTGGGCCAGATAAGGAATCACTACAGTCAGAAGCTGAAGAATGATGGAGGCACTGATATAGGGCATAATCCCTAAGGCGAAAACAGATAATCGCTCCAAAGCGCCTCCTGAGAACATATCAATGAGGCTAAAAAGGGTCCCTTTGGCCTGAGCAAAGAAAGAGGCCAAGGCATCCCCGTTGACCCCAGGGGTTGGAATATGAACTCCAATCCGATAGATGGCTAAAAAAAAGAGGGTATATAAAATTCTTCGTTTAAGCTCTGGGATTTTAAAAATATTTTGAGCCCCTGAGATCATGTCGGGATCACCTCAATTCTTCCTGAGGCTGCCTCCACTTTTCTGCGGGCCGCTTCGCTCACCTTGTGGAGACGGATAGTGAGAGGATGCTGAAGATCTCCATCAGAAAGGAGTTTAATCTTCTCCCCCTTCTTACAAAGGCCTGCCTCATAAAGAGTCTGGGGTTCCACGATGCTGTCCGGGGGAAAACGATTAAGATCTCTGAGATGAATAATCCTCACTTGCTCTTTAAAAGGATTCCTAAATCCTCGCTTGGGGAGACGTCGCTGAAGGGGCATCTGCCCCCCCTCAAATCCTGCTTTCGTTCCTCTTCCCGAACGAGCATTCTGACCTTTATGTCCTCGGCAGGCGGTTTTCCCATGCCCCGAGCCAATCCCTCTTCCCACTCGTTTTCTCTTCTTTCTCGATCCTTCTGGAGGGCTCAACCTCTCTAAAACCATTTTTTCTTTCCTCATGGTATAACTTCCACTAAGTGCTGTACATGAGCAATCATCCCTCGAATCTCAGGTCGATCGGGTAATACGAGAGTTTGATGAAGCCGTTTAAATCCCAAGGCCTTGATGATTTTCTTTTGGATTTCAGGCCTCCCAATCGTGCTTCTGACCCATTTCACCTTGATCAGAGTAGGGTTGGAATCAACGTTCTTCATCTTTTGACCCATTCTTCTCAGATTCCTGCTCTTGCCTTTTCTTGAGCACCTCTTCTGGAAATTTCAATTGGTTAAAAGCTTGAAAGGTGGCTTTGATCAGATTATGAGGATTGTTTGACCCTAACGATTTAGTCAGAATATTCTCAATCCCTGCAGACTCCGCCAAGGCCCGAACGATCGAACCTGCAATCACTCCTGTTCCTTCGGAGGCCGGTTTCAGAAGGACTTTGGATGCCCCAAACTTCCCCATCACCTCATATGGAATGGTCTTATTGATAATGGGAATCCTAATGAGATTCTTTTTAGCTTGCTCAATCGCTTTTCGGATGGCTTCTGGGACTTCATTGGCCTTTCCTAAACCACTTCCAACATGCCCCTTTCCGTCTCCTACCACCACAAGGGCACTAAAGCTGAAACGCCTTCCTCCCTTCACCACCTTTGCCACTCGGCTGATATGAACCACTCGATCTGTTAATTCCAGTGTATTTGGATCAATCTTTGCCAATGCCTCATCCTCCCCTAAAAGCTCAAGCCGGCAGCTCTTGCGGCCTCCGCCAATGCCTTGACTCTTCCGTGATAACGATATCCATTTCGATCAAACACCACTTTCTCAATCCCTCGCTCCAAGCACTTTTTTGCAATCAGCTCCCCTACCTTCTTAGCGGCCTCCACATTGCCGGTTGATCGAAGAGTCCCTCTAATTTCAGGGCTAAGGGTAGAGGCTGAAACTAAGGTGTTGCCTGTCGTATCCACGATGACTTGTGCATAAATATGTTTTAAACTCCGAAAGACATTTAGACGGGGCCGTTCCTCTGTTCCTTGAATCCGGCCTCGGACTCTTCGTTTTCTCTTTATTCTCGCCAGAATCTTCTTATTCTTCATGGGTTCCCCAATCTTCTTATCACGCCTTGGTCTTCCCTACCTTTTTCCGGACTCGTTCTCCCACATAACGGATTCCCTTCCCCTTGTAGGGCTCCGGAGGTTTAATGGAACGAAGTTTAGCAGCAACATTTCCCAAAAGTTGTTTATCAATCCCTTTGAGGGTAATCAGGGTCTGCCTTTCTACCTCTGCCTTTATCCCCTCTGGTAATGGGAAAAGAACAGGATGGGAAAAACCCAGAGAAAGCTTAAGATCGTTTCCTTGGGGTTCTGCTCGAAATCCAACCCCAACAATCTCAAGTTTCTTCTCAAAGCCCTGTGAAACTCCTGTCACCATATTGGCAATGATGCTCCGGGTCAATCCATGGAGGGCCTTCATCGAACGTTGATCGTTCGAACGATGAACGAAAAGCCTCTCTCCATCCACCGACACAGAAATTCCTGAGGGGAGGTGATGGACAAGTTGACCTTTTGGCCCTTTGACCTCTATCTTTGAATGATTGCAGCTGACCGTAACCCCTTTGGGCAAAATAATAGGCATCTTTCCAATGCGTGACATAATCACTCCTAAAATGGTCTACCAGACATAACAGAGAACCTCTCCTCCTACATGATACTTCCTTGCCATCTGATCCGTAAGGATTCCTTTGGAGGTGGAGAGAATAGAAATCCCCAATCCCCCTCTTACGGAGGGGAGGTGGTCTGTATCCACATAAACCCTTCGACCAGGTTTGCTGACTCGCTGAATGTGGATGATCCCTTTGCGATTTTCATCATATTTAAGAAAGATCTGGATCTTTTGATGTTGATTCTCTCCTGTAAGTACCTTAAAATTTTTTATAAATCCTTCTGCTTTAAGAATCTTTACAATTTCATGTTTGATCTTCGAGTACGGAACCTCCACCTTTTCAAATCCGGCTTTCGAACCATTACGAATGATGGTAAACATATCAGCAATTGGGTCAGTCATGGACATAAGGACTCCCTCTCTACCAACTCGCTTTTATCACTCCAGGGATATCTCCCTGCGAGGCATGTTTTCTGAAACAGATCCGACACATATTAAATTTTCGTAAAAAGGCTCTGGGTCTTCCACAGAGCGGACATCGATTGTATTGACGAACCTTAAATTTCTGGGTTCTCTGGGCTTTAATCATTAATGAAAGTTTGGCCAAATTTATCTCCTCCTCCATCGTTCCACAAGTCCAATGGATGGATGATTCCTAATTCCGAAATGGCATGCCTAAAAGCCTCAACAATTCCTTACCTTCTTCATCCGTCTTGGCCGTGGTAACGATGACAATGTTCATTCCTTTCACTTTATCAATCTTATCATACCGAATTTCTGGAAAGATCAGCTGCTCTCGAATCCCGAGGGCATAATTGCCTCTTCCATCAAAGGATTTCCCCGAAACTCCTTTAAAATCCCTTACCCTGGGCAAGGCCACATTCACCAAACGATTAAAGAATTCATACATCCGATCTTTTCTGAGAGTGACCATCACCCCAATCGGCATTCCTTCTCTCAATTTAAATTGAGCGATTGACTTCTTGGCTTTGGTGATCACGGGTCTCTGCCCAGTAATGAGGCTCAGTTCCTGTACGGCGGAATCCAGAATCTTTATATTCTGAATCGCTTCTCCCAATCCCATATTAATGACAATCTTTTCGAGTTTGGGAACCTCCATCTTATTCTTATAATTAAATCGCTTCATTAAAGCAGGAACAACCTTCTCCTGATAGATCTCTTTCAACTTCGCCATAATCTCACCTACTTATCAAATAGCTCTCCACATTTTCTGCAGAATCGGACCTTCTTGCCTTCTTCGATCACCCGATGACCGATTTTCACGGGTTTATTGCACTTTTCACAAAGGAGCATCACGTTAGAAATATGAAGAGGAGCTTCTTTCTCAAGAATTCCTCCTTGTCTCTGTCGTCCATGGGGCCGAGTGTGTCGTTTCACAAAATTTATCTTTTCCACAATTACCCTCTCCTTTTCGGGAAGGATTCTCAAGACCCGACCGCTTTTTCCTTTTTCTTTCCCAGCAATGACCATGACGAGATCATTCTTCTTGATATGAAATTTTGGTCCGACCATGCCATCCTCTCTCTTTTACAAAACCTCTGGAGCCAGTGAAATAATTTTCATAAACTTTTTTGCTCGGAGTTCCCTGGCCACTGGTCCAAAAATCCGGGTGCCAATGGGTTCTCCCTGAGGGTTAATCAGCACGGCTGAATTGTCATCAAACTTGATATAGGAACCATCAGGACGCCTCACCTCTTTCTTGGTTCTCACAATTACGGCCCGAGCCACATCTCCTTTTTTAATCTTAGAATTTGGGAGGGCATCCTTTACGGAAACGACAATGACATCGCCAAGGGTTGCATATTTCCTTCGAGTTCCTCCCAAGACCTTGATACAACCTAACTTTTTGGCTCCCGAATTATCCGCAACTTCAAGAATGGTCCTCATCTGAATCATAATCTACTCCCTATCACCAAAGAGGAGTCTCTCTATTACGATCAAGCAGCCTTTTCCAAAATCTCTTTCACCCGCCATCTCTTCTCCCGACTGAGAGGGCGGCTCTCAATCAGAAGAACTTTATCCCCAATCCGACATTCGTTCTTCTCATCGTGGGCCTTTACCTTTTTCCTCTTCCGAATATATTTTTTATAGACAGGATGGAGCACCAACCGATTCACCATCACCACGACGGTCTTATCCATTTTGTCGCTTATGACAACCCCAATCAATGTCTTTCTCTTCCCACGTTCTCCCATATCCCTATTCCCTTTTTCCTAAGACTCTCTCCCGAAGGATGGTCTTAATTCGAGCGATCTCCTTCTTAACCTGAGAGATTCTGGCCACATTCTCAAGCTGTCCTGTGGCATGTTGAAATCGAAGATTAAGAAGCTCCTCTCGAAGGGTCTTCTCCTTCTCTAACAGTTCTCCTTCACTCAGGAGCCTCAAGTCTTTGGCCTTCATGAATGGACCCCTCTTACGACAAATCGTGTCTTGATGGGAAGTTTATGGGAGGCCAGAAGAAAGGCCTCTCTCGCCCTTTCCTCCGGAACCCCCTCCATTTCATAGAGAATTCGTCCTGGCCGGATGACCGCCACCCAATCCTCGGGTGGTCCTTTGCCTTTTCCCATCCGAGTCTCGGCCGGTTTCTTCGTAATGGGTTTATCGGGAAAGATTCGAATCCATACCCGTCCTGTCCTTTTAATGAATCGAGTAATCGCAATTCGGGCTGCTTCAATCTGCCTCGAAGTCAACCACCCACATTCAAGGGCCTGCAGTCCATAGTCTCCAAAATTAAGGGTGTTTCCCCGATAAGCGGCTCCTTTCATCCTTCCTTTCTGCATCTTTCGATATTTTGTCTTCTTTGGCATTAACATTGCGGTAAATCCTTTAAGGAAAAATAACTTCCTGGCTTTTAAGATGTTGAATTTTTTAGTACTCCATCATTCCAGAAATCCATTCTTCCCTGATTATAGGGGCCTCTCCTCCCCTTCCCGGGTCGGAAAGACTTCTCCCTTAAAGATCCAGACCTTTACCCCGATGACCCCATAGGTAGTCTTGGCCTCAGCGAGTCCATAATCAATATCCGCTCGAAGGGTATGGAGTGGAACACGTCCCTCCCGATACCACTCGCTTCGGGCCATTTCAGCTCCCCCTAATCTTCCAGAGACAGCAATCTTGATCCCTTTAGCTCCTAACTTCATTGCAGAGGTCACCGCTCTTTTCATAGCCCTACGAAATCCCACCCGCCGCTCCAGTTGGAGGGCCACATTTTCCGCCACCAATTGTGCATCCAGCTCTGCCCGTTTGACCTCCTGAATATTGATAAAGACCTCTTTTTGAGTCATCCTTTGAAGCTCATTTTTGAGGTTTTCCACCTCGGCCCCTTTTTTCCCTATGATAATCCCGGGTCGCGCCGTATGGATCGTGACCTTTACTTTCTTGGCCTTGCTCGCTGCTCGCTCAATCTCAATCTTTGAAACCCCGGCATGGTAAAGCTTCTTCTTCAAAAAGTCCCGAATCTTGATATCTTCGATCAGGAGTTGGGGGTAATCCTTCTCGGCAAACCACCGAGAATTCCATTCCTTGATATACCCTAATCGAAACCCAATGGGATGAACTTTTTGACCCAAGGCGCTCCCTCCTTTCACTTCTCATCTAAAATAATCGTACTATGGCTTGTCCTTTTACGGATCATCGTCGCTCGACCGAGGGCGCGAGGAATATAACGTTTCCAAGTCGGCCCTTGGTCGACCGTAATCCTTTTAATATAGAGCCGATCCAGATCGATGGTTTTCTTCTGCTGGGCATTGGCAATGGCCGATTTCAATAATTTAAGAATGACCCTTGAAGCGGCCTTCTTCGTAAAAGAGAGGATATTTAGCGCCTCCTCCGAGCCCTTTCCCCGGATCAGGTCTGCAACTAACCTTGCCTTCCTTGGGGCTAATCGTGCAAATCTAAGTCTCGCCCTGACTTCCATTCCTTCTCCCTTTCCTCTATCCTGTCTTCCCTTTCACTTTTGTTTTCCGATCTCCCGAATGTCCATGGAAGGTTCGGGTGGGAGAAAACTCTCCCAATTTATGGCCCACCATCTCCTCCGTGACAAAAACAGGAATAAATTTTTTCCCATTATGGACAGCAAAGGTCAATCCCACCATCGAAGGGATAATCGTGGATCGTCTGGACCAGGTCTTAATCACCTTGGGTTCTTTAGATTTTCGAGCCTCTTCGATCTTCTTCAGTAAGTGTTCATCGACAAAGGGTCCCTTCTTGAGCGAACGGGCCATTAATTAATCTCTCCTTTTTAAAATATATTTATCCGTGGATTTATTCCTTCGGGTCTTCTTTTCCGGAACTCCCCATGGAGTGCAGGCGGGTCTTCCTCCCGAGCTCTTTCCCTCGCCCCCTCCAAGAGGGTGGTCAATAGGATTCATAGCAACCCCCCGGACTACCGGACGCCATCCTAACCACCGGGAGCGTCCTGCCTTGCCCAAGGAGATATTTTCATGTTCAATATTACTTACCTGACCAATGGTCGCATAACATTCCTGATGAACCAATCGAACCTCACCCGAAGGAAGTTTGATTTGAGCATATTTCCCCTCTTTGGCCATCAACTGCCCAGCCGTTCCAGCGCTTCGAATGAGCTGACCTCCTTTACCCATCTTGAGTTCTATATTGTGGATGAGTGTTCCTGTCGGGATATTCTTCAAAGGGAGAGCATTGCCAGGCTTGATATCCGCATTTGGACTCGCAATGACCTCATCCCCGACCTTCAATTGATCGGGCGCAAGGATATAGCGCTTTTCTCCGTCTTTATAAATGAGTAACGCAATCCGAGCAGAACGATTGGGGTCATACTCGATCGAAGCGACTTTGGCTGGAATCTCTCTCTTATCCCTTTTGAAATCAATGATTCGATATAATCTTTTATGACCTCCCCCCCGATGCCATGCGGTTATCCTTCCATAGCAATTCCGGCCTCCTGTCTTTTTTAAAGGAACCAGAAGGCTCTTTTCAGGCTCTACAGAAGTAATTTCTGCAAAATCTGAAACGGTCATAAACCGTCTGCCAGGAGAGGTCGGTCGAAAACTTTTAAGCCCCATCGGTTCACTCCTCACTAAACCTTATACCATTAAGCACCTTCAAAAAAGTCAATACGATCCCCTTCCTTCAATGTGACAATGGCTTTTTTCCAATCCGGTCTCTTTCCATATCTCCTCCCCAGTCTCTTGATCTTTCCGAGCACGTTGAGGGTCCGAACTTTTAACACTTTCACTTTAAAAAGTTGTTCCACGGCTTCCTTAATCTCTATCTTATTGGCCCTTGGATCCACCTCAAACACGTACTGGCGGTTCTCCTCTTTCTGTTGGGTACTTTTTTCTGTAATCAGAGGCCTTCGAATAATTTCGTGCGGTTCTTTCATGACAACATGACTCCCTGAATCTTTTCCAGTGCCTCACTTAAAAGCATTAAATGCTCGTGGTTGAGGATATCATAGGGTTGGAGATTCTCAACTCTCACCAGCTCAATTCCAGGAATATTCCGCATCGACCGTTCTAAATAAGGGTTCTTTTCGCCAGTCACAATAAGGGCATTGGAGATCTCAAACTTTTTTAGGATTTCGAGTGCCTGCCGAGTTTTAAATCCATTCAGGGGAAATTGATCGAGAAGAACCAATTTCCCTTCTTGACGCTTTAAAGTCAGAGCGGCTCGAAGGGCTGCCCTTTTGACCTTTTTGGGAAGGGAGATCGAATAATCTCTCGGCATGGGTCCAAAAATCGTCCCTCCTCCTCTCCACAGGGGAGATCGCCGAGAACCTGCTCGAGCTCTTCCGGTGCCTTTTTGGCGCCAAGGTTTCTTCCCACCTCCCCGCACCAAAGCCTTATTTTTGGTAGCCGCGGTTCCTTTCCTCTGAGAGGCCAGATAAAAACGGACACTCTCATAGAAGAGGGAAGGATTCACCTTAGCATCAAAGATCCTCTCCTCTAGTTCAATCTCCCTGACCTTCTCATGTTGAACATTAAATACCGGATATGGAATCATTCTCTCTTCCTTAATCCGAGGTCTTTTTTGAACCTTTCTTTTTAGCACTTTGAATCAGCACCAATCCATTGCGGGCCCCAGGGATTCCACCCTTAAGAAGGATTAAATTTTGATCTGCCTTTACCTCATGGATCTGAATATTCTGAAGGGTCACCCGACTGTTCCCGTAATGACCGGGCATCTTCTTTCCTTTAAACACATGGTGAGGATAGGTGGCTGAACCTACGGATCCTCCGTGACGAAAATATTCATGGGTTCCATGGGATCCTGGAGCTCCATGAAACCCGTGACGTTTCATCACCCCGGAAAATCCTCTTCCTTTTGAATATCCTGTGACATCGACATATTCACCCGCTTTGAACATATCGACACGGATCTCTTGGCCCAATTCAAATCCCGACGTATCCTCGACTCGAAGCTCTCTGAGGTAAGTCACTCCTCCCACTCCAGCCTTTTTGAGATGACCCGAAAGAGGTTTATTGACCCTCTTTGCTTTTTTAGGAAGAAATCCCAGTTGAATGGCTTCGTAGCCATCCTTTTCTTTGGTTTTCTTCTGAATCACCCAACAAGGACCAGCCTCGACCACGGTAATAGGGACAGGAGAACCATCCTCTTGAAAAACCTGAGTCATCCCGATCTTTCTGCCGAGGATTCCCAATCTTGGATTCATCATTCTATCCCTTATAATTTAATTTCCACATCGATTCCGGCGGCGAGCTCAAGCTTCATAAGAGCGTCCACCGTCTGTTGAGTTGGTTCGATGATATCAATCAATCGCTTATGAGTCCTAATTTCAAACTGTTCTCTTGATTTCTTATCGACATGAGGGGATCTCAATACGGTATATCGACTGATCTTTGTAGGAAGAGGAATAGGACCTGCCACACTGGCACCTGTTCTCCGAACCGTCTCCACAATCTCAGCGGCTGACTTATCCAGAAGTTTATGATCATAAGATTTAAGGCAGACCCTGATCTTCTGTGTCGTCATTATCTCCTCCCCATGCCTATTCCCCATGTCTATTCCAGGATATCGCTGATGACGCCTGCTCCGACAGTCCGACCCCCCTCCCGAATCGCAAACCGCAACTCCTTCTCCATCGCAATCGGCGTAATCAACTCCACCGTCAACTGCACATTGTCCCCAGGCATCACCATCTCCACCCC
>JBDOIB010000241.1:0-16613 GCA_041082155.1 Thermodesulfobacteriota bacterium | reverse complement strand
TAAATCAAGAAGAGTTCCTTCATTTTTTAGAGGAGATTCGTCAGGAATTAAAAGAGAGAGGAGATATAGAAAGGAGGCAATTCGATATTCAAACGATGGATTATTTGACCCTTGAAAGTTGGATTAATCAATATTTTAAAAAATTCTAATCATTTTGTTAAATTATAAAAAAGATTCCTGCCTCACCTTGACAATTTAAAGATGAATGACTATTTTTTGTCCGGAGCTTTATATCTGGTAACCTATCGGTTTATCTAAATAATTTAAAATCCTCTTTTTAAACCGTTCTTAAATTTCATCAGGGAGGTGGTTTCATGTTGAAACGAGTTAAAGGTGCTCGCTGGGGGTTGTTTTCTATTTTGATGGTTCTCTCTTTTTTGGTGCTAAATCCGGTTCTGAGTTTTGGGGATAAGAAGGCGGAGGAAGAGAAGAAACCGGAGAGGCTCATAGAAATGGCGGTGGAGTATCCTGTGGTGGTTGTGGCTCCTAAGGAAGAGGTGAGCATGGACATCATATTTCATAATCGGGGTCGCTCGAATGAGGACGTAGAGGTTTGGATTGATTCACAGCCGAAGAATTGGAAGGCAAAGATTAAGACCTATCGTTATGGAATCAGAGGGGTTCATGTCCCTTCGGATCAAACCAAAACGATTACCTTTGAGGCTACTCCTGAGAAGGAAGTGAAGTTGGGTGAGTATAAATTTGAGATTAAAGGAAAGACGGTGGATGGGCATTTTAATTTTCACAGAACCATCTTAGTGAAGGTAGAGGAGAAAGAGAAGGGAACGATTGAGGCGAAAGGGGTGAAATTAACCACTTCCTATCCTGTGCTTCAAGGCCCCTCAGATGCTAAATTTGAATTCTCGATGGAAGTTGAAAGCAAATTAGACAAGGAGGCCGTATTCGATCTTTCGGCTCAATGCCCGGAGGGGTGGATCGTTAATTTTAAACCTCGATGGGAAGAGAAATATTTCTCAAGTATTCGACTGAAAGCGAATCAGAGTGAAACGGTCGCAGTGGAAGTCAAGCCGATGCCTCTGGCAAAGAGTGGGGAGTATCCCATTACGATTCGAGTCAGTTCTGGAGATGCCCGAGCGGAGGTCAAACTGAAGGTCATTATTACCGGGACCTATGCTCTGGAAGCTGGAACTCCTACGGGTCTTCTCTCCTTAGAGGCGAGGCAGGGAAAGCCTGCCAATATCTCTTTTTATATTAAAAATACTGGAACCGCTCCAAATCGGGATAT
Source organism: Thermodesulfobacteriota bacterium (assembly GCA_041082155.1). Lineage (GTDB taxonomy): Bacteria > Desulfobacterota > BSN033 > BSN033 > UBA1163 > CALIBK01. The sequence goes on along the minus strand of JBDOIB010000241.1, from coordinate 15,367 downwards.
TAAATTTGTCTCATTTAAACCTGAGAACTGGAAGGTGGAGTTTAATCCAGAGAAGATTCCCTCCATTGAGCCAGGAGATCTTAAACAGGTCGAAGCCATCATTACTCCCTATGAAGAGGCTTTGGTAGGCGACTATTCGGTGGGAGTGAGCATTGAGGGAGAGAAGGTCAAAAAGAATCTGGAGTTCCGAGTAACGGTGAGACCTTCAACGGCCTGGGGCTGGATTGGGATTGGAATTATTGTGGTGGTGGTCGGAGGTCTTGCTGGATTGTTCCGCTGGTTAGGGAGGCGATAATATGGAGAACCGAATTGTGATCGAAACGGAAGAATTGACTAAGGTTTACAATGGTCAGGTGGCGGTCGATCATCTTACCTTTCAGGTCCAAGAAGGAGAGGTGTTTGGATTTCTTGGTCCCAATGGTGCGGGAAAGACCACTACCCTCCTGATGCTTCTGGGTCTTACGGAACCCACAAGCGGAAAGGCGAGGGTGTTGGGTGTGGATCCGGTTCGAGATCCTATCAAGGTGAAGGGGATGATCGGTTACATGCCTGAAAATATGGGTTTTTACAGAGACCTGGATGCAGTGCAAACCCTTCGTTTTGTAGCTGAGCTCAATGGGCTCCCTAAAGATATAGCGGAGGAGCGAATTGAGAAGGCTTTAAAGACCGTCGGGCTCTTCGAGGATTCAAAGAAGAAGGTGGGAGCCTATTCGAAGGGGATGAGACAGCGGCTCGGGATTGCCGAACTCTTGATTAAGGAGCCCAAAGTGGCTTTTCTGGATGAGCCCACTTTGGGACTGGATCCTGATGGAACGAATCGGATGATGGAGTTGATTGAGCAGTTGAGCAGGGAGAGAAGTATGACCGTGATCTTAACCTCCCATCTCCTTCATTTAGTCCAGAGGGTCTGCCATCGAGTGGGGATCATGATCAAGGGAAAGATGGTAGCCCAGGGGCCGATGGAGCAGTTGGCCAGGGAAAAGTTGGGGGTGGGCGCTGAGAAATATACTCTTGAAGAGATTTATATGAAATATTTTAAGGAGGCATAGAAGATGCACGGGCTTAAGGCCATCTTTAAGAAAGAGCTTTCGGATCATTTCAGCAGTTATCGCTTTATGATCCTTTTTGCCTTGATCACCATGGTCAGCCTGATTATTGCCTATATGGTCGGGATGACCATGAGAGAAGAGTTGGCCAGTGTGGCCAAGCCCAAGTATGTCTTTCTTATGCTCTTTACCTCAAGGGGAGGGCTTTTTTCTTTAGTTCAGTTTATCGCCTTTTTTGGTCCTCTGATTGGTTTGATTCTTGGATTTGATTTGATTAATCGGGAACGAAATGAGGGCACCCTCAGTCGGTTGCTTTCTCAGCCGGTGTATCGAGATTCGGTAATCAATGGGAAGTTTCTGGCAGGGGTAGTGACGATCAGTATTATGATGCTCTCTATTGTCCTGCTGATCACAGGGCTTGGACTCAGAATGGCTGGAGTGATTCCAGGTCTGGATGAGATTTGGAGAATCGGGATTTATTTAGTCATCAGCATCATTTACATCTCTTTTTGGTTAGGGGTAGCCATCCTTTTTTCGATCCTCTTTCGAGGAATTGCTACTTCTGCGCTTGCGGCTCTGGCCGTATGGATCTTTTTCTCCTTCTTTGTTCCCCTGGGAGCCACCATTATTGCTGATGCCTTTGTTCCTGACCTGAATCCGAACAATCCAGAGGCTATTTTAAAACATGCCAAGATCCAGAAGGCGATTTCTCTGGTTTCTCCGATGCAGCTCTATACCGATTCGACCGGGACGATTATCGATCCAACCCGAAAGACCACCCGAACCGTGGTTCTGATGGGACCGTTAGAGAAACTCTCTCAGGCCCGTTTTGCCGGACCATTGACCCTCGGGCTCAGTCTCTTTGTGGTGATGCCTTATATTCTTCTCCTGATCGCCATCACCGCAATCTGTTTTGCCATTTCCTATACGATTTTTATGAGGCAGGAGATTCGATCTCTCTAAAGATGGATAAGGAAGGGAGAGATCAAAGATGAGGTGCCCTCGTTGTCATGGACAGATGAGCTATGAATGGTTCCCCAGTCATGAAGGGAACTATTGGGGCTGGAGATGCCTCTTTTGTGGAGAGATTATCGATCCAACGGTTTTGGAGAATCGCAGACGGTCAAAGTCTAATGAAAAATCGAAATGAGCTCGATCGATCTTGAATAAGGGATGAAAAGGATGAGAAGGAATGACAGGTCCGAGAATGGAAAGGAGGTGGGATATCATGAAGAACCTATTTTATCTCATGGTATTCCAAATCCTTGTTGGGCTATGGCTCATGATCTCTCCTTTCATCCTTGGATTCCGAGAGTTCACGAGCATAGTCACCAACAATTTGATCTTCGGGGCCATTGTCCTCCTCCTTGGAATCGGTGGCCTATACTATCAGAGGACCGCCCCAGGGATAGAGGGCATGGCTAAGAAGGTCGCCTAACATCCTTTCTCATTCTCCCTTTGTCCACTCTTTTATAATCAAAGGACCTGTTTTCCCTTCCATCCTTTTCCTCTATTCTTTATTCTCCAACCCTTCAGAACACTTTCAATGAATTTAATTTTTAAAAAGAGGAGGTGACCTTATTTATGGGAAAGATTCGAACCTGCCTGATCGGAGTAGGAAATTGTGCCAGTTCTTTCGTCCAGGGGCGTTTCTATTATAATGATCCAAATGCGGATATCCCTGGATTGATTACCAAGAATTTTGGGGGATATCGAGCCTATGATATTCAATTCGTTTCCGCCTTTGATGTGGACGAAAGAAAGGTAGGTCGGGATCTTTCGGAGGCCATCTTTGCCAAACCTAACTGTACCACCATCTTTCAAAAAGAGATTCCCTATTTGGATTGCCCTGTGGAAATGGGATTTATTATGGATAGTATCCCTCCCCATAATGATCAATTCCCCGAATCGGTGCGGTTTAAACCTTTGAAGAATATTTATGAAACTCCTGAAGAAGCCAAACGAGCCATTGTGAGAAGTCTTCGAGAGAAGAATGTTGAAGTGGTGGTGAACTACCTTCCCGTGGGAAGTGAAGAGAATACCCTCTTCTATGCAGAGTGTGCTCTGGAGGCGGGTTGTGCGTTTGTCAATGCCATTCCTGTTTTTGTGTCCAAACTCTACGGGGAAAGGTTTCGAAAAGCTGGCCTTCCTATCTTAGGGGATGATATTAAATCTCAGGTCGGAGCGACGATCATTCATCGTGTATTAACCAAACTCTTTGAAGACAGGGGACAGAAGATCAAGCGATCCTACCAATTGAATTTTGGCGGAAATACCGATTTTCTAAATATGCTGGATCGAGAGAGATTGAAGAGCAAAAAAATAAGTAAAACCCAGTCCGTTCTCAGTCAGATGAACGATAACCATTTTGATCCTCAAAACATTTATATCGGTCCCAGTGATTATGTCCCCTGGTTAAAGGATAATAAAATCTGCTTCATCCGAATTGAAGCCGAACAGTTTGGAGGGGTTCCGATGAATTTAGAGATTCGCCTTTCTGTGGAGGACTCCCCAAACTCTGCAGGAGTGATTATGGATGCGGTGCGGGCCGCTAAAGTGGCTCTTGATCGGGGACTTGCGGGGCCCATTATTGAGGCCAGTGCTTATCTTTTTAAATCTCCTGTGCAACAGTTCGAAGAGAGTGAAGCCAGGGAGATGCTTAGACGATTTGCTCAACCTGAAGGAGAAAGGTTAAAGGCGGAAGAAAAATTCTTCAAGCCCTTCAGGAAGCCTCCTTCGTATGAAAAGAGTTCTGTGGAGACAGGGTATATGGGATCACTGGAAGTGTGAAAGGAGGGGATCCAGAATGAAGATCGCCATGATGTCGGCTTGGAACACCGATTCAGGGGTCTCCATCCACGCCGAGCTGATTGGCCGAGAATGGATAAAGATGGGTCACACGTTACAGGTGTTTACCTTTCTTTCTTCAGATTTTCACGGGACGGCCATTGTAGGAGAGGATGAATCCTATGTGACCCGTTGTTTTACCACGTCGACTAGTGCTCAACCCTATCTTGACCCAAGGCCCTTCCTTTCGGAGGAATTCGAGGTCTTTGTCGTTCAGGATCTTGGGATGCTTCCCATGGATGAACTGTCCAAGATCTTTTTTCATATCAGAAGAAAAGCAGTGACGATAAATATCATCCATGACAATCGACCCTCTTCGAATCCATCTTTTTATCAATTCGATTGGGACCGGATCGTCTGCTTTGATCCACGGTATGAGGCGTTTCTTCGAAAATATCATCCACCCGAGAAGATCCAGATCATCCCTTTTCCGTGTCATCCTCTGAAAAGAGGAGATCAAAAGGAGGCAAGAGCGAAACTGGGGCTCCCTATGGAGAAAAAGATCATTTTGATTTTTGGCCAACGAATGAAGGAGTATCTTCCCTTATGGCCTCTTCTCCGGGAATTGGCCTCCACCCATCCCTTCCTCCTTCTCATTGTCTCTCAGAAGGAGATTGAAGGAATCGAAATGCTCCAAGGAGTGGAGATGGAGATTCGAAGAGAATCTCCATCCCTGGAGCGTCTTTATGAATACCTTTATGCCTCTGATGTATTGATTCTCCATCGAAATCCATGTGATGGAGTGGTCGTTTCCAGTTCAGCCTTTCAATGTCTTGGTTCAGGATGTCCGATCCTCGCCAACCACTCTTCCTTCTTTGAAACTCTTAAAGAAGTCGTCCTTATCTATTCCGATCTCAGGGAGTTTAAAGAAAAGCTGTTAGATCTGTTGAATCATGGAGAGGGATATCAAAGGATTCAAAAGGCTATCAAGCCATTCATCGAGAAAAACAGTGCGGAAGTGATAGCCAAACAGTATCTCCATCTCTTTCAAACCTTATGGGAGGAGAGAAGATCCGCAGAATTTGACCGATTCTCCCGATTCTTTAAGACGATGGAGGCCCTTCCCATTCCACAGAAAAGAGGGGAAAGGGGTTTTCCGTTCCTTCAGGAATCAAACAAGGGAAGACTCCAGCCCCAATGATCGCAGATTTGCCTCCATTCCCAAGGAGGTGAGAGAAATGGTGAGTTTTGTGTCCACCTTTCCACCTGCGATGTGTGGGATCGGAACCTATACAAAATATTTAACCGAGTGGATGTCTGAAGATCAATGGAGTGTCATTACATTTAAGCCCGATGAATTCTCCCTGGACAGAGGAGAATGGGAGAATCAAAGAAAAGATAGGATCTACCCCTGGATCACCCTTGAGGATCCTTCTCTTCCCGAAGAGATTCCGGAGGGAATCCTATGGTTTCAGCACTCCTTCGGAATGTGGGGCAGAGTCAATACCTCCTTCTTAAAATTGATTGAAGAAGGGAAGAGAAGGGGAAGAAAAGTGGGGGCAAGTTTTCATACGATTCATTTTCAATCCCATGAGACTCCATGGGGGATGCAAGGGAAAGAATTGGAACTTTTAGGAGAGGCTCTGCCTTTATTGGACTTTGCCACGGTGTTTACCTCCGGAGCAAGGCAAGCGGTCACAGAGGCCTTTCCTCAATATCGGGAGAAGGTATTGGTTCTCAGACACGGAGTTCATCGCTATCCTCCGATGAATCAGGAGGAGGCCAGGCAGAGGCTCTTTACCTATCTTAAACAGAACCCTTTTCTTTCTTATCGGGAGAAGTCGAACTTGATGGAGTTGGAGAAGGCTCTTTCCAAGAAAGAGGCAATCCTGATAGGAAACTATGGATTCATTACTCAGGATAAGGATCCTATTCAACTCTATGAGGTAGGAGATCTGTTACAGAAGAGGATTCCCCATCAGAGGGTCATCACCCTCTTCATCGGAAAGATTCAGGAAAGGAAGGATAAGAAGAGGGAGGTTTGTCTTCCAATCCTGGAAAAATTAAAGGCCATCCACGATGGCGAAACCCATCTTTTTTATGAGGATTATCTTCCCGAGAAGATATTCCCCTTTGCTTTTAGAGCACTGGATGTGGCACTGTTTTGGTGCAACAATGCGACCCAATCCGGAAGAATGGCCCACGCCCAGGGAACAGGCGTAGCCATCGCCGGACGGGACCTCGAAGGCCTTGGAGAAACCCTGAAGCTTTCAGGCCTTCCATCCTCGCAAACGATGGAGGGACTTTCGGAAAAGATCGCTGAAATCCTTACTGAACCGACCCTAAGGAGAGAGATCGAGAAAAAGAGTGAAAGATATGCCCAACAGTTCTCTTTTTACCAACAGGCTCAAAAACATATTCAGGTGGAAGAAGCTCTCTTAAGAGGAATTCGGCTTCCTTTATTGGATGGAGAGGTGGAAAATGACTTATATCTTGGAGAGACTGGCTTTAGGGGATTTGAAGGATTTAGAACATCCCGAGGAGGGAGTGACCTCTATTCTCAATGTCGCTGAAGAGGTAGAGGTTCACCACCCCAATTTAAATTATCATAAGATTCCTCTGAAGGATGGAGTTCCCATCCCAGTGGATAGGATGAGGGAGGCTATCCGATGGATAAGGAAACATATTTTATCGGAGAGGGTTCTCGTGGCCTGTCATTGGGGAGTGGGAAGATCGGCTTCGGTCGTTATTGGTTATCTATGCAGTTTAGGGTTTGGATACGAAGAGGCCCTGAACTTCGTTTCTTCTAAAAGACCCGGGGTGAATCCTATCCCCGGACTGAAAGAGACCATTCAGAATCTCAATCATGAAGGAGGAGAGATATAAATGCATATTGCGATGATGACCGCCTGGAATACCGATTCAGGAGTGGCTGTTCACGCTGAACCCATCGGAAAAGCCTGGATCGAGATGGGACACCAGGTGACCATCTTCAGCCATGTTCCTTATGACTACCATGGAGAAGGATTTACAGGGAAAGATGAGGACTACGTGGTGCGATGTTTTGGGACCCAGAGAACAAACTTTCTGGATCCCCGTCCTATTCTCACCACCAATTTCGATATCCTGGTGGTTCAGGATTTAAGGATGCTTCCGGTGGACAACTTCGCTAAGCTCTTTCCTCTCCTCAGGAGGCGGGCAAGGATTGTTCATGTGGTGCACGAGAATAGACTTCCTGAGGAAGCCTGGTTTTATCAGTTCTTATGGGATGGGGTGGTCTATTTTGATGAAAGACAGGAATTTCTTAAGGAGGTTTATCCTAATGCAAAATTAATCCCTTTTCCATGTTTTCCCATTCGAAGGGGAGATAAGATCGAGGCGCGAAAGAGATTGGGTCTGCCCATCGATAAAAAGATCATATATCTCTTCTGTCATCGAGGATACGAACCCTTTCTTAGGAATATCCCGAAAGAACTTGAAGGCCAGGCCATTTTACTTTTTGTAGTCCCTCCCAACTATCAAATGGTCGAAAGAGGAAGGATTCCTCCTTGGATGATCATTCGTGAAGAGAGGGTCCTCTCGAAAGAAAGATTTGATGATTACCTTTTTGCCTCGGATGTCGTGATTCTTCATAAATTCCAGAGCCTATTTTTGGGAGTCGTCTCTTCAACGGCCTTTCAGGCCTTAGGGGCAGGATGCCCAATCTTTGTTCCAGCTCTTTCGGACTACTTCAAACCCCTCGAGAATGAGGTGGTTCATTATCATGATATCGATGATCTGAGTGATCGACTGGTGGAACTTCTTTTAAAAGATGGGGAGAAGGAGCGATCACTGATTGACTTGGCCGATGGGTTCTGCTCCGTCAATTCTCCTCAGATCATCGCCAAGAGATTTATTGATTTCTTCGTAGAACTTGGAAAACCTTTATGGGGGCATCCATGAGAGGAGATCGATTTCCAATCGGGCCGTTTCAGGACTATGAAGGAAACCCTATTCTTCACCCCCAAAAAGGGTTTTCTTCAAAGGGACTTTATAATCCTTCGGTATGGAGAGAGGGGAATCGCTTTTACCTCTTCTTTAGAGGGGAGGGTGAGGACGGGTTGACGGGAAGGATTGGTTTGGCGATGAGTGAGGATGGATTTCATTTTATCTGCCAGAAGGAGCCTGTGATTGTCCCAAGTGAAGAATACGATCAGGGAGGCTGTGAGGATCCAAGAGTGGTTAAATTGGAAGATACCTACTACCTTCTTTATGTAGGGAATAGTCAGCGTTATCATGTCTCTAATATCTGTATCGCGAGATCAAAAGACCTGATACACTGGGAGAAACTGGGAAGGGTCCTTTCTCCTAAACCGGGGAGTTGGGCCAGTGGTCAACTGAAGGCCGGAGTGATTCTTCCTGAACGGCTCAATGGATACTATATCATGTATTTTATGGGAGAGAAAGAACCCTGGAAAACAGCCATAGGCCTTGCCTATTCTGAGAATCTGATCGACTGGTTTGAACCTGTTGATCAACCCGTGATGGCTCCTCGTCCGGGATACTTTGACAGTCAAGGGGTAGAGCCGGGACCTACGCCTCTCTTGATCGATGAAGGAATTCTCCTCATCTACAATGGATGGGGGAAGGATTGTATTTATAAACCTGGAGGGGTTCTTTTTTCAAAGAAGGATCCCGCTCTCATTTTAAAGAGGACAGAAGAGCCCCTTATTTCTCTTCAAAAGGATTACGGAAGAGACTTTGGACAATCGAATCATTGTGTAGCTGAGGGGCTGGTCCGGGAGAAAGATCGCTGGCTTCTCTATTATGGAGCGGCTGACCGATTCTGTTGTGTCGCCCTCTGGGGGGAGGAAAAATGAGATTGAAACGATTTCTTAAAAATCCTATTTTACGGCCCAAAAGGGAAAATGACTGGGAATCGAAGCTGGTGTTTAATCCCGCCGCCTTATACGAGAATGGTCTATTCCATCTCCTCTATCGAGCGGTTGGGGAGGATAATATTTCGAGGATCGGTTATGCCGTAAGTTCCAATGGATATGAATTCTTCCGTCTGGACAAACCTGTATTTACTCCCATGGGGATTCTTGAGAGCAAAGGGTGTGAGGATCCAAGATTGGTCTCTCTGGAAGGAAAGTTCTACATGACCTATACGGCCTATTCGATGAAAGGGGTCAGGGTGTCGCTTGCCTCGACCCGTAATTTTATTCAATGGGAACGATATGGAGTGGTTCTTCCGGATATGGAGAATAAGGATGCGGTTCTCTTTCCTGAAAAAATCAGTGGAAGATATGTGATGCTCCATCGTCCAATGGATCCTCCACGAAGCATCTGGATTGCCTATTCGAACGATCTGGTCAAGTGGGGAGATTTTAAAAAGGTGATGGCTCCAATCGAAGGAAGGTGGGACGGAATTGGGATTGGTTCGGCAAGCCCTCCCGTGAGGACCGAAAAAGGGTGGTTGCTCATCTATCACGGGATTGATAAGGATGGAGTCTATCGGCTGGGTGCGGCCCTGCTTGATCTCGAAGATCCCTCTCGAGTCATCGGAAGATATCCGGAGCCCATCCTTGAGCCCGAAGAGGATTATGAGCTTCGGGGAGAGGTCCGAGAAGTGGTTTTTGGATGCGGGATCTGTGAAGTGGAGGATAAATACTTCATCTACTATGGGGCTGCCGATAAAGTGATCTGCGGGGCCACCGCAGAAAAAAGAGAACTCTTAAGTTTATTTTAAGGTTTGGAGGTGAGGGAGATGAAGATCGCCATGATGAGTCGATGGAACATCCCGTGCGGGGTATCGATCCATGCCGAATTGGTGGGAAGGGCATGGGTGGCGATGGGACATGAACTTGAGGTATTGGCCCCCTGTGAATGGGAGGATTATAAGAGTGATATCGATGAACCTTTCGTGAAACGATGTTATCGTTTGCCCAAAGCTGAAAGGAAAGAGGGATATTTCTTTGACGAGAGACCTTTTAGAGAGCTTCATTGTGATGTTTTTGTCGTGCAGAATCTGGAGATCCTTCCCATGGAGGATCTTTATAAGGTATATCCTTCCATTCGAAAGAAGGCAAAAACGGTTTTTGTCGTCCATGAGGGAAAACCCCCGAAGGATCCTATCTTTTATCAATTTGAATGGGATGCGATCGTCTGCTTTGATGAGAGATATAAACGATTTTTGAAAGAGATTTATCCGGAGGACAAGATATTTATCATCCCTTATCCTTGCCATCCCCTTTATCATGGGGACAAAGTGGAGGCAAGAAAAAAACTGGGGCTTCCTTTGGACAAGAAGATCCTTTTCAACTATGGCATTGGGGTCTATCGTCACCTCCATCTCCTTCCCACAATTGAAAGAATCCATCAAGAATACCCCCTTATCCTTCTTACGTTGACCCATATTCCGGAGTGGTATGATCTCTTCGAAAGTGTTCGACATCGATATCCTTTTATTGAATTAAGAAAGGGTGATATCCCCATTTCCCAACTCTATACGTACCTTCATGCTTCAGATGCTTTGCTGGTTCATAAGGATTCGGCTGAGGCCGTGGTGGTTCCCTCAACGGCCTTTCTCTGTCTGGGTTCCGGATGCCCGATCTTGGCTTATGATACAAACTTCTTTGAAACCTTTGATAAAGAGGTGATGAAGTATAGTGATCTCGGTGCAGTCTTAAGGGAAGTTTTTCAGGGAAGTGAAAGGGTAAAGGAGACGCTCCGGAGGGCTGAGGAGTTTGTTCAGAATCATTCTTCCTATGTGATCGGAGAGAAATTTATCTCTCTGTTCAGATCCCTTCAGTCCTCCCGATATCGAGTGTCGTCTTCGCTTTCCCAAGAATATTCCACTCTTCCCCATACATGAAAAAAATGGTATGGATAAGAAAATTCATTTTGTAAAAGAAGAGGGGCTCTGGTAAGGGGGAATGTGAAATTGGATGAGGAGAGAAAGGAGATGTTATCCGAGGAGAGACCATGGGGCGGGTTCATCGTTCTGGAAGAAAGAACCACCCATAAGGTTAAACGAATCTGGGTCCATCCAGGGCATCGTTTAAGTTATCAGAAACATCGATTGCGAAACGAGCACTGGTTCGTCGTGGAAGGGGAAGCCAAGGTAGTTCTGGACGGAAGGGAAATCCCTCTCAAACCGGGAGATTCGGTGGATATTCCGGTTGGAGCAGCCCATCGGATCGAAAATACAGGAAGGGGGATTCTTACCTTCATCGAGGTGCAGAGGGGAGAAGATTTTTCTGAGGAAGATGTGATTCGACTTGAAGATGACTATGGCCGAGTTCGTCCTTAAGGGAAAGAATCATTATCGAATAGGTCTTAACTACTGGCCCATTGAGTCAGGGCCTTATTGGTGGCGCTCTTTTGATCAAGGCGCTGTCGATGAGGATTTTTCGAGGATCAGAGAGGCCGGGTTTGAGACCCTTCGAATATTTCTCCTTTGGGAGGATTTTCAACCCGAACCCCGAAAAGTCTCCATTCAATCTATCGATCATCTGGTCCATGTGATAGAGATGGGTCATGAGAAAGGACTTCAATTCGTGGTGACTTTCTTTACCGGCCATATGAGTGGGGTCAATTTTCTTCCTCCATGGATGGTCGAATTTGGGGAAGGGAATTTTCGCTTTCCTATTTTTTCAGACGGGAAGAAAAGGAAAGGAAAGATTTTAAATTTTTATTCGGACCGAGAGATCCAGAAAGCTCAAAAATTACTTCTGGGTGAGGTTTCTGAAGCTCTAAAGGGACATCCAGCCCTCTGGGCTTGGGATCTTGGCAATGAACCCTCTAACCTCGCCCTGCCGAATTCTAAGCAAGAGGCAGAACGATGGCTTGAAGAGATGGTTTCAGAACTTAAAAAGAAGGATGAATCCGTTTTGGTGACTTTAGGACTTCACCAGGAAGATTTGGAAGAGGATCGAAGAATGGGGCCTAAAGAAGTGGCCCGCTGGTGTGACTTTTTATCTATCCATGCCTATTCCATTTATGCTTCATGGAGCAGTGATAGAATGGATGAATCTGTTGTTCCTTTTCTTGGGCTTTTAACCGGGTGGCTTGGTTCCAAAGAGGTGTTCATTGAAGAGGTCGGGATTCCCTCTTCTGATCACTATAAAGGAGAAAAGATCGTTTCAGAAGAGAGGGCTTACTCCTATTACGAACGACTTCTTCAACGGATGAGTCGTTACCCTTTTCTTGGAACCCTCTTCTGGTGTTATGGAGATTATTCAAAGGCCTTATGGGAAAGGCCTCCCCTGGATGAAGCTCCCCATGAACGTTATTTCGGAGTATTTCGAGAGGATCGTTCTCCAAAATCCTTTCTTTCTCTATTCCCTCTTCTTCAGAGGGAGAGACCGAGGAAAGAGATTAAATTGGATTGGATAGAGATTGAACCCGATGAATACTTTAGAAACCCTAAAGAACACCTTTCTCGGCTCTATCGAAGATTTAAGGATCAGGAAGGTTAAGAAGGGAGGTCGCAGAGGATGGTTATAGTGATCATGGCAGGAGGTTCAGGGACGCGATTCTGGCCAGCCAGTCGAGAGGCCTGCCCCAAACAGTTTTTACCCATCTACGGGTCTCATCCTCTTATTTATGAGACCTATCGCCGAGTGGCCTCACTGGTCGAGGATCGGAGAATCTTTTTGGTCATCAATCGAAGACATCGACCTCTGGTAGATCAGATCTTCTACTCTCATTCAGTGCGAGTCATTGAGGAGCCCGAAGGGAAAAATACAGCTCCCTGTGTAGGACTGGCCTCCCTGTGGGTGAAGAAGGAATTCGGGGACGAACCGGTGGCATTTCTCCCAGCCGACCACTATGTGGGTCGGGAGGACCTTTTTCAGAAGGCCCTCCGCACAGGCCTCTCTTTTGCTGAGGAAGGTGGGATCGTTTTATTGGGAGCCACCCCAACCTACCCGGAAACGGGATATGGGTATATCGAAAAAGGAGAAAAGGTCTCTTCCTCTCAAGAAGTATCCATCTACGAGGTTAAACGATTTGTTGAAAAACCCGATTCGGAGAGGGCAAGATTATATCTCAAAAACCGAAATTTCTTTTGGAATATGGGGATCTTTATTTTTAAACCCAGCCTCATCCTTTCGGAATTTGAACGTCATCTCCCCCCATTGAGTCAGGGGTTATTGAAGATCGAAGCGACTTTAGGGTCTGATCGATACCCGTCCACCCTTGAAGAGGTTTATCGATCTCTTTCTCCCATCTCCATTGACTATGGGGTGATGGAAAAGACGACTCAAAAGACCTATCTCATTCCAGGGGAATATGGCTGGAGTGATGTGGGAAGCTGGCATTCCCTTTTTCAGATAAAAGAGAAAGAAAGGGATGCTCAGGGGAATCTCGTTCAGGGGAATGCGATTCTTTTGGATACCGAAGATTCCCTGATTTATTCTAAAAATGGAAGATTAATCGGGGTACTCGGATTAAGGAATGCGCTCATCGTGGATACAGAAGATGTGTTGTTGATCTCAAGCCTCGATCGATCCCAGGAGTTGAGGCAATTTCCTGAAATACTGAGCAGGCGAGGATGGACACAATGGATTTAGAAGAAAGAAGTCTTCCGTCTCAGGGAGACTCGATTCAGATACAGAACGTTATTTCTTCCCTCCTCTCCTTACGGGGAAAGGAGAGAATGGAGGCCATCCTATCTCTGGATAATGCCCGGGAAGTCTTGCGGTCCATGCCCGAGGAGGAGGTTTATCTAACAATTAAGGAGATTGGAGAGTATGATAGCCTTCCCCTTCTCTCTCTCATGTCGAGTGAGCAATGCCAGTATCTTCTGGATCTTGAGCTCTGGAAAGGATATGAATTTCAACCCGAAAGGGTAGAGCACTGGCTTCCTCTGCTTCTGGCCTGTGAAGAGGAGGCCCTTGAGGAGTGGCTAAAACAGATCGATCTGGATACCCTTCTTCTTCTTTTAAAGAAACATATCCGAATTCATCTGAAGGAGAGGGAGGACATCTCCTCTCAGGAGGAACATCCTCCTTACTTTACTCTTGATGGAACCTATTATATTGAAGTATTAAGACCCAATCTTCAGGAATCCATAGAAAGGCTGTTGAGACTTCTTGCCGCTCAAGACCTTTCCTTCTACTGGAGGGTTTTAGAACAAGTTCAGGCGGAGATCGAGGCGGAACTCGAAGAGAGGGCTCTTCATTTCAGAGAGGCAAGGCTTGAGGATAAGGGGTTCCCGAGGATGGAAGATGCCCTTTCTCTCTATCAATATCTCAATCCCAAGAGGCTCAGGCAAATGATGGAACAAAAAGAGGTCCACTTCCCCGGGCTTCCGGCTGATCTTCCCCCTCCTACTTTTCCAATGGTTCTTCAGGATCAGAAACTCTTTTTTTCTTTGTGTTTGAGGGAGGTTCAGGGAGGCCCTTTAATGGATCGACTCAAGATGGAACTTGCCTATATGGCGAACCAGGTGACGGTCGCTGATCGACCTGAGAGGATCGACCTTTCCATTCTGCAGGAAAGCTTGAGAAAAGTCGGAGGATATCTTAGCATAGGTTTAGAGTGGCTCACGGGTGGGGAGATTCAGAAGGCAAAGGGCTTTATTGAAGAGATTCCATTGAAATATATCTTTCAAGTAGGATATGGTGCGACCCTTGAACTCAAATGGAGGGCAGAAAGAATTTGGGAGAGAGGCTGGTTTTCTGAGAACAAGGTTCCTCTGGCTTTTTTAGGTTTCCCGTTGGAAGAGAGAATGGAGGGTTTAATAAAAAAGAAGAGGCCCCTCTTCTATGATGAAGAGAAGGGAGTGTTTCGTGAATTTCATTCTTATTCAGAAATCCAAACCCTTCATAAGGATTTGGATCGAATCGAACTCTTAGGACGAATCTTGAAATCCTTACCCCATTTTTCTTACTATCCGGAAGTGACTTGGAAGGAATTTCTTTTTGATACATTTCTCCGTGAGACCATTCCATCGAGAATCGAAGCCCCAATCGATTATTCTATAAACGAAAAGATTTCATTTTTGAAAAATCTTTACTCAGAGGAAGAGTTAAGAAAGACCTTTGCCGGTTGGCTTTTAAATCGAGGAAATCTTTCATATGACAGGGAGAATTCTCTTCTTCAGGAGATCTTAGATCTTCTTTTTAAGGAATTCACCGAGGACAGAGAATTAGATCAAGAGTCCAACAGGAGATAGTCATCCAATAGATCTCTAAATCTGAATAGAATTGAAAGGAGGGAGTCATTATGGAAGAGAAGAGAATGGATTTACCCCCTGCTGCGAAATGGCATACTTCGGTGAGTACATTGAAATGTGACCATATTGATGAATACGTTTCCATTATGGTCAAAAATGATTGGACCTCCAACTGTACCTGGTACCGGCAGTATAAGGAGGTCCTTTCGGGTGACAAAGGAAGAGCAAAACCGGATAAAAAGATAAGGAAGAAGATCCCCTTATGCCAAGGCCCTCTATGTTCCTATGTCATAGGTTATAGGGATCAACTCATAAAAGAAGAACAAGAGACTAAATCGTAAAAGAGTTTAACTTCTCTCTTCCTATTTCA
>JBDOIB010000215.1:0-1118 GCA_041082155.1 Thermodesulfobacteriota bacterium | reverse complement strand
TCTCCCTGCTTCGCCTTTTCCTCTCATAAATGATTCCCAGCACAAAACACAGCTCACAGGCCGCAATCCCGATTATCGCCGCCACAATCTCCGCCATTTTCACCTCACTTTAAAAGAAGCCTCTTAATCTCTTTGAGATCCTCTTTTATCTCCTTGATATCCTGTTCAAGCTGATTCTGCTTTGTTTCCATTACCGCAATCTTTTCCCCTCTTTCTCGACATATCTTTGCTGTCCCCGGCGATTTTCCATTTTCATTCAGTTTTTTTTCTCCATTCTTTCCCTTGATAATCATCAGCCAAGTTGCCATATTTGAAACCGCCGCCATACCTACAGCAGCCCAGGTTATTGGCTCGGTCATTCCCCCTCCTTTAATTCGATTTCTCCTTCAATTCTTTCCTTAACCTGAGAACCTCCTGTTTCAGTTCATAAACCCAAAGCATAAAGGCCTGATTGACAATAAGGTTTCCATCATCGGTAAAACCGAGGGGATTCATCCTGACCTCTGGACCAGGGTTCAGCACATCATAAGAGGGATAGAGGGCCGGATTGTAAGGCCTGGACGCGCAGGATGCTTCAATCAAAAAGAATCCGGCGCACAGCGCCAGGATCCCGACGCCCGCAAGCGTCCAGAAGTTCCTTCCTTTTCTTTTCATCCTTTTCTTCATCCATCCTTTCTTTGATTTCTTTCCAGATTTCTTCCAGCCTTTCGGCGAAAGCTTCAGCCAATTCCAGAAGCCTCAGAATCTCCTTTAATTCACTCATCCAATCTCCTTGAACGGGTCGACTATCTTAAAATTTTGCCCCCGATATCGGAGGGGCCTCATCTTCACAAAGGCGTTTTGATTAATTGCGTCCTCAATGGTCAGCGTTCGTGACCCGCCTCCTGAGGCCCCGATAACAAATTCATTGTCAATCATCAGCTCAACATGCTTTGCCCGGCCGTTCTCATCAAACCAGAAGGCCAGACATCCCCCATATCCCCTTTCCACCTGAAAAACTTTGAAAATGTTCCAGAGGTCATTGGCGGTATAATCCCGGCCGTGAGCCAGTCTTCCGACAGCCTGAAGCACCTCCACTACAAAGCCTGAGCAATCAAAACCCACCATTGGATCGTCTC
>JBDOIB010000419.1:0-8094 GCA_041082155.1 Thermodesulfobacteriota bacterium | reverse complement strand
AGGGAGAGAGACTCCCAGAAGATCTTTTAGCTTAAAAAAATTAAAATTTCACTCCCTCCTTCTGCTCTTAAAAGGGTGGGAGGAGGGATTTTTATTAGAGGGGAGGATGAGGGAAAAGATTATTGGAATTCTTGGAGGAATGGGGCCAGAGGCAACCATAGACCTCTTTTCAAAGATCGTTAGGGGGACAAAAGTAAAGAGAGATCAGGATCATCTGAGAATCCTGATTGATAATAATCCTAAGATTCCGGATCGAACCCTGGCCATCCAAGGAAAAGGCCCAAGCCCTCTTCCACAGCTCATCCGAAGTGCAAAACTTCTGGAAAAGGCCGGGGCAGATTTCATCATTATTCCCTGTGTAACGGCCCATTATTATTATGAACCCCTTAAGAAAAAGGTTCACATACCCATTCTTCATATCATTGAAGAAACCGTTAAATTCGTAAAGCAAAAGCATAAAGAAATTAAAAAAATCGGACTTCTTGCAAGCACAGGGACCCTTCTTACAGGTCTTTTCCAGAAGGCCTTCTCCTCCACCGGCATTGAACTGATTCTTCCTCCTTCAAAGATACAAGAAAGATGGGTCATGAAGGCTATTTATGGAAATCAGGGGATCAAAGTCATTGGTCCCTCCGAGAAATCCAAAGCCCTTATGCTCAAAGCTGCTGAAAGTTTGATCCTTAAAGGAGCTGAAGCGATCATTGCCGGCTGTACAGAGGTTCCATTGGTTCTTAAAGAAGGAGATCTCTCGGTTCCGGTGATCGATCCTGTCTCCATTCTTGCCCGGGTGGCCATTGCTAAAGCTAAATCCTTAAGGTGAGCATTTTTAGGTATGCAGGTCTTTGAAAAAATTTATAAAATTGAGCTTCCCATCCCCTTTCCTCTCAAAACAACCAATGTTTTTTTTATTGATGAGCCTCCGAGAACACTGATTGATACAGGGATTAAGACGGAGGTTTCTTTTGAAGCTCTCCATAGGGGATTAGAAGAAATTGGATTCTCCATCCAATCCATCGAGAGGATTCTAATCACCCATGGTCATATTGACCATTACGGACAGGCCAAAAAAATAGCCTCGATCTCAGGGGCCCAAATCTATATTCATCCAAAAGAATATGGAAAAATCCGATCGATTATTCATTCTTTTGGATTGCTAAAATCCATCCTTTTAAGAAACGGGGCCCCTGAAGAACTGGTGAACCAGGCTGTCCGTTATATCGAAACCGCTCAGGGAATGGCCGACTCCTTAGAGGAAGCCTTCTTCCTCACAGATGGAGATTCTATTCCATTTACTTCTATGACATGGAGGGCCATCCACTGTCCGGGACATAGTCCGGGACTTCTTTGCTTCTACTGGCCGGAGCAGAAGATCCTTTTTACCGGAGACCATCTCCTAAAGGAGATTACTCCCAATCCCTTTATGAACCTTCCTGAGGCTGGGGCTCCTTTGAGATATCCAAGTCTAAAGGAATATTTACAATCTTTGAAAAAGGTTGAAGCGCTTGACGTTTCTCTCCTTTTCCCTGGCCATGGAGAGGAGGTGATTGACCCAAAAGGTTTGATTCAGAGTATCCTTTTCCATCATAAACAAAGAATGGATCAAGTCGTTTCCTCCCTTCTGAAGGGCCCAAAAACTCCATTTGAGATTGCAATGGACCTCTTCCCTGGTGTTCCTCCCTTTGAAGTATTTTTAGGAATCTCCGAGGCTGTAGGTCATTTAGAAATTTTAAAAGAAGAGGGGAGGGTAAGAAAGTTTGAGCAAGAGGGGAAGGACTATTACACCTTAGAAGAATCTCTCTGACCTCTTATTGCATGTTTATGCTTCCGGAATTCCTCCACTCGAATAGTTTGGGTCCTTTTATTGGTTTTATTACCAATTCTGTTCTTTCTCTTCTATCCCTGATTGTACTCCTCATTTATCGATCCTATCGACCTCTCTGGGCTCTATTTACTTTTTATCTTCTCTCTTCGATCTTCTTTTTAGGTTGGTTGATCTATAGTTTCCAGAAATCTCCTTTCTTGATTCTATTAGGTTATCGAATCGATCTTGCTTCATTAGCCCTGTTGCCTGCATGTTGGATGTGGTTTGTTTCGTCTCTCATGAGAAAGCCATTGGGTTGGCTCTCTAAATCGATGATAGGGGTAAGCCTTCTTCTTTCCCTCCTTGCCCTCATTGGACAGGGTCCCTGGTTCTTAGGGCTTCCCCTTGAATCCCATCAAATCGACCCCTCTATTTTGAGGCCTCAATCCAAACTTTTGAAACCTGTGATTTACCTTTACTGTTTTCTGAGTGGTCTTCTCTATTCCCTCTTTATGATAAGAAGGCTTCTTAAAAGTCAAACTCCCAGGCCCATCTATTTTCTGCCTGTTGCCATGGGTCTACTTCTTTGGTTCCTGGGAGGCCTTCATGATGGCCTTCGCTCATTGGGAATGGCCATTTTCGTAAAATCCCAGATTCTCTGGTTTACCTCTTTTTGGCTTTCCTTATCTCTAACGGTGGCTGTGGCCCTCCATTTTCATTCCCTCGAAAAGATAGTTCGTGAAACACGCGATGTATTTGAGAAATTTGTGCCACCCGCTTATCTTCGCCGGATTGCGATTCAGGGCCTGGGGTCTATTCGTCTGGGTAAAGCAGACCTGCAGGAAGTGACGATCCTCTGCGCGGATATCCGGGGGTTCACCAAACTTTCAAGCGAGCTCCCACCTGATGAGCTTATTCACTTAGTGAATCAGCTCTATGAGAAGTTCTCTCAAACCATAGAAAGATGGGAAGGAGTGATTGATAAATTCTTAGGAGATGCCCTTCTCTGTATCTTTGAGGGAGAAGACTCTTCGTGGCGAGCCCTTGCCTGTGGGGTTGAACTCATTTCTACAGCCGCCTCTTTTAATTCGATTCAGAATTCCTCGAATTCATCTGTACAGATCGGAATTGGAATTCACCGGGGTCCGGCTGTTCTGGGGACGATCGGATCCTCAAGGCGAATGGATTCCACCGTGTTGGGCCTTACGGTCAATTTAGCAAAACGTCTCGAGGAATTGACCCAATCCATCGGAACCAAGATCCTCGTTTCTATCGAAGTGGTCCGATCTCTCCCTCCTCAACAACCTTATCCCCTTAGAAATCTGGGCGAGATTTCGGTCAAAGGAAATCCAACTCCCATGACCGTTTTTGAAGTGGTGATGTAAGAGGTTTACTCATTTAAAAGAGACTAAACTTCAGATACTTTCGTGGTTGGTCTTGGATATCCTTTATCAACTTTTTCAATTCAGAGGCAGTCTCCCTGAATTCCGTAACGGTATCTTTTAATTCCCTAACCATCTCCCTATCCCTAAGAATGGCTCCCGCCAGGCCTTCTCCTTGTTCCATCTTTTCTAAAATCGCATTTAACCGAAGCGTTCCTTCATTGAGGTGGTCATAAAGTTGTGGATCTTCAATGAGTCTTTGAAGAGTCCCCTGCTTTTCGTTGAGTCGTTTACTGAACATCTCGAGTGTCGAAATGGTCGTATCCATTTTTTTACCAAGGTTCTCAATAGATTTATCCATCTTTTGGCCGACCTCTTCAAGGGAAGAAACGGCCTGGAAGGTTTTCTCATAAAGGGAAGGATCCTCTATCAGTTTTTTTAAAGTTCCTGGACTTTCACGAATATCCTTTGCAACGGCTTCTAAGGTGGAGATGGTGGAGGTCAATTTTTGGTAAAGGGTCGGATCTTCCAGGAGACGTTTCAGAGTTCCCCGGGACTGTTTAATTTCCTCAAGAGTTAAAGAGAGGGTTCTGGCTGTTCGATCTAAATGGTCATAAAGGGATGGGTTAGTTAAAAGTTTAGCAATCGTTCCTTCTCCGGTCTCGATTTTGACGATGAGGTTGTCCAGTTTCTGGATGAAGTCTCCGATTTTTCCAATCGAGATGGAAGCTGTCTCCATCACATCGGAGAACTCAAGAGGAATCGTTCCTCTGATCATATCTCCCCTCTGAATGGGCTCTGCCTGAGGGGTGCCTGCGGTTAATTCAATATATTTATCTCCTAAGAGTCCCATGGTCATTACACTCGCTTGAGCATCCCGTCTCATATAATCGAGGATATTTTTTTGGATGGAGATAGTCACAACGGCTCCCAGGGTCGGACTTAGTTGAATTTCCTTGACCACGCCCACTTCGGTTCCAAAAATCCAGACCGGAGCTCCCTTTCGAAGTCCCCTCACATCATGAAATTGTGCTTTCAATTCAACCTTTGGGATAAAGAACTTCTCTATCTTTCCTGCGAAAAAGACAGAAATGAGGAGAATCAGAAGGGCGAGACTGATGACCAGTCCGACCTTCAATTTAGACCATCTCAACTGCTTTCTCATATCAAACATCTCTTATTCCTCCTCGAAATTAGGGAAGACGGAGTTCTTTTAGGAAAATTTTGATCTCCGGAAGATTGGAATGAAGGAACTTCTCTCTGTCTCCATCCAACAGGATGGTTCCCGATTTTAAGAACATGAACCGGTCTGCCAGTTTGAAGGCATCGAAGACTTTATGAGTGACCACGATAAACCCTGTTCCTTTGGAGGAAAGGTTGAGAATTAATTGACAGATGATATCGGCATTGACCGGATCCAGTCCCGAGGTAGGTTCGTCATAGAGAAACATCTTGGGTTCGAAAGCGGCCAGGGATCGCATAATCGCCACTCGTCGATGCATTCCCCCACTCAATTCTTCCGGCATTAAATCAATCGCTTCTTCCAACCCTACTCTTCTTAACAGTTCTCTCACTTTTTGATCGATCTCCTCTTCACTCATCCGGGTATACTCTCTCAGGGGAAAAGCCACATTTTCTTTCACTGTAAGCGAATCAAAGAGGGCCCCTTCCTGAAAAACGATACTGAATTTGGTTCTAATCTCTCGAAGCTCCTCTTCTCTTTTATCCGTAATATCTGTTCCATCGATCCAGATTCTTCCTGAATCAGGTTTTAGCAACCCCAGGATGAGTTTCAAAATGGTCGTCTTTCCATCTCCACTTCCTCCGAGGATAGCCACCCTTTCGTGTTCCTCTACGGAGAAACTGATCTCTTTGAGAACCGGTCTTAACCCATAGGAGAATGAGACGCGATCAAAGGTGATCATATCGTGAATCCCAAGAGATAAAGTAAGATTCGAGTTAATAGAAAGTCAGCGACGATAATGGTGATAAAGGAAATGACCACAGCTTTTGTGGTGGTTCGACGAAGTCCAATGGCACCTCCTTTGGTCGAAAGCCCCATATAGCAACTGATACAGGCGATGAGGTATCCAAAGACAAAGGGTTTTATGGAGCCCGCCAAGACATTTTCATAAACCAGAACCTCTCGAATCGAACTCCAGTAGAAAGCTCCGCTCTGGTGACTCACAAAGACAGCAATATAATAGGCCCCCACAAGGGAAGCCGCATCTCCAATAATCGTCAAAACAGGAAGCATCACAATGGAGCTCAGAATCCTCGGGACGACCAGTTTTTTGATCGGGTCTAGGCCAAATACTCTTAAGGTATCTACCTGATGTCCTAAGACCATTGATCCCAGCTCAGAGGCCATCCCGGATCCAACTCTTCCTGCAAAAACTACTGCGGTAAGGACAGGACCAATTTCTCGAATGATCGAAATTCCAACCACCTTCCCTGTATACATTTTAAGCCCTACACGAGAGAGTTCGGCAGAAAGTTGAAGGGAAAGCGCCATTCCAATGAATAGAGAGATAAGGAGAATAATCAGCAAAGAACCCGTTCCAGCATAGTCCATCTGTTCGATGAGATCCTTATAATAGAAGGGCCTTTTCCATAGTCCAACGAGTCCCCGTAACGAGAGAAGATAGAAATCCTGTAGGTCACTTAAGAGTTCTTTGACTCGATACGTAACGGCCTCCTTCTAGGAGGGGGTCTTCCATAACAGAAGAAAAAATCTATCTTTGAAGAAGAACTCTATTTATTGAACCGTCTCACCGGGCTTAAGGACGATGACCTTGGTCTGAGGAACCTCTTTCATGAGCTTCAAAAATTCTTCAGCTGTTCCTGTAAGCACGGGAAAAGTCCCGTAATGCATGGGAATTACATACTTTGATCCAAGTAGTTTTGCTGCATAGGTGGCCTCTTTTGGATCCATGGTGTAATGGCTTCCAATAGGAAGAAGGGAAAGCTCGGGCTTGTAATGTTCCCCGATCAGCTTCATATCACTAAAGAGGCCAGTATCCCCTGCATGATAGATCGTAAACCCGTTCTCCAAGCGGATGACAAATCCTGCCGGATCCCCTGTGTAGATGATTTGATCCCCTTCCGTGGCACTGGAACTATGGGTTGCATGGACCATCGTGATGGCAATTCCATGGGAGGTATAAGTTCCTCCTTTATTCATGCCAATTACGTTTTTGACCCCTTTTTTGGCAAGATATCTTCCTAATTCTGGGATCACAACGACTTTGGCGTTTGTCTTTTCAGCCATACTCACCGTATCTCCCACATGGTCTCCATGTCCATGGGTCACAAGGATGAGATCTGCCTTATCCACCGTTTTCATCTCAGGGGGTGTCTTTGGATTTCCACTGAGGAAGGGATCTATGTAAAGGATTACCCCCTTTGGAGAAATCACTTTAAAAGCGGCATGACCCAGATAGGTGATTTTTGCTCCTCTGCCAATCTCCTCTGCAGAGAGGAAGGTAGAAATGAGGAATATAGATACTCCTGCCACCAATAACATACAAGCCATCTTTTTCATCGTCAACACCTCCTCTTTGGAATAGATAATTTAATTTATCAGATTTATTCTTTTTTGAAAAGTAATTTTCTGAGCCCTTGTTTTGTTTTCCAGAAAAGATTCAAGAGATCGCAAAGCCTTCTTCCCCAGAAAGGGGTTGAGGATCGTCTTGCGATCGGGTGAATAAAACAGAAGTACTGGCATTTCATCTTCTGCAAGGTTTTCTCAAATTCTTGAGGATTCTTATTCCCCTCAAAATACCCTGGGATCCAGTAACCTAAAGAGGAGAAGCAACTATTCTGCCCCGAATGGTAAGAATAATAATCCATAAAATGACGAAGCTGACTCTTTACCCCGTAAGATTCTGGGTGAAGATACCAGGGAGAACCGGGTTCCATCTCGATGGTGAAAGTCCGAATCCCCCTCACATTGGGATAGCGAGAACGAATTGTTTTCTGAAGCTGGATCAGCCCATCAAGATCGCTCTGGCTCTCAAAGGGAAGGCCAATGGTGAAGAAAAGGTCACAGTAAATTTCACTCGATTTCAGCTGCTCGAGGGTTTCCATCAGGGCTTTATTGGAATAGGAATAACCCTTATGGAGTCTCCTCATGCGGTCAGTTCCCGCATCTGGAGAAAGGGCAATGAAAGACTTGGAACCTGGGAAGGTTTCCTTAAAGGATTGGATAAATTCGGGGGTTGGGAGTCCAAAAGATTCAAAGAAGCATTCCATTCGAATTTTTGCCTTTCGAATCTGATTGAAGAGTTCAAGAAAGTATTCCGGGTTTGAAGGAAAGGGATCGAAACAGATGTGAAAGGTTTCATAGCCATAGGAAAGGGCTTCTTGAATGGTCTGAAGAACATACTCTATCCCTCGAAAGGTGACTTCTTTTCTTCCAGAAATGATCTCCTGTGCCGAACGACCCCCACCACACCAGGTACATTGAACCGGGCATCCTCTCCCCAGAGGAAGATGATAGATGGGGGAACGAAGGGAGTAGATCCGAAAATTTCTCTCTTTAGAGACTCCTTTGACATAGAACGGTTGACCGATGAAGCGAATATAGGTTTGATAATTTTTAAGAAGAGAGAAATTGGTAAAGGAGAGGCGATTTAGATCTTCTTCGGTGGCGACATAGGAAAGAGGATTGATGAGAATTCTTCCTTTTCTCCTCCAGGTGAGATTAGGAACGGAGAAGAGATCTTCTTCCCCCTGGAGGAGGGCCTGGGTTAATTCCAGAACGGGTTGCTCTGCTTCTCCACGGATCACACCGTCGACCGAATTGAAATTCTTCATAATCTCTTCGTGAAAGAAACTTGCCGTATAGCCTCCGAGAAGAATGTAGGTCGAGGGAAATTCGGATTTTATTTTCTGGACCCAATTCATCAC
>JBDOIB010000208.1:0-3920 GCA_041082155.1 Thermodesulfobacteriota bacterium | reverse complement strand
GTCGTGAAAGAAGGGGAAGTTCCGCCTACAGTCCAAGCCAAACGGACATATTTTTTTGTGTTTGAGAATTCCTGGACATAAACACCTGTCGCATTAATCTGGTCAAACCGCGAATGAGCAATATCTGACCAGGTGGACCCGTCTTCAGATTCCTGAAGCTTGAAATCGATTGTGGGAGAAGTTCCCCCAACCGCTGTGATGTGAATGACCGCTTTCAATTTCCCCTTAAGATTAGGGCCGACCAGAACAGCACTGCCTTGACCGCTTGTTGTTATAGCGCCTGAAGCCTTCAATTCCAAAAGCGCATCATATTGAATCTCGCTCATCCTTCACCTCCTTATCCGACAGTGGCGAGAATTCCCTTAAGCCGAGCGACAGCTCGTGGATGAAAGATCGCAATCCCAACATACCATTCAATTCTTACTCTCTTGGCCGGTTTCTGCTCCAGTTCATCAAATTTTCTGGTGTCAAGCGGCCCGCTCTGAATCGCTTCAAGATAGCCTTCCTCATTCCTTACAGCATAAATTGAACCCGTCTGGTTTGAAGAACCCTGGGTTTCATCAAAATCAAGAATTTCATTATCCAGGTTATCTCGTTCAATGATTCGGATCGGAATTCCCGCATATGTTTCAATCGGCCTTCCCCATTGATCAACCGTAGTTTTGAGAAGCTGATTGGCCTTGGCTAAATTATTAAGCTGTCTCCTCATCTTCTTTGACATGTAAAGATCAGTTGGACCCCCCTCAACAGCATCAATCAGTTGGTCCAACATATTTTCAGTTAATTCAGCCCCATTCGTTCCAGCCGAAATAACCTGACTTCCGGTCAATCTTTTATTCAGGCCATCGAACTGCCGTGGATCAACCGATTCATCACCATCAAAGAACATCCGGGTAAAATAAAGAGCGGCCGCTTTGATCTTCATCTTCACATCTGTCGCCCAGCGATCCTCGCCCATCGTCTTGATCAAAAATAAATCTGTATCCAAGTCTCCGCCGATGATCTTCAGTTTCTCAACGGCCGGATTCAGAATACCAGTTGATTCTGAATAGGCCTCGTTGATTCCCCTGAATCCGATACCAGGAAGAGCCTTTTCAATGTTATATTGAAGCGCGCTTCCCTCAATATCAGAAAAGCGGAGACTGTCCAGAACAGCAGAGCTTTTAGCGAAGGTCTCAATAACCGCTCTTCGCAGTTCATCCTGAGACATCTTCGCATATTCAGCAAGCGTTAAAGCCATTTCTTTTTACCTCCTCATTGAAATTGAATTTCTCATTTCTTCATCAATGCCCTCGCAAGTCTTTGCTCCGGCGTGAGGTTCTCCTCAGATGAAAGGTTCTTCCTGAACCCTGGCTTTTCGCCCGGTGGGGGAGCTGCCCCCTCTTTCTTTTCAAAAAGATAAGATTTTTCTTTCTTCAGCTTCTCTATCGCTTCTTTAACCCCTTCAATCTGATAATCCTTGTCAATTTTGACAAGGCTCAGGTCAGCCAGCTTCACTCCTTCCGGATCCATAATCCCCTGTCTGATGGCCTCATTCTCCAAGGCTCTCCAAATAAGCATCTCTCTGAACTTTTTTTCCAATTCCTCTTTCTCCTTTTTCAATGATTCGGCCAGCTCCTGAAACTTGCCCTGTTCTTTCATCTTTTCTTCTTCAATCTTTTTCCTTTCCGCTTCTAATGCCTCTAACTTCTCACGGTATTTTTTCGCCTCAGCATTGGCCGCCCTTTTCGCCTCCAGGAGCGCCTGGACCGCGTCCGGATCTTTCATGATCTCGGCGATTTTGGGATCGATTTCATCCTTCTGGACTTTATCTTTCCCCTCTTCGCCTTCTTTCTTTTTAGGATCTCCCAGATCCTCATTCGGTTTTGTCATTCTCTGACCTCCATTTTTTATTCAAATAATCCTTTCCCGGATTATTTCCTTCTCCTTGACGGCCTCCAGCCCAGCTTTCTCAATGTCCCGTAAACATATCTTCCCGTCCTTTCTTTCCCGAATCCCCTTTTTCTGGCCGCCGCCAATAATTTTCTTTCCACCTTTTCAAATCCCTTTGGCATTTCTTCCCCCAAAATAAAGTTTCTTGATAAAAATGATATTCTCTTTCGGTATCACCGTTGTTTCTCTTACCTGACCATCCGTAAACACATTCGCTGATAAAACCACCTTTTCATCATCTTCTTTCACCAGAAACCCGATTACATATCCGATTGAAACATCAAATCTGTCATTCGCAGGTTTCTGCTCGTTGTAAAGCGTCCAGTCTTTTGCGCATGCCACCGCCATCGGAAAATCAGGAATTTTAATCTCTTTCTTTTTCATCCCCTTGCCTTCTTTGCCAGCTCCAAAAGCGGATCATCAAAGCATTTTTTCGTCAGCTCTTTGATCCCCGCTTGCGATATATTCATGAATTCCCGTCTTGGCTGTTTTCCCGTTCCCGTGGTGTGAATATTCGCCAGCATATCGGACCGAATCTTTCCATGAGGCGTTCCTTCGACCCAGACTCTTCCTTTCAATGAAGATTCAGCTTCGCTTTTAATCGAATCCAGCATTTGCCCCGAAAGCCTTAAATTGACATGCTTCGAACCTTTTCTTTTCGCATACGCCGCCGAATAAGCCTTGAATTTTCGGCTCATATAATCTTTCCCTTCTGCAGTCTTCTTTAAAATTCTCTCTTTTACCCCGTCGCAAAATTCCTGCATCGGCTTTTTTGAAGAAAGAAACTCCTCAATTTCCCTCAATACTCCTCTTGTCTCGATTATTCCCGTCATCCTGACGCTCATTTCTTTCCCATCAACTTCTTCAGATAATCAATGACATCTTCAAGGTCCATTTCATAGATTTCAGGCGGAAGTTTGCCTCTTGTGGCATTCCATTCATCCATCAACGCCTTCAGCTCTTCTTCATTCGGATAAATATCCACAATAGCCTTCATCGTTATGTCTTTTTGCTCCTCCACTTTTCTCTTGATATTCGGAAACTCATCAATCACATCCACTGGGGCCAGAATGCAGTGGCAGTAAGATTTGCAGTACCGGCCCGAGCTTCCCGGCAGTCCCCATTCCGACATTTTCCATTCTTTCAATGTCTTTGGCTTGCTGTGGCTTGCTTCCACGCACTTCGGACAAGGATTTGAACTCAGAATCACATTGATCAACTTGACCTCCGCCATCACAACTCTCCCAGATAAGAAGCCTGATAAATTCGATTAATCAGACCCCCGGCCTCCAGCTTTATAGCTTTATTCAAAGCTTCTTTTTCGGCCGCCCAGACTGATTTTTCCGATTCTTTCATCTTTTTAATCCCTTCCAGCTCCATTCCCATCGCCTTATTTTCCGCCACAATAACCTTCATCTTTTCCGCCCACTGCTCTATCGTCATCCTCACCTTCAGCCTGAAAAGCTCAAGCTGCTCGTTTCTCAATTTCTCCATAGGTTTCCTTCCCAAGTTTTGCCGCCTCCAGAATTTCCGGCCACAAATCTTTAATTAATCTCTCTATGTAATCGGCAATGTATTTATCTCTTTGTTTTCCGAATAATTTCGCTTCATCGAAAAATAAAAACCTCATTCCCGCTTTTTCCGCCGCTTTTCTTTCCAGCTCTTCAATTTTCCGTTTATTGCCAACCAATACCTCAGCCAGGTCTCTCATTTAATAGCCTCCAGGTCCTTCAATAATCCAATGCAGAATTCTTCTCTCGCTTCTGGCGACCTTATAAAATCCCGCCACCACTGCCTTCTTCTCCATCCCGGCCATCCTCTCTTCTTCATTGCTTCATCGATTTTCAGGTGAAGATTGACCAGCCTCCTCAACCGATATTTCAGAATCGCCTTCTTAATGAACTTCATTCTTCTTCCTCTTTTCCTTCTTCTTCTGATGCTGTTCTTTCTCTCGTCCCTTTAAGAATGTAATTCAGCATTTCATCCAG
>JBDOIB010000181.1:0-1004 GCA_041082155.1 Thermodesulfobacteriota bacterium | reverse complement strand
ATATCAAAAGGTGAGTTTTTCTGGAAGGAACAAAAAAACTGGAGTGTAAAGGATATAAAAATAGATGGCAGGTTGAGAGAAGAGATTGAGATTATTGCATCTGGAGAGACCTTTTATGAAGGGCTTAAAAAATCCATTGGTTTCAGGGCTGCTATTTCCATTCCCGTAAAGATACTCAGGGAAGGCACTCTTGAAGAGATAAATATAAAGGATATGATACTTCTTTCTGGAAGGTCAGAGATTGACCTGTCAGGCAGATTTCACCTTTTGAGAGAGTCACAGCTGAGAATTGGCTTCAAGGTCTTTATGGAGGATATAATAGAGACCCTCTCTCTTAGAGCAGCACCAAAGGATAAGGGTTATCTCAAGGCAAAGGGTGTTTTGATTGCTCGGCCATGGGGTCAGGAATTTTCAGATTTTTTATCCGGGCTATCCTGTGAGATCGAGACAGTGGGAGACATGAGACTGGAAAATCTCATGGAGATCCTTTCAGTAAAAGAAAGACTCTCTGGCGATTTAAGATTTAATGCAAAGGTTGGAGGGAAGGTTCTTTCTCCTGTTTTAAGAGGAGAGGCAAGGTTGAGAAAGGGAAATCTTTTCGGTATAGAGATAGATGACCTGAATACAGAAGTGGTCTTTAAGGAAAGGAGATTATTTTTTTCTAATGCTCATGGTGAACTCTATGGAGGTAAGGCAGATGCTGAGGCAGAGATTCCCATACCTGTCCATGATTTCAGACTTCACATAAAGGCAGAGGGTGTGAGGGATAAAGCAATTATGGAATTGATAGGTCTCAAATTTCCTATCCCTGATGGAATTGTGGATGGTGAGTTTGCACATGCGGGAAAGAGGTTTTCTCCTGCTGGGTGGTTCCTTTACAGACCGGTAAAGCATCTAAATGGAAAAGGATTCAATCCTTTAGACAGGATAAAAGAAATAAAGGCATCCTTCAACTATGATGGCGAAAATAGAATACTTAATTTTATTGACTTTGCAGGGATTTC
>JBDOIB010000175.1:0-5537 GCA_041082155.1 Thermodesulfobacteriota bacterium | reverse complement strand
TCCTCAAGACGAAGTTAAGAAAATGGTATCTGCTTTTGAGAAAAGAAGAAATTATATCGTTCAAAGGCTCAATGAGATTCCAGGGGTTCATTGTTTAAAGCCTATGGGAGCCTTTTATGTCTTTCCCAACTTCTCCTCTTATTATGGGCAATCTTATCAAGGGAAAAAGATTTCTAATTCCACTGAACTTGCCGACTATATTCTTGAAGTGGCTAGAGTAGCAGTCGTTCCCGGGATCGAATTTGGGGCTGACCAATTCCTTCGACTCTCTTACGCTACTTCAATGGAGGAGATAAAGGAGGGGATGGATCGAATCGAAGAGGCTCTCAAAAAATTAAGTTAGCCAGGACTATTTATCTTCTTTCTCCCGAAAATAATCATACAGAATCTGGCGGTGATCAAAGGCTATTTCTTCTGGCAGCTCAGATTCATTAAAAATTCCTATCTCAACGGCGTCATCCTTGGCTTGAGGAATTCCTTTAGCTTTTGCAATATAAACAGTTGAAATACTATGGTGTCTCGGATCTCTTGAAGGGTCTGAATAGGTATGAAATTGACGAAGACTGTGAATCTCTAAGTTAGTCTCTTCTTTGGCTTCCCTTTTAGCTGCCTCTTCCAAAGATTCTCCATAATCAACAAACCCACCCGGAAGAGCCCATCCAAAAGGAGGGTTCTTTCTTTTAATCAAGATAATTCCTTTTGAATCAATCTCAATAATAATGTCCACCGTAGGAATGGGATTCCGATAAATTTCAATCTCGTTTTGACATCTTGGACACCGGATCGTCTTCTTGGTCATAGTCTCACTTATTTAACCTTTTTATGAGATATTTTCTTAACATGTCTAATGCAAGAATCGAGGCCCTCTCCCGGATCATCCAGAGTTCACCCCCCAAGGGCTGTTGGATATGTTCAAAATGATCTTGGTCATTAAGCACATAGAAGGTTTCCATCCGGTATTCCTCTTTATTTAGCTCTTCGATCACTTTTCCAAAGGTAGCTAAAGTAAGATCCGTCTTAAACTGATCCCTTCCTTTTTTAGCCAATAGCTCGGTCCATGTTAGGGGTTCATTCATGGCGAGATTTAACTCATCCCCAGTGAAATTAAAAAACTGTTTTTGAGAATCCATGGAAGGAAGAATGAAACCTTGAAGAAAGCTGTGAGTTCTAACAGCTGTCATTTTTTGAGAGATATTTCCCCCGGTCAGAGTTTCAACAACAGAGAGGGTGAGCCTCAATTTTTCTAATTTTTCAGCCACGACTCCGGGAAGGGTTTCCTCCCCAACTCCATAGATGAGGATTCCGAGACGATTCCGAATTTCTCTCTCCATCTCTTCGATCAGTTTGGTGGCCTTCTCAGAACTTTCTGCCTTCGCTGTAATTCGAATCTTGATATCTCCAACAGAAGCTAAAGTTCCAACGGTTGGGTTCTTACTCTCTTTCATAAGGTCACGAATTTGAAGACCAATGGCACTCTCTCCCAGCCCACAGGCCCGCAGCACCTTATATTGAATCACTTCTCGTGTTAATTGGAATCGACTCCTGAGGTAGGGGAGAACGACATTCTCCAATAGATATTCCATTTCGGAAGGGACTCCTGGAAGAGTGATCACTGACCCATTAGAATATTCCATTATAAAGCCAGGAGCCGTTCCTTTTGGATTTTCAATGGGTATAGCCCCTTCTGGAATGAAGGCCTGTTTTCGATTATTCTCCGTCATCCGGAAGCCCCTCTTTTTAAAAAGGGCCTCAATCTGTTCCATCAATTTGGGTTGAAATGTTAAAGCTCGCCCAAAAACCTCCGCCACTGCTTCACGAGTGAGGTCATCCTCTGTAGGACCAATTCCACCCGTCGTGATAATGACCTGGGATCGTGAAAGGGCTTCTCGCAGAGTTTCCTTGATCTGTTCAAGTTCATCTCCAATAGCTGAAATTCTCACCAGTTCGATCCCAATATCTGCCAGTCTTCTCCCGATATAAGAAGAATTTGTATCCACAATCTGGCCTAAAAGAAGCTCTGATCCAATGGCAATCGTTTCCGCTTTAATCATAGATCCCTTTTAATCTCCTTGGTTTCAATTTTGATCTATGGTTTCACCCTGAGATATTGCCTGATATCAATTAAAAATTCAATTAAAATTTAATTAAAGATTCAATAAATCAAATCATCTCTCTTGCAATGAGGGCAGCTCCCAAGGCTCCTACAATCTGTGGTTCTTTTGGAATATTGATCGGCATTTCAAAAAGTCTCTTAAGGGCTTCCACAATCCCTTCATTTTTTGCCACACCGCCACTGATCGTAATCTCCCCTCTTACTCTGAGGCGCCTCGCCATTCTGAAGATCCTGTGGGCAATCGAATCGTGAAGCCCGCGAAGAATCTCTTCTACTTCCCGACCCTCCGCAATGAGGGAGATCACCTCAGATTCTGCAAATACCGTACACATACTTGTAATTGAAACCCCTTTGTTTGCTTTAAGGGATCTTTTCCCCATTTCTGAAAGTTTCACATCCAAAGCATTTGCCATGACCTCTAAGAACCTTCCGGTGCCAGCAGCACACTTATCGTTCATGACAAAATCAGTGACCCTCCCCCAATCATCCAGGGTAATGACTTTGCTGTCTTGACCCCCAATATCAATGACTGTTCTTGTTTTTGGAAAAAGGAAGTAACCCCCTCGGGCATGGCAGGTGATTTCCGTAATCTCTTTTGCTTTAAACGGGACACTGACCCTCCCATACCCTGTGGCCACAATCCTGGAAATAGATTCCTCTTCTATTCCGCCCTTTAAAAGGGCCTCTTTTAAACACTCTCTTGAAGCCTTCTGGGGGTTTGGCCCCGTTACCATGATGGAATACGAGATGATCCCCTCGTCCGAAAGAAGAAGAGCTTCTGATGAGATTGAACCAATATCCAAACCTGCATATATTCTTTTACTCATCTTCTACCCCATCATTTCAATGAATGCCTCGAGTCTTGTTCTTGTTTGCCCGGGAGAGTAATTGGCTGGATCTGCACAATCTCCGAAGAGGACAAGATAAGGAATTCCCTTCTGTTTGAGCCAATCGCCAATGATGGCCGCTCCCCCACTGGATTGTCTGCATCCCCAATGAGAAAAATGAATGACTCCGTCGATCGAATAGGTGAGGATCATCTCCTCAATCGCTTTTATTCTCCTTTCTATAGGACCTGCCCAGATGTTTGATAATATCTTATTAGCAAGTCCATTCCAAGGTTGTGACGTATCGAGGGGAGGCCAGTAGAGATAATTGGCCTCCTCAAAAGAAATAGAGACTCCTTTCGAAGAGAGAATGTTGAAAATTTCATTTTTATAATAAGGACGGACGTGATGAAGCCAAAGAAGCCGATGTTTCTCCTTGGGAAGATATCCTCTTTTTAAAGTTACTTTTTTCTTAATTTCTTTATGGAGCGCTGGGAAAAAATGAAGGGCCCAGACCGATCCCATGGAATAAAAACTCATTCCAGACAGATAACTCAACCCCTCGCTCCCTGGAAAAGGAGAAGGAATAGACTCTCTGAGCTGATTAATTTTGACCATCCATTGGCGAGTCTGATTAGAACGATCCAATACCATGGAAAATCGATCTTTGCTTAAGGGAAGAGAAAGAACCGAAGAAGATTGTCTTACAAGCTCTTCTATCTGCTCTTCCATATAGCGATGGGAATGGGATTGATCGTAATAAGGCGGATCCAACAAAAAGTGGGGGCATTGGTAGATTTGACTCAGGTAGTTAAAAAACTTATTTGCTCCATCACAAAGGTGTGAGGAGGAGAGGATGAGGTGAGGTCGGGGAAGATAGTTCTCTAAAACCAGACCCAGAGTGCACCTATAAAAAGAGCATAGATCTGTGGACAGCCGGGTATCTGCCTTAAAAATGAATCGTTCACTCAACCCCAGATAGGTTACCAGGGCCGAGATGATTTCAGGTAGAACCGGAAGGGCGCCCAATCCGTAGATGATTTCTGAAGGAAAAAATGAATTAATCCAAACCACAGGCTTCTTTCGGGCATAAGCCTCTCGGAAAGTATTTAGGAGGAATTTCACCCAAATCCTGTAGGCTCGATTTTCTTTTAAATGGAGAAGCCCAAGGAGCGGGAATAGGATCTGATAGGTTGCTGGAAGATGGATCAACCTTCTTAAATACCTTTCACTCAACCCTTTGTCGAACATCTTCCCCAATCACCTCCAGGAAGGCCTGGACTCTGGTCCGCCATCCTCCACTTGGTTTCCCTGTGTACTCTCCTTCAATAAAAAGCATAGGAATGCCGATTCCCTTCAAGGCCTCCTCTAGGGCTGGAACTTCGTAGAGAAATGGATCGCAGAATTTAAGAGAAAAGTAGATGAGCCCCTGAGCGTGGGATTCTATCAATTGTTGTTTAAGGACTTCTATTCTCCGTTTGGTATCATGCATTCTGGCACATGGTGGCTTTCCAAGATAGGATCGGCTTAAAGAAAATAAGGGGTCTGAATTCAAATTCACCCAATTAAGAGTCCTCTGACCATTGCAAAGATCTGAAGCCACGACTACCCCTCCCAATTCTTCAATCATTCGAATAAGGGCACTTCCATCTAAAAGGGATCCGGTTACCATTATTCTGGGAGTTTCAGAACAAACCCTCTGGTTTTCTCCGATGAGGGGAATAAATTTTTCAAGGGCCTGATTAAATGAAGAGCGGTCGGTCTTCCAGCTTTCGGATAAAATTTCGAGAATATCCCCGTGAGTGAGAGGGGGTTCCCCCCTCCCCTGTAATGAAAAAAGCCTTGTCACAAGAGCTCTTGATTTATTTGCCCTTTCAATAGCCATTTGGAGGTCATCTTCGGTGATCTTTCGGCCGAAATGAACACCCAGTTGATGAATTAAATCCTTTAATGACTCTTTAAAAAAAGCCACTGAAGAAGGATGAATAACACGGGGAAGATCAAGAAGATAAGAAAAAGTGGGCTTACAGTAAAAACGCCACGCATCAAAAAGCCGTCGCATTCCATCACAGGTATTGAGGAGGATTAACCCGGAGAGAAAGGAATATCCTCCTGAAAGAGCTTTCTCTAAAGAGGCTTTGATGAAAGGACAGAAATTGGGGTCAAGATAGGAATCGGCTTTCTCTGTGGTGGTTTCAGGAAGGATTCGAAATGGAATTAGATCGGCCGCCTCAAGAATCTCTAAAGGCAAATAAGTGCAAGTCCAACCGACCCGCTCCTTTTTAGGAAGGGGAGGTTCCACCTCCTTCAGATCCTCTAATATTTTTTTGAATGTTAAAGAGTAATTCATCCACCCTTCATTCCAACCCTTCTTTTGAGACCTGATTTCATTAAATCCCGTAATTTTTTCTTCTATTTAATCAGGTGATTTTTCAATAGGTTTTTAAAAATGATATTCCCTTTTAGACATGTTGTATCTTATCTGGTAAATCCTGAAGCCCTTCAGAAAATAATCTGGGAATGACGAAACGAATTTGTTTAAATGATTGGCGCCCCTGGCCCGACTCGAACGGGCGGCACACGGATTAGGAATCCAA
>JBDOIB010000169.1:0-1105 GCA_041082155.1 Thermodesulfobacteriota bacterium | reverse complement strand
AAAATCGACACCAGAGGGAGCAAGGGATTTTCTTGTTCCAAGCAGACTTAATCCTGGCACATTCTATGCCCTTCCCCAGTCTCCCCAGCTTTTTAAGCAGATACTAATGATAGCTGGTTTTGAAAGATATTTTCAGATTGCAAGGTGCTTCAGAGACGAAGACCTGAGAGCAGACAGACAGCCAGAATTCACACAGGTTGATATAGAGAGCTCCTTTGTTGAGATAGAAGATATCCTATCCCTTATAGAGAGACTTCTTAAAGAGGTCTTTAAAAGGGCTCTTGATATTGAACTTGAGACCCCCTTTCCAAGACTCACTTATAAAGAGGCGATAGAAAGGTATGGTAGTGACAAGCCTGATGCCCGATTCGGACTTGAGATTGTCGACATGGCAGACCTTGCCAGGGAAGGAGAGTTCAAGGTCTTTCTTGATGCCCTCAAGCAGGGAGGCTGTGTAAAGGCAATAAGGGGAAAAGGTATGGCAGGGCTTTCCAGAAAAGAGATAGATCTTTTGACAGAGGAGACAAAGTCCTTTGGAGCAAAAGGACTTGCCTGGATAAAGATAAAAAATGGCTTTGACTCTCCCATTACAAAATTTTTTCCTGAAGGCATTCTGAGGCAGATGGCTGAAAGGCTCGGTGCAGAAGAAGGAGACATGATGCTCTTTGTGGCGGATAAAGAAGATATAGTTCATAATGTCCTTGGAAGATTGAGGCTTGAACTCGGCAGGCGGCTTAACCTCATAAAAGAGGGATTTAACTTTCTCTGGATTGTGGATTTTCCCCTTCTTGAATGGAATCCAGATGAAAGGAGATTCCAGGCGATGCATCATCCCTTTACATCTCCTGTGGATGAAGATATAGAAAAACTCTTCTCTATAAAGGAAGAAGACCTCAAAAGGCCTGATTCAGCTCTGGGTTCCATTAAGGCAAAGGCCTATGATATTGTTCTTAATGGGTATGAGCTTGGAGGAGGAAGTATCAGGATTCATAAACCAGAGATTCAGGCACAGATGTTCAGGATACTGGGAATTCCCGAGGAAGAGGCAAGGATTAAGTTCGGATTCTTAATTGAGGCATTGAAATATGGAGCACCGCCTCATGGA
>JBDOIB010000159.1:0-3135 GCA_041082155.1 Thermodesulfobacteriota bacterium | reverse complement strand
TGGAAGAGAAAAAAACTGGAGTGGAAGGTTGGGAAGATCAAGAATCAGCTATTCGAATTATAGAGGAATCTCAACAAAGATATAAAGAATGTAGAAAACAGAGGAGGAAGATATGATTAAGACACCAAGTCCGAGTTATAGTATTCTGATAAGAGTTGAACTCTTGACCAAGCCCGGAATGCTCGGTAGGGTGGCCTCTGCCATTGGAAAAGCAGGAGGGGATATTGGGGCAGTAGATCTTGTGGGGTTTAAGAAGGACTTCACGGTAAGGGAGATAACCGTCAATGTGGCAGATGGATTGATGGGTCAAAAAGTAGTCGAGGAAGTAAGTCGAATCAAGGGGGTTAATGTCATCAAGGTAGCAGATCGAACCTTTATGATTCATCAGGGTGGAAAGATTGAGATAAAGAATAAGCTTCCCCTCAATTCGCGTGAAGATCTTTCAATGGCTTATACTCCTGGAGTGGCGAGGATTTGCACTGCCATCCACGAGGATCGAGAAAAGGTCTATGAGCTCACCATTAAAAGGAATACGATTGCCATTGTAACGGATGGGACAGCCGTTTTAGGCCTTGGGGATGTTGGTCCGGAGGCGGCAATGCCAGTTATGGAAGGAAAGGCGATGCTCTTTAAGGAATTCGCTGGGGTAGATGCCTTTCCGATCTGTTTGAATACAAAGGATCCAAAAGAGATCGTCTCTGTGGTTAAAGCGATCTCTCCTGGATTTGGAGGAGTCAACCTGGAGGATATCTCAGCCCCTCGATGTTTCGAAATTGAGTCTCAATTAAGGAGGGAACTGGATATACCGGTTTTTCATGATGATCAACATGGGACCGCAGTAGTGATTCTGGCTGGGCTGATTAATGCTTTAAGGTTAGTTGGAAAAAGATTTGAAGATCTTCGTATAGTGGTAAGTGGATTAGGTGCGGCTGGGATTGCCTCGATTCGGCTTCTTCTCTCTTTAGGGGTGAAGCAAATAATTGGGTGTGATCGGGCGGGTATCCTCTATAAAGGACGGAAGGAAAATATGAATCCCGTAAAGGAGAGGATTGCTGAAGAGACCAATCCAGAAGGGATTCGGGGTACCATTTCAAAAGCAATGAAAGGAGCTGATGTCTTTATTGGCCTTTCCCAACCCGGGGTGATTCATGCAAGGGATATTAAGAGCATGGCCAAAGACCCAATCGTTTTTGCCATGGCTAATCCTGTTCCTGAAATTATGCCTGAAGAGGCACGACGGTTTGCAAGGGTGGTGGCGACAGGCAGGTCCGATTATCCCAATCAGATTAATAATGTGCTCTGCTTCCCGGGACTTTTCCGGGGAGTTCTGGATATTGGTGCACGAGGGATAAATAATGAGATGCTTCTATCAGCAGCCCAGGCCATCGCTCACATGGTATCAGAGAGGGAGTTAAGCGAAGATTACATTATTCCCAGTGTTTTAAATCGGAAAGTTGCTGAGCAAGTAGCCCAGGCAGTGAAAGAATCAGCCATACAGACAGGAGTAGTAAGGAAGGAATGAAGATTTTATTGGTTGAAGATGATCGAGGGATTTCTCAATTTTTAAAAAAGGGATTATTAGAAAACGGATTTGATGTAGATGTGGCAAATGAGGGAGGAAAAGGCCTATATCTTGTTCTCCATGAAAATTATGATCTGGTCCTCCTTGATATCATGCTTCCAAAAGTAGACGGAAGAGATATTCTAAGAGAGATGAGATCAAAAGGGATCCTGACGCCTGTTATCTTTTTAACGGCGAAGGATTCAGAAAAAGATATTGTCTATGGGCTAGGTTTGGGTGCTGATGATTATCTGGTTAAACCATTTTCTTTTAATGAACTGTTAGCAAGGATTCATGCTCTCCTCAGGAGGACAAAAGAGGTTAAATCTCCATCCATTTTACGGATTGCCAATCTGATATTAGAGACCGAGGGTCATCGGGTTTTCAGGAATAAGGTCAAGATTGAATTAACTCCCAAAGAGTATGCCCTTCTTGAGTTTTTTATGAGACATCCAGGTCAGGTGCTCACGAGGACGATGATTTTGGAGAAGGTTTTTGATTACCATTTTGATACTTCTACCAATGTGGTGGATGTCCATATTTCCAATCTAAGAAATAAGGTAGACAAAGATTTTGATCCTAAGCTTATTCACACCATTAAAGGGATTGGTTATGTCCTTGAAGATCGAAGGTAATTTTCTTCGAAGAACCGATGTTAAATTGACCTTCTACTATATCATTACCTTTTTACTCTCTGCTTTGATCATTTTTGGGTTTCTTTATTTTCGTCTAAGACACCAGCTCATTAAAGAAGTCGATCAATTTCTTCTCGATGAGACCTTTGAGATGGAAAGGGTTTTATTGCAAAGTCCCAAAGATACCCATTTTCTGATGAGATTTGAAGATGAGGTGATGGGGCGGAAGTATTACCCTTTTTTCTTTCAAATTTTGGATCAAGAAGGGAAATCCCTCTATTTTTCGAAAAAATTTGAAGAGCTGGGGTATGTCGTGAACAGGGAAGTATTGGTGAATGCCAGGAAGGGTAAAGTGACACGAGAGAGATTTCTTTCATCAAAAAGGAAAACACCCTATCGGCTCATAAGTACTCCTGTTTATAAAAATGGAAAGCTCAATGGGATAATTCAAATTGGGACCCATCTTCGTTTTGTGAGAAAAAACTTGATTCATTTTAGAAACAATATATTGATGGCTCTTATAATAGTGTTAATACTCGGGGCACCGGGAGGGTATGCCCTGGCAAGAAGATCCCTTTCTCCCATTGGTTATATTGCATCAAAGGCCCGAAGCATTACATCAGAAAATTTAACTGAGAGGTTAAAGGAGAGAGGAACAGATGATGAAATGGACGAACTTGTCCGAACTCTTAATGAGATGATTGCCAGACTGGAAGATTCTTTCAAGCGGATGGCTGAATTTACAGCGGATGTTGCTCACGAATTGAAGACCCCCATTTGTGCGCTGAAGGGAGAGGCAGAGGTTCTCCTTTCGAAAGCAAGGTCGCTCGAGGAATACCGAGAGGGCTTGGTTCATTTTATGGAGAGATTTGATTACCTGAACCGATTGATCAATGATCTGCTTCTTCTTTCCAAAGCGGACGCTTCCCAGGCGGAATT
>JBDOIB010000140.1:0-1075 GCA_041082155.1 Thermodesulfobacteriota bacterium | reverse complement strand
GCTCAAAATACGAAGCCAGAAGTCTTTTTATTCCACCTGGTGGACTTTTATCAAGAAGGGTTCAGGGAAAGGTTTGTAATGTCTGTGGGTATTTTCAAAAAGAAGTGGGGGTTGATTTATGCGAGAACTGCAATACCCGTCTCGATGCAACCACAAGCGAAATCTTTTCTCTCCTTGAGCTCTCCAATGTAAAAACATGTCGAAGGGAACGGATCACATCGGATGAAGAAGAACGTCGTCATTTTGGTTATGAGGTTAGCACTCAATTTCGATTTGCTCCTTCTCCGGGAGGCCAGAAGAAAATGTTTGAGGCTACAGTTGAAGACGAAAACCACTCTCCTCTTTTTAGGATGATTTATGCGCCTGTAGCAGAACTCTATCGGATCAATCATGGATGGAGAAACAGGAGAGATAAAGGCTTTCTTATTGATATTGATAATGGAGTCTGGCTCGGAGGAGTTGAGGTTGAGGAGGATGAATTCGAACCAGAACCCTCAAGACATCCCGAGATTGTCCGTCTCTTTGTCCGAGACTTTCATAATCTCTTACTCCTCTATCCCCTGGATCCTATCCTTTTAAAAGATGATAGACTTCAGGCATCTCTTCAGTATTCCCTCCAGAGAGGGATTGAACAGGTTTTTCAGATTGAGGAATCAGAGATTGCTTCGGAGAGAATAGGATCAGGTGCTTACAGAGCGATTCTCTTTTGGGAGGCCTCCGAGGGAGGAGTTGGGGTTCTAAGGAGGCTCATTGAGGAAAAGAATGTCATCTCTGATATTGGATCAGCAGCTTTAGAGCGCTGCCATTTTCATCCTGAAACCCTGAAGGATCTCAAGCCCGAATGTTTCCGAGCCTGCTATGAATGTTTACTCTCTTATGGAAATCAACGGGATTATCCAAAACTGAATAGACATATGATCAAGGAGCTTCTGCTAAGAATTTCAAAGGGCAATGTGCTTTCTCGGAAATCGGGAAGAGATTATGAGGACCATTATCGCTGGTTACGATCACTTACGGATAGCCGCTCAGAACTAGAGCGAAAGTTTATAGATCATCTTTATCAAACCAAAAGAAG
>JBDOIB010000137.1:0-1353 GCA_041082155.1 Thermodesulfobacteriota bacterium | reverse complement strand
CAGAACTTTCTAGGCTGAGGAGCAGGTTTCCTTTGAGATGTTCCTTAGCGATCTCCAGTTCTCCATTTCGGAAGGGTTCGCTCTTGAGCCGCTGAAACTCACCCAGAATCAAACGAAGGACCTCATGAAAAGTGCTCCCCTCAGTGCCGGCATAGACCACGACCAACCCCGTATCTAGGTAGGTAGGAAGATAGGAGTACACAGAATAGGCAAGCCCACGATTTTCACGAATTTCTTGAAAGAGCCTTGAACTCATTCCCCCTCCCAGAATCGTGTTCAGAACATAAGAACCGAATCGAAGGGAATGGTTGTATTGGAGTCCCTTTGTTCCGAGGCAAAAATGGACCTGTTCAAGGTCTCGCTGAAGGATGTAGGTGGTCGAAATAGGATCGGGTTTCATCCGCTCCCGATGATGATTGGATTTCGGGACTTTTCCGAAACTCTCTTTTACCAGATCGACAACCTCCTGATGGTTCAGGTTTCCTGCTGCACAGATCAGGGTCTGCTCCGGAGAGTAGTTTTTCTTAAAGTATTGTAGAATCTGATCCCTCTGAAATGATTGGACCTGCTCGGAGGTTCCAAAGATGGGAAATCCTAAGGGATGATTTCCAAAGCAGGCACGATTAAAAAGATCATGAATATAATCATCTGGAGTATCTTCCACCATTTTAATCTCTTGAAGAATCACCATTCTTTCTTTTTCAATATCTTCTTCATTCATGACCGAGTAGAGGAAGATATCTGAAAGAAGATCGATTGCCAGAGGGAGGTTCCGATCAAGGACTTTCGCATAAAAACAAGTGTATTCTCTTCCTGTAAAGGCATTCAACGTTCCTCCGACGGAATCGATCTCCTTAGCAATTTCAAAAGCTGTCCTTCGCTGAGTTCCCTTAAAGAGGAGGTGCTCAATAAAGTGAGAGATCCCGTTTTCGTGAGGTTCTTCATCCCTTGATCCGGTTAATACCCAGATCCCTATAGAAACCGACTTAAGGTAAGGGATCTCTTCCGTGATCACACGAAGGCCATTGTCAAGAACGGTTTTCTGATAACCTGTTCCATCATTGTATAAGGCTGTCTTTGGAATTTGTTGAAATCTTTTTACCATTTTTTCACATATCCAATCATTATGGAATTTAGTATACCCTCTCACCCTTTGTCGTTTGAGAGGATGAAAAGATTTAATGGGAGGTCTTCCCTGGTTTACTTTCTTTTAATCGACCTGCTTCTCGAAGGGCCGCTTTCCGACTCAGTCGAATTCGGCCCTGGGGATCAATATCAATCACTTTCACCAAGACTTCATCGCCTTCTTTAAGAATATCGGTAACCTGCTTGACGCGATAATCAGCCAGCTGA
>JBDOIB010000112.1:0-18399 GCA_041082155.1 Thermodesulfobacteriota bacterium | reverse complement strand
TTGGCAATCTCTTTCGCCAATTCGATCTCTCTCGTTTTGAGGTTCACATTATAGGCGATCAGCGGAAATCGGGCGCCCACAACCGTAGCTCCTGATTTTGGATTAAAAATAGCGGGACCTTCGTCTGGCTTCCAGGCTGGATCCTCTAATTTCCTTTGAAGACCTTCATATTCTCCCCTTCGTATTACCGGAAGTTCTTTTCGTTCAGGCTGAGTAGCTGCCTCTTCATAATAATAAACCGGAATCCCCCTTCTTCCTAATTCCTTCCCAAACGCTCTCGCAACTCTCACAGCCTCTTCCATCTCAACCCCAAGGATGGGTACAAAAGGAACAACATCCACAGCTCCTATTCGAGGATGTGCCCCCCGATGAGACCTCATATCAATAAGATCGATGGCCTTTAAAGCCATCGCAAGGGCAGCCTCCTGGACCGCCTCAGGTTCTCCGATAAACGAAATAACACTGCGATTGTGGTCTTTATCAGAGGAAAGATCGAGAAGCTTCACCTTTTTGTGATTTCTTACAGGCTCAACTATTTGATCAATCTTATCTTGATCTCGCCCTTCACTAATATTGGGCACGCATTCTAAAAGACGCATGGAACTGATCCCTTTTCTCTTTGGTTTTTATAGTTTTTACGTTCGAATTACTCCTCTCTTCTATGGTATACTATTTTTCCTTTCTTGATGACGTATTGAGTATGATTCACTCCAAAGTGATAAGGCAAATATTTATAATTTGGAATATCAAGGATGACCATATCGGCCTGCTTTCCGGGATCAAGCGTTCCAATCTTTTCTTCCCTATCAATGGATTTGGCCGCATTCAGGGTGACGGCCCTGATGACTTCAGAGGGGGTCATTCGATAGAGAAGACAACCCATGGTCATGATCAAAGGAAGAGATTCTGTCATGGAGGAGCCTGGATTGAAATCCGTGGCAAGAGCCACGCGGACCCCTTTTTCGATCATCTCTCGGGCGGGAGGAAACCGCTTCATGCTAAGAAAAAAACTGCAGCCCGGAAGGAGTCCTGCCACTACCCCTTTTTCAGCTAAAAGTAGGATCCCTTGCGGACTAATATACTCAAGATGGTCGGCTGAAAAGGCACCTATTTCAGCGGCAAGCTCTGCTCCTCCTCCAGGGGTTAACTGATCTGCATGGATTTTTGGCTTCAATCCATATCGCTTCCCTGCCTCAAGAATCTTTCTGGATTCCTCAAGACTGAAGGCCTTTTCCTCACAAAACACATCACAAAACTCTGCCAATCCCTGTCGGGCAACCTCCGGGATTAACTCATCGATCAAAAGATGAAGGTATTCTTCCCTTCTTTGTTTATATTCCACTGGAATCGTATGGGCTCCCAAAAAGGTTGAAACGATTTCGACAGGATGCTCCTTCTGCAAAGCCTTAGTGACGTTGAGGATCTTTAGTTCATCCTCATAAGAGAGCCCATAGCCGCTTTTTGCTTCGAGGGTCGTTACCCCCATCGAGAGCCAGCGATTGAGTCTTTTTTTCCCCAATAAAAAGAGCTCTTCGAAGGATGCCTTTCTGGTGGCCTGAACGGTTGAGAGAATCCCCCCTCCCCTTTCGGCAATCTCTAAGTAAGAAAGCCCCTGAATCCTCATTTCAAATTCATTCTCTCTCGAGCCGGCGAAGACCAGATGGGTGTGAGAATCGATCAGTCCCGGGAGAACCACCTTTCCCTGTGCATCCACCTCTTTTCCTTCCTTCCTCAAGCTCAATTCTTTGGGTAATTGATCTGTGGTTCCAATCCAGAAAATCTTCTCCCCTTTGATAGCTACCGCGCCATTAGGAATAATCCCCAGCCCTGAGGGATCTTTCACTGAAGAGGAAAGGGTGATCAGTTGCGTT
Organism: Thermodesulfobacteriota bacterium; assembly: GCA_041082155.1. Taxonomy (GTDB): domain Bacteria; phylum Desulfobacterota; class BSN033; order BSN033; family UBA1163; genus CALIBK01. Next base: position 16,528 of record JBDOIB010000112.1, on the reverse strand, counting down.
GCATTTTTTATCAAAAGATCGATTTCACTCATCTTTTCAAGATCTTTCTTACTGCCCGTATAAACCTTTTATTATCCTCCATTCTTCCAATGGTGATCCTCCCACAGGTGGGATAACCCCATATCTTTCCAGGGCGGATGATTATTCCTTCCCTTAACAGATTTTGAAAAATGCTCTCTATATCTCTCTTAAAATCAACAAAGAGGAAATTTGCCTGACTGGGTACACAATTAAGACCCATCTTCTCCAGCTCGAAGGAAAGATATCTTCTCCCTTCCTGAACCATCTGGATCGATCTTTTCGCATGTCTTTCATCACCTAACGCGGCGATAGCTGCCACCTGAGCTAATCGATGGACCGGGAAAGGGTCCCTTACCTGATTTAGACAGTGGATCAACTCTTTCGGGCCCAAGGCATAACCAATCCTCAATCCAGCCAATCCATAGACTTTGGAAAAGGTTCTAAGGACGATGACCGCTCTGCCCTCTCTCACATAGTCAATCCCATCCGGGAAATCCGGATCATCCACAAACTCTCTATAAGCCTCATCTAAGATCACGATGACTCTGGAAGGAAGACCTGAGAGAAAGGAATCAAGAACCTTCTTTGAAACGATGGTCCCTGTGGGATTGTTAGGATTACAGATAAAAATGAGTTTGGTCTTTTGGGTGACCCTCTCTCCCATCCGTTCCAGATCGTGGGTATAATTTTTTAACCTTACCCGAATCGTCTTTCCTCCCATGATCTGAGTTACATTGGAATAAACAGGGAAAGTGGGATCCGCCATCATCACTTCTTCCCCTTCATTGACAAAGGCGCAGGCAATCATCAGGATCAAATTATCCGCTCCGTTAGAGACGACGATAGATTCTTCTGGAAGGAAAAATTTTTGGGCCAGAGATTGCTTCAGGAGTGTACAGGGGCCTTCAGGATAGAGATAGATTTTAGGTAATTCTTTTTTAATCGCTTTGACTGCTTTGGGGGAGGGCCCGAGGAGATTCTCATTGGAAGCTAATTTTACCCACCTCTTTTTCCCAAACTCTTTTTCTACCTCTTCGATCGGCTTTCCGGGCACATAAGGAGGAATCTTCAAGATTCCTTTTCTTGTGAGGGCCTCTGATTTCAATTTTATTCCATTCCCATTTAATAGGATTCTCTTAATTTTCTTTACTTTGTGTGGCCTTGATGGCCTCTTCTCGAATCAGAGCCAGGGCCTGTTTCTTCAAATTCATAAAGGCCTCTGTGGATTTCATCTCATAATTTCTTGGCCTCTCCAGAGGAATCTCTATTTCTGCCTTGATCTTTCCTGGCCGAGCCGTCATCACGAAAACCCGATCGGAGAGGAAGATGGCCTCCTCCACATCATGGGTCACAAAGAGGATGGTCTTATGAAGATCTTCCCAGACTTGGGTGAGGAGCTCCTGCATGAGAGAGCGGGTCTGGGCATCAAGGGCACCAAAGGGTTCGTCTAAAAGGAGGATATCAGGATTATTCGCCAATGCCCTTGCAATAGCCACCCTCTGCTTCATTCCTCCAGATAACTCCTTTGGATATGCCCCTTCAAATCCTTTTAAACCAACCTTCTCAATAAACTCCTGAACGATCTCTTCCTGTTTTGATTTTTCCATCCCTGAAAGTTCCAAGCCAAATTGGATATTCTCTTTCACGGTGAGCCAAGGGAAAAGGGTATAGGATTGAAAAACCATCCCACGATCCTGTCCCGGTCCGCTTACAATCTTTCCGTCCAACCGAACCACTCCTTGTGTGGGTTTGGTTAGGCCCGCAACAATTCTTAAAAGGGTTGATTTCCCGCAGCCTGAGGGTCCAAGGATGGTGGTAAATTCTTTATTTTTAATTTGAAGGCTGACATTCTCAATGGCCACAATCTCTCTCCCTCTTTGGGAGAAGACTTTGAAAACTTTTTCAATTTGAAGTTTTGGCATCTCAACCATTCATGCTTCCACCCAAGGGAATAACCATCGATGAAGCCACTTAAAAGCATAATCGGTGATTATACCCAGGACTCCAATCGCCAAAATCCCAAAGATAATACTCCCCGTTTGGAGCATTCTCTGGGCATTGATGATCATATAACCGATCCCCGATTCAGCGGCGACCAACTCTGCCACAATAATGTAGGTCCAAGCCCACCCCACAATAATCCGCAGGGTATCTAAAATCCCAGGGAGACTGGCTGGAAGTAAAACTTTTCGGATGACCTGAATGCGTTTGGCTCCTAAGGTATAAGCTGTCTCCAGCATCTCTTTGGGGACGCTCGTTGCCACAACCGCCACCATCAGCACCAGTTGAAAAAAGCTCCCTACGAAAATAATCGCAATCTTCTCCACATCCCCAATGCCGAGCCATAAGATAAAAAGTGGAATAAAGGCAGAGGCCGGCATATATCGGATAAAACCGATGAGAGGCTCGACAAACGCCTCAACGACTTTGAATGTTCCCATGAAAAGTCCCAAAGGAACACCCAGAATAGCAGCAATCAAAAAACCAGCCATCACCCGATAAGTACTCATCAAGATATCATTAGCGAATCCGAATTTAAGAAACTGTTCCAGACCCGCTTTAAGGACATGTCCGGGTGAAGGTAAAAAGAGGGGGCTGATCCCCCCTCCATAGGTCAGTAACGACCAGATCCCTATAACCAGGGCTAAACCGGTGAAGCTCAGCGAGAGATAAAGGACTGGAGAGATAGGTTCTCTTGGATTGAAATTTTCTTTCAACCTTTGCAAGAAAATTCCCATTTCTCTTACAGCATCTTATATCAAATTCTAAAGATCTGAGAGCAAATCTCTCTACTCTAAAAATGAGGCATCGATTAAATCCGCTACTTTGGGTTTGCTCTTGATTAACTTTAATTCATACCAGATATCAATGGCCCGCTGCGTGGTCGTATAAAGCGTTCCCGGTTTTTCTGGAGTTCCAAAAAATTCCCTGTTCCCTTTAGCCCCGTAGAAGATCACTCCTGCCTTTTCGATAGCAAAGATTTCAGCCGTAAGGTTCGCAAATTTTCCCATAATGGCATCCGCCTCAGATGGGTTTTTATTAGCAAACTCGATGGCTTCATTCCATGCAGAAACAATTTTCTTTACAGCCTCTCCATTTTTGGCAAGGAACTCAGGCTTAAACCCAAGGGAATCCACAATAATCCCTGGGGTCTTGTCACTGGAATAAAGGACATGTCCATGAGGAGTATTTTTGGCTCGAGAAAGCCAGGGTTCCCAGGTCACTGCCGCATCCACCTTTCCTGCAACAAAAGCCGCTCCCGCATCACCCGCTCTCATATCTACCATCTTTAGGTCAGAGAGTTTCATCCCATTTTGCATCAAAACATAATTGAGCCAGAAATAACTGGCCCCTCCACCCATCTGTCCGGCCACGGTTTTTCCTTTCAAATCTTGTAAAGTTTTGATCTCTTTTTTAGCTACAATTCCATCCCCACCATGAGAAGCGTCCAGTACTAAAACCTGTTTGACCGGAATGGGGGTTTCTGCAGCAGCTGTCATGACCAATGTATCCACAGTGGTCGCAAAACCCTGGATCCGGTCTGCTGCAAAGGCGGCTCTTCGATCCACAGGGCTCTGAATGATTACAATCTCTACCTCGATACCCCTCTTCTGATAAAAGCCCTTCTCCTTGGCAAGATACAGCGGTGCATATCCTAACCATGTGGACATTCCTAATTTAATAGGTTCGGCACCAAAAACAGGACTATTGATGATCCACAATAACACCAACAAACTGATCAATAAACCCTTTTTCATTGCTTCTCCCTCCTTGAATGATTTATTGGAATTTTTTCCAATCAGAAAAATTTAGAAAAGAATTTTTATCATGATCTTTTTTAAAAATCAAATCCATTTCAATTTAATTTTCCCACTTTATCTTCTACTCTTTTCAATAACTCTCCGGACTCAATAAGAAAATGGATCTTCTGAATATCTTCACCAAATCTTCGATCCTCTTTGATTGGAGGAATCTTTTCTCGCACCACTCGATAGGCCTCCCGGACCCCTATTCCAGGTGTAAGCGGGAGAAGAAATTCGAGTCCTTGAGTGGCACAAAGAAGCTCCATGGCTAAAATATGCTCCACATTTTTTACGATCTCTCTTGCCTTCCTCGCAGCAATCGTCCCCATGGAGACATGATCCTCTTTATCCGCAGAGGTCGGAATTGAGTCCACACTGGCTGGATGGGAAAGGACCTTATTCTCAGAGGCCAGTGCGGCAGCACTCACCTGAACCATCATCAATCCAGAATGAAGACCTCCTTCTTGGGTGAGAGAGGGAGGAAGCCCTGAAAGAGCAGGATTTATGAGCTTCTCAATCCTTCTTTCCGAAATTCCACCCAGCTCTGAAATGGCCATCGCCAGAAGGTCAAGGGCTAAAGCCACGGGTTCTCCATGGAAGTTTCCACAGTTTAGAATCTTTTCTTTCTCGGGGAAGATAAGAGGATTATCGGTAGCTGAATTGACTTCTACCTCTAAGATCTTTCGGACAAAACCGAGACAGTCCCGCACAGCCCCATGAACCTGTGGCATACACCTTAAGGAGTAAGCGTCTTGGATCTTTGAACAGAACTTGTGGGACTCGGCAATCTTACTTCCTTGAAAAAGTCTAAGAAAATTCTTTGAAACAGAGAGGGATCCCGGAAAGGGTCGAACCTTCTGAATATCCAGGTCAAACGCTGTAAGGGTTCCCTTCAAGGCATCCAAAGTACAGGCACCCACAATGTCAGCCACTTTACATAGTCTTTCGGCTTTAAGTAATGTGAGGACTCCAAGGGCTGTCATCACCTGAGTCCCATTGATCAAAGAAAGGCCTTCTTTCGCTTTTAATATGAGCGGAGGAATTCCTGCCCGCGTCATGGCCTTCTTTCCTGGCATTACCTTTCCCTCATAAACGGCTTCTCCCTCGCCCATGATCACAGAGGCAAGATGAGCCAGAGGAGCCAGATCCCCGCTTGCTCCCACAGAACCCTGCTCTGGAATAAGAGGATGAACCCCCCGATTGATCATCTCAACAAGAGTCCTGATCAATTCCATCCTCACCCCGGAATACCCCATGGAGAGCACATTTGCCCTTAGAAGCATAATTGCTCGGGTGGTCTCCTCATCAAAATAAGGGCCGACTCCGACAGAATGGCTTCGAATCAGATTCCTTTGAAGGTCTTCGATTTGTGCGGGGTTGATCAGATGGTCGGCGAGCATTCCAAAACCTGTGGTCACTCCATAGATCTTCCTTCCCTCTCGAAGGGCTTTCTCAATAAACCGTTTCGATCGATTCACACGGTCGCTAATAGACGGAGATATTTTAACAATAGCCTTCCCCTGAGCCACTTCCCATACCTCTTCTAAGGTTAAATGCTTGCCATCCAAGACCACCGTTTTCATCCAACTCTACCGTCCTATCCTTCCCGAGAAAGTGGGGATTCTGTAAGATTTATTTTTCATAAATCGTGACCCCTGGGATTTTAATACCCTTCTCTTTTGCGGTGGCAATAGCCTCCTCGTAACCCGCATCGGTATGACGCATCACTCCGGTTCCTGGGTCGGTGGTGAGAACTCTTAAAAGCCTCTTCTCAGCCTCCTTTGTTCCGTCGGCCACCACCACCATCCCAGCATGGATAGAATATCCTATTCCTACTCCTCCTCCATGATGGACAGAAACCCAAGTGGCTCCTGCGGCGACATTGAGCAATGCATTGAGAATCGGCCAGTCTGCAATCACATCACTTCCATCCTTCATTCCTTCTGTCTCCCTATAGGGAGAAGCCACAGAACCACTATCCAGGTGGTCTCGACCGATCACAATAGGAGCTTTCAATTCTCCTCTGGCCACCATATCGTTGAAGACCTTTCCCATCCTGGCTCGCTGACCGTAACCTAACCAGCAGATTCTCGCAGGAAGACCCTGAAACCTCACTTTTTCTTTAGCCATTCGAATCCATCTCACCAAAGCAGGATCATCCGGAAATTCCCGGATCACAGCCTCGTCGGTCTTGTAGATATCCTCGGGATCTCCCGAGAGGGCAACCCACCGAAAAGGTCCTTTTCCTTCACAGAAGAGAGGCCTAATGAAAGCAGGGACAAAACCGGGATAACCGAAAGCCTCCTTCACCCCGGCCTCAAAGGCCTGGGCACGAATATTATTCCCGTAGTCAAAGACGATGGATCCCTTTTTTTGCATTTCAAGCATTGCCTGAACATGAATGGCCATCGATTCCATCGAACGACGAACATACTCCTTTGGATCCTTCTTTCTAAGCTCGATCGCCTCCTCGAGTCTGAGACCGGCAGGAATATACCCATTCAGGGCATCATGGGCTGAAGTCTGATCTGTGACAAGGTCTGGAATAATCCCCCTTCTTACAATCTCTGGATGAATCTCTGCTGCATTCCCTACAAGACCTATTGATTTGGGAATACCTTTCTCTTTCGCGCCTAAAGCAAGAATAAGAGCATCGTCTAAATTGTCAACCATGACATCGAGGTATCCTGTCTCAAGACGGCGCTTTATTCGGGCGGGATCCACCTCCACCCCTAAAAAGACCCCTTCATTCATAGTGGCTGCAAGGGGCTGGGCCCCTCCCATCCCCCCGAGACCGGCAGAAAGGACCAGTCTTCCTTTCAATGTTCCTCCAAAATGCTTTCGTGCAGCTGAGGCAAAAGTCTCATAGGTCCCCTGAAGAATCCCCTGTGTCCCTATATAGATCCAGCTCCCAGCGGTCATCTGGCCATACATCGTTAACCCGAGTTCCTCAAGCTCACGAAACTTTTCCCAGTTTGCCCATTTGGGAACAATCATTGCATTCACAATCAGAACCCGAGGAGCATCTTCATGGGTCTTAAAGATTCCCACGGGCTTTCCAGATTGAACAAGGAGGGTTTCATCATTTTCTAAATTCTGTAAACATTTCACGATAAGATGATAGGCTTCCCAATTTCGGGCCGCTTTCCCAGAACCTCCATAAACAATTAATTCGGCCGGTTTTTCCGCAACCTCCGGATCAAGATTATTCATGAGCATCCTCAGGGCTGCTTCCGTTTGCCAGCTTTTACAGGTGATCTTCGTGCCCCGAGGAGCCTTGATTCCAACTTGAACTTCACTCAATGTCTCCACCTTCTCTTTGACTTCTACCTTTTTCATGATTCACCTCAACTTCCCCCTAAATAAGCCTTTTTAACCATAGGGTTTTGGGCCAATTTCTCGGCCTTGTCACTAAGAATAATCTCTCCGGTTTCAAGAACATATCCCCGATCGGCCGAGGCTAAGGCCTTTCGGGCATTCTGCTCTACTAAGAGGATCGTCACTCCTTCTCGATGGAGCTGGTCAATCACTTTAAATGTTTCCTCCACGTAGATGGGCATCAAACCCAGAGAGACTTCATCCATAAGAATCATTCGGGGCCGTGGCATTAAGGCCCGAGCAATGGCAAGCATCTGCTGTTCTCCTCCACTCAGGGTCTTACCCATCTGATTCTGTCTCTCCTTAAGGATGGGAAAGATTCCAAAGACTCTCTCTAAATTTTTTTGAATCTCTTTACGGTCGCTAAGAAGATAGGCACCCATTAAAAGGTTTTCGGAAACGGTTAGATCCGGAAAGATCCTTCGGCCTTCGGGAACCAGACTGATTCCCATTCGAGCCCGCTCATGGGAAGGCGTTTGGGTTAATGGCTTTTCGTAAAACAGAATCTCTCCTCTTCGAGATCTCACCAGACCCATAATTGCCCGAAGAATGGTACTTTTGCCGGCTCCATTGGCCCCGATGATCGTCACCAATTCGCCCTCTTTAACTGTAAAGCTCACCCCTTTTAGAGCCAGAAACTCTCCATAGGAAACCTCCATTTCTCTGACTTCCAACATCTAAACTTCCTTTCCAAGATAGGCTTCTATCACTTGGGGATTAGAGCGAATCTCTTCCGGAGGACCTTCCGCAATCTTTGATCCATGATCTAAGACGATGATCCTTCTGCATAAATCCATGACCACCTGCATATTATGTTCGATAAGAAGGACACCCATCCCCTGCTCACTGATCTGACGGATCAGATCCATCAATTGAAGGGATTCTTCAAAACGAAGCCCCCCTGAGGGTTCATCAAGAAGAAGAAGACGAGGTCGAAGGGCCAGGGCCCTTGCAATCTCTACTCTCTTTTTAATCCCTAACGGGAGATTCTTTGTCGGTTGCTTCGCATAGGGCTGAAGTCCTGTCCTTTCAATAATGTTTCTGACATCCTTTAAAATTTCATCTTTTCGAAAGGGTTCGATCGATTTTAAAAGGCTTGGATAAAATCGGTGTCCACAGGCCACCAGGATATTGGTTTCCACATCCAAGTTTAAAAATGGACGGACGATCTGAAATGTTCTACTCACTCCCAACCGACTGATTTGATGGGGCTTTAATCGGAGAAGAGACTTCCCCTGAAAGAATATCTCTCCGCTTGAGGGAGAATAGATCCCTGAGATAATATTAAAGAGGGTCGTCTTCCCTGCTCCGTTAGGCCCGATGATCCCCAAGATCTCCCCTTCTCTGGCTGAAAAGCTCACCTGATCCAGTGCTCGAAGACCATCAAACTCTTTACATAGATTCTTAACTTCGAGAAGCATCTTTAATAATTCTTTTGCCTCCTCAGGGAAGATCTTACCGAATTAAAAAATTTCGCTAATAAGGAGTCTTCGCCCATAAGTCCTCCTGGCTGGAATCGCATCATCGCCACAAGGAGAAGTCCGTAAAGAAAGGTCCGATATTCCATGATAGGTCTTGAAATCTCCGGAAGGACCCCTAGGATGATGGCTCCTAAAATCGGACCCCACCGGGTCCCAATCCCTCCAAAAACGACCATGCAGAGAATTACAATGGACTGACCAAATCCGAAATTCTGGGGCATGATAAAGGTTAGGAAGTGGGCATAAAATCCCCCTGCAAGACCTGCAATGGCACTGCCGAGGATAAAGGCAATCACTTTGAACCGTACGATATCCACTCCCATTGTCCCTGCAGCCGTTTCATCCTCTCGGATGGATGACCAGGCTAAACCTATCCAAGATCTTTCTAACCGGCGATCGAGAAAAAGCAGAAGAATCAAAACAATGAGAAGAAGGACAAAGTATTCCGGTTTGCTCATCTCCCGGCCGAACCACTTGGGAAGATCAATCCCTCCGATTCCCATTGCCCCGCCAAAAAAAGGGGTATAAAGAAAGACAGCCTCAACCACAAAAACGATCCCCATCGTGGTAATGGCAAGAAAATCGTCTCGAACACGTAAACAAGGGATCCCGAGGAGGGCTCCAACGATTCCTGAAATGATCGTCCCAAGTGGAACAGAAAGCCAGAAAGAAAACCCGGCGCCCGTATAAAAAAGGGCTGAGGTATAAGCACCAATGCCGAAAAAGGCAGAATGCCCGAGAGAGATCTGGCCTGCTCTCCCTGTAATGATATTCAGGCTATGAGCAAGCATCGCATAGATGGTGATGGTGATTAAGATGGTGATTAAATATCCGCTGATCATTATAAAAAATCTTTAACTCCTTACGCCTTACCCCTAAACCCCTTACAAAAATTATCCTTTTCCTAACAACCCGTAGGGTCTAAACATCAATACCAATATCATGGCGACAAAGGCTACCGCATCCCTGGGGAAAGGAATGGCGAGAATCCCGATGAAGAAGGTTTCAGCCATCCCCACCACAAAAGAGGCAAGGACGGTCCCCGGGATATTCCCCAGCCCTCCCAGGACCACAATTGCTAAGGCTTTGTAGGCTGGAATGCTCCCCATGGTAGGCCAGACCTGATTATCATAGACCCCAATAAGCACACCCGCTGCACCTGCCATGGCGGAGCCGATTAGAAAATTAATCGCAACAATCGCCTTGACATTTACACCAAAGGAGGAAGCGGTCTCAGCATCCATTGCACAGGCTCGCATGGCCAATCCTGTTCGGGTTCTGGAGAGAATGGCCCAGAGAATGATCAGTATCAAAAAAGTAACAATAAGGATTAAAAGCTGAGTTTCGGTGAGCTTGAAGTTTCCGAGAGAGAAGTCTCCGATTCCAATCTTCGCATTGTAGGTGAGGGTATGGGGACCTGCAACAATTCGAAAAGCCTCTTCCATCGCAGTGAAAAGACCGATGGATACAATGAGGGGGGCAATCCTCGGCAGGTGAAGGAGGGGAGTATAAAGAAACCGTTCAATCAAATAACCAGCCAGAGCTGATCCAGCCATTCCGATAAAAAGAGAGAGCCAGAACTCACCTATCAAACGGAATGCAAACCATCCGGTATATGCACCCAACGCATAGACCCCCGCATGGGCTACATGGAGAATTCTAAGGATTCCGTAAACCATCGTAAGTCCAAGGGAGATGAGGGCATAGACACTCCCTACCGCAATTCCATTGGCGAATTGTTGAATTAGCATAAATCGAGTTCAGGGTTTGGCGGAGAGAGTTTGAAGTCATTCCTTTCCAGACCCCAAACCCTCTCCGGATTTTTCTTTAGACTCTTATTTTTTGGGAGGTGGGGTAATCACCTCTGGATTATCCACTACACCCAGTCTTCGAAATTTTCCTTCCTTGACGATCTGAATCTGAACGGGCTTAACCACTTCTCCCTGAATGAATCGGCTGATCTTTCCTGTCAGGCCGTTATAATCTTTGGTCTCCAGGAGGGCCTTCTGGATGGCCTTTGGGTCTGTCCCAGCCTTTCGAATCGCTTCCACAAGAATCATGAAGGCATCGTAACTGGAGGCCCCCACCATATCCGCATCTTCATTATAGGCCTTTCGATAATTCTTTAAAAAATTCTGAACCAGGGGCCGTGGATCATCCCGGTCGAGGTTGGTGGCAATAATCACCCCTTCTGCAGCAGGACCCGCAATCTCTAAGAATTTGGGAGAATCAAACCCTTCCTCTCCCATAATTTGAGAGGTGATCCCCAGTTCTTTTGCCTGGCGCACAATGGCTGCTGCCTCATTATAGTATCCAGCCGCAAAAATGAGATCCGGGTTTCCTTCTTTGATTCGAGTCAAAAAGGGACGGAAATCTTTCTCTCCCGGGAACTTATACATCTGTTTGGTAAGAATGGTGGCTCCCAGCTTTTCCGCTCTCTCACCAAACCCGGCGGAGATAGCCCGACCAAAGTCATTATCCATAGAAATAATGGAGATTCGTTTCGCCTTAAGGTGTTTAACCGCAAATTCGGCAGCGGCTGCCCCTTCGACCTCACCCAGGAAACCATTTCGAAAAATGAAATCGTTTGGTTTCCTCTCTTTAGGATCCCAGGTGACATCAGGGTGGACGGCGTAGCCTGCAACCATAGGAATCTGGGCCTTTTGAAAGATAGGGGCGGTCACTCGAGTGGGCCCACTATAAGACCCACTGACGACTCCAACGACCTTATCCTTCTCGATCAATTTGTTTGCAATAGCGACCGCCTCCTGAGGATTGAGTCGATCGTCATAGATGATTAACTCCACTTTTTTACCTCTAATCCCCCCAGCTTCGTTCACTTCTTTTAATCCCAGTTCCACTGCGTTCTTGGCGCTCATCCCATCTGCGGCAGCAGGCCCCGTGATGGGAGCAAAGAACCCTATCTTGATCGTGTCTTGTGAGAAGACCACACCTGTGATCAAAAGGATCGATAAACCCAAAACCAAAGCTCCTATCCCAACGCTTTTTACCATACCCATACCTCCTTTCTCACCCGTAGGGTGGAATCTTGAATTTTTTATTGATGATGAATCTATATAAGAAAAAAAGGGTCCCGTCAAGAGGTGCGTAAATATATTGAACTAATTAAGAAGAAGGATAAAACACTAAGGAAGGAATATTATGGAGATGATTCTATTAAATCCGTTTCTCCCTGGAGTTTATTGCTTCATTTACAGTTTTTAGAAGATGATTGACGTCGAAAGGTTTTGAAATTAAAAAGTCAAGTCCTACCTCTTTAGCCTTCTCTTGGTCTATCTCCATTCCCCATCCTGTAATCATCCCCACGGGTGTCTCGGGACTTATCTCTTTAATCCTTCGGCAAACTTCCCAGCCTGAAACGCCCGGCATTCCTAAATCGGTTAGGACTATATCAAATCGATGAGTTTTGAAGAGTTTAAGCCCTTCTTCCCCATTATCTGCAGTGGTAACTTCATGAGGAACCTGAGCCAGTGTCCGGATAAGGACATTTCGAACGGTCTCCTCATCCTCCACGACTAAAATTCGAGCCTTTTTCCCAAAATTAGACGTCGAGGAGTACCTTTCCTCCTCCCGTTTCCCTTTTCCAATGGGCAGAAGAATCGTAAAGGTGGTCCCTTTCCCTATCTTACTTTCCACGTTAATCTCTCCCCCAAATCGTTTTATAATCCCATAGGACATGCTCAGACCCAGACCTGTGTTGGTGAAAGGTTTGGTGGTAAAAAAAGGCTCGAAGATTCTTTTTTTGACCTCTTCCGACATCCCAATTCCTGTATCTGAAATCTCGATACAGACTCTATCTTCTTTTTGGAAAGTTCTAATTTCAATCCTCCCCCCTTGAGGAAGAGCCTCAACTGCATTGAAGATCATATTTATAATCACTTCTTTTAATTCAGGGGCATTTGCCAAAACGGGAGAAACCTCCTCAAACTGGGTCACGACCTCAATGGTGATCCCCTTCCTCTGGGCCTCATCCCTCCACTTCGGTTTACTCATCTCTATCGAATCTCTGACAATGGGATTCACATCTACATCAAAAAGTTCCTGGCAGGTCTTCTTTCTTGTGAAATCTTGAAGCCTCTTCACGGTATGAGCACTATCTTTGGCTACTTTTTCAATGGTTCTCAGGGTTTCCTTAATCTCTTCATCTTCGGTCATATGGAGGAGAAGTTGAGTATTACCTAAAATAGCCGCCAAGGCATTATTGAAATCGTGAGCCACGCCACTGGCCATCTCCGCCACAGCTCTCAGTTTTTCAGCCTGAAGAACCCTTTCCTCCATCTTTTTATGCTCAGTAATGTCTTTAACAAAAACGATATAATTCACCTCCCCCCGGTGATCCTTAATGGCCCTTGCATTGATTTCAACGTTTCGCCATTCCCCATCCTTTCGTCGTATGACCAACTCATAGGTGGAAGGTAACCGTTCGCCTCGTTTCCACCGGGCGAATCGTTCCACCATGTAGCGTCTGCTTTCTTCATCAATAAACTCGTTAAAATCTTTACCAATGATCTCCTCCTCAGGATAACCTTGAATCTCTTCCATCCTTTTATTGACAAAACGGAATCGATTGTCCAATCCAATGACACAGATTCCTTCCTGGGCCCCCTCAATCACTGTACGATAATTCTCTTCTGAACGGCGAACCTCTTCATAAAGTCGAAGATTCTCAATGATGACTCCTAATTGGGATCCCACCACTTTCAAAATTCGGAAATCCTCTTCTGAAAATGCATTTAACCTTCTGCTCTGTCCGTCAATGACACCAATAATTTTTTGACCGACCTGAATGGGGACACAAATCTCTGAGAGAATTCCTTCTTTTCCCGGAAGATATCTCGGATCCTTTCTCACATCCCCAACCATGAGAGGCTCTCCTGTCCTAGCCACCCACCCGGCAATCCCTCTCCCTAAAGAGAGATTCAATTCTTCGATTTGCTTTATGGTCAAAGGATCGTAAGAGGGAGAACATGGAATCAACCGTTCGGTCTTTTCATCGATGAGCAGGATTCCTAGGGCATCAAATGAGAAATAACAATTCAACTGGTTCGTCATCTCTTTTAATATTTTTTGAAGATTAAAAGAGGAGGCGGAGAGTTTCATCATCTCATAGAGAAGGGTGACCTCCTTGAGCCTCTTTTTAGTCTCTTCGAAGAGGAGGGAGTTTTGAATGGAGATCACCAGCGAGGTGGCCAAGGAAAATAAAAAGGGGAACTGCGTTTCCGAAAAATAATTGGGCTTCCCACTTCCAAGATTAAGCGTTCCGATCACCTTGCCTTTATATTCTAAAGGAAAGACCAAAAAAGATCGAATCCCTTCTCTAAATAACTTTTGATTCACCCAGGAATCACTTTCTTCTGTATTCGATATGATTACGGGTTTCCCTGTCTCGATCACCTCTTCAAAAGAATTCTTATCTTTTAAAAATATCTCTGCCCTCGAATCGGTTAACCATTCGTCTCCGATCTTAAACCCTTCTTTTATGGGAAAATATTGAAACCCAATTCCTTTTTCATCTAAAAGTGTAATCGAGACTCTCTCTGTATCAATGACTCGTTTGAGTTCTTTATAGAGTTCTCCAATCACATCTCGTACATCGAGGGTGGAGGCCAGAATCTTATTGATATTACTCAGTACCTCCTGTTCGAGGGCCTTCTTCTTTTCCTCTGTAATTTCACGCGCAAGATCCACAATGGCCGCCACCCTCCCCTCCTCGTCATAAATGGGAAAGGTGTAGTATTGAAACACCCCGTTGAGATATTTGCTATATCTTTCCCCACAAACGGGCTTTAGAGTTTCTAAGGTTTTTCTCACATAACACCCCTCACAAGGTTTCTCTCCTTGATGAAGGATCTCAAAACATCTTTTTCCGATCATCTCTTCCGGACGCAGTCCATAACGCTTAAAAGCCGTCTGATTGGCCCTGATGATTCGATACTCTGGATCCCTCACGGTGATTAGATCGGTCACGGAGTTAAAGGTGACTTCCCATTCCTCCTTTGCCTTAGCCACATTGGAGAAAAGTTTTGCATTTTCAAGAGCCATCCCGATCTGGTTCCCGATACTTCTCAAAAAATTAATCTCATTCTCATGAAGGGTATGATGTTCACGGCTGGTTAAACAGATGGCACCCACCGTCTCTCCTTTAGAGATGAGAGGGATTCCAACAAGAGTTTTTACCCCCTCCGTTTTTAAGTGGGGAAGAATAGAATGGGTAGGATATTGATCAATAGAGGATAAAATAATATCCTTCTTTTCTACGGTCAATCCTGCCACCCCTTCGCCCCGCTTAAGGCTGCCCACCACTGCCACCAGGTGCGATGGATAATTCTTATGATATTTGAGTTCTAAGGTCTCTTTATCTTCACTCAAAAGATAGATGGTTCCCATTTCAAACCCGGTGAGGCTCAAAACCTTTTCCAACGCCGTTGGAATAATACTTTCCAAATCGAGAGATTGATTAATCAACACACTTAAACCATAGAGCATCTCCAATTCCTTCGTCCGATTAGAAAGCTCCTCCTCTATCCTTTTTCGAAGTGTGATATCCTTTATATTTCCCTCATATCCGATGATCTCTCCTTTTTCATCCTTTCTTGCTGTGGCCGTAATAAGACAGTATATCGGTGTTCCGTCTCTCTTTTTAAACTTTACTTCAAAATCTTTAACAAACCCTTCCTTGGCCACAGCGATCTGGAACTTTCTCCTCTCTTCTGGATTCCAATAAACTTCACTTACATCTGTCCCCATCAATTCTTCCTTATCTTTATACCCTAACATTTCCACTCCAGCTTGATTGACATCGATGAATTGACCTTCGGTGGAGGTGATATAAATCATATCTTTTGAATTTTCGAATATATTTCGATATTTTCTTTCGGTCTCTTGAAGCTTTTCCTGGGCCTTTTTTAAATCGTTCACCATCTGTTTAAATGAACGATTTAAAAGACCTATTTCGTCCTTTCTGGAGATATCCATCTTCGTCTCGAAATCTCCCCTGGAGACCTTGATCATCTCATGGGAAAGTTTTTTAATGGGATAGACCAATCTTCTCATTAGCAAGAGACTCATGATGAGAGATAAACAAAAGGCGATGAAAATCCAGTAAAGGGCAATTTTCGTAAGATTTTTAATCGGTGCTTGAATCTCTTCGATTGGGATCTGGGTGATGACTCCCCAATTTAAACTGGGAATGGTTTTATAGACGATCAAAAATCTTTCATCTCTTACATTGCTAAACTCTATGTGTCCTTCGTTCCCGGAAATGGCTTGTGAAACAAAAGGACCCCAAAAAATAGCATTTTCGTCCTGAGAAGCGATGATCAACCCTTCTTGGTCAATCACATAGGCTGATCCTTTATCGCCGATCCTAATATTCTTTATTAACTCAGATAAGGATTGAAGATTTACTCTTGCCCCGATAATATACCCTGCCTTATCTTGAGGATGAGTAAATAGATTGGCTACACATAGGGTAGGAATCCCGCTTGAAGTAAAAAAGAAATCTCCATAATAAACCTTCCCTCTCGATAAACCCCTCAATATCTCTTTTCTATAAGGTTCTTTCAAATTTGAGACTCCCTCTTTCGAAACCCTGAGAAGCTCTCTCCCTTCATGATCTAAGATGAAAAAGTCCAATAAATGATTAATCGCCTGAAGGTGACTCTTTAGATGGGCTTTTGAAGGAAAATATTCCTTTTTGTATAAAATTGAGTCCTGACTTACCACAGTTAAGATCTCTATGGTATTCTCTAAAAAAGATCGGGTTTTCTCACTTATAAGATTGGCCTTCTCTCGGTGACTTTGAATAATCGCCTCTCTTTTCTC
>JBDOIB010000070.1:0-22440 GCA_041082155.1 Thermodesulfobacteriota bacterium | reverse complement strand
GGGGTGGAGATGGTGATGCCTGGGGACAATGTGCAGTTGACGGTGGAGTTGATTACGCCGATTGCGATGGAGAAGGAGTTGCGGTTTGCGATTCGGGAGGGGGGTCGGACTGTCGGAGCAGGCGTCATCAGCGATATCCTGGAATAGGATTGAAGTGGGACTTTGAATTCGGAGTAAAGAATGAGAACCCTTATTACATTGGTTTGTTCAGAGTGTAAACATCGAAATTACTCTACGACAAAAAATAAGCGGAACACTCCAGATAAGTTGGAGTTGAGGAAATATTGCCGATTCTGTCGAAAGCATACGGTTCATAAAGAGACAAAATAATTCTAAGAGAGGCAGGGAATTGGGAGCAGAGGCCAGTAGCTCTAACGGTTAGAGCACCGGACTCCAAATCCGGGTGATGGGGGTTCGAATCCCTCCTGGCCTGCCAATTTTTATTTTTTTCATAGGAATGGATTGAAGGGATCGTTGGGAAGGTAAAGGATAAAAAAGGATGGTTTTTCCTATTAAAGAAAAGTATGAAGTGGTAAAACAGTTTCTTAGGGAGGTAAAAGTAGAGTTAAAGAAGGTCACCTGGCCCTCCAGAAAAGACACCTTGGCCGCTACCGCCGTGGTCTTAATCACAGTCATTATTGTTGCCTTTTTTTTGGGGATTGTGGATTCAGGGTTATCCGCTCTTGTGAAAGAGTTGCTTAAGAAGGCAGCCAGTTAGAGATCCTTATATTTTAACGGACGGAAATGTTATGGCAATGAAATGGTATGTCGTGCATACCTATTCGGGTTTTGAAGATCGGGCAAAACAAAATTTAGAAGAACGAATTAAAAACCTTGGGAAAGAGAAGTATTTTGCCTCTATCATTGTCCCTACGGAAACAGTGGTCGAGCTTGTAAAAGGAAAAAAGAAAGTGTCTCATCGAAAAATCTTTCCTGGATATATCCTGGTCCAGATGGAATTGAATGAAGAAACATGGCACATCGTTCGAGAAACCCCCAAGATTACCGGATTTGCGGGAGATGGGACAAAACCGATTCCTCTTTCAGACAAGGAAGTGGAAGAAATCCTTGCTCAGATGAAGGAAGGAGTCGCAAGGGCTAAGCCAAAGGTTTCCTTTAACGTTGGAGACAGTGTGAGGGTCATTGATGGCCCTTTTGTGAACTTCATTGGAACGATTGAAGAGGTCAAACCAGAGAAAAGAAAGTTGAAGGTATTGGTTTCCATCTTTGGTCGAGCCACACCCGTTGAATTAGACTTTATTCAAGTCGAAAAGAATTAGTTCCTATACTCGGAGGCATGGGAGATGGCAAAAAAAGTGGTCGCCATGGTGAAACTTCAAATTCCTGCTGGACAGGCAAATCCTTCCCCTCCAGTGGGACCTGCTTTAGGACCCCATGGAGTCAATATTATGGAGTTTTGTAAAGCCTTTAATGCACGAACCCAGGGTCAGGAGGGGATGATCATTCCCGTGGTGATTACGATCTTTTCGGATCGCTCTTTTACTTTTATCACAAAGACTCCTCCTGCCTCCGTTCTATTGAAAAAAGCTGCAAAGATTGTAAAGGGATCGGGGGAACCCGGTCGAACGAAGGTGGGAAAAGTGACTAAGGAACAGATCCGTGAGATTGCCCAAATTAAAATGAAAGACCTCAATGCCATGGATTTAGACGCAGCGATCCGAACGATTGAGGGAACTGCCCGAAGTATGGGAATAGAAATTGTGTGAGAGAGGATCATGGGGAAAAGAGGAAAAAAGTATTTAGAGGCCAGAAGCAAAGTGGATCGGAATAAACGTTATGATCTGGAAGAAGGAGTGAAACTCCTGCTCGAAACCTCCTATGCCAAATTTGATGAGTCAATCGATCTGGCTGTCCGATTGGGAGTTGATCCCAAGAAACCAGATCAAATGGTAAGAGGCACAGCCGTTCTTCCCCATGGAACAGGGAAGCCCGTGAGAGTGCTGGTTTTTGCAAAAGGCCAAAAAGAGAAGGAGGCATTGGAGGCCGGAGCAGATTATGTTGGGGGGGAAGAACTCATCGAAAAGATTTCCAAAGGATGGCTTGAGTTTGATAAAGCGATAGCGACACCCGATATGATGGGGGCAGTGAGTAAATTAGGAAAGATCCTTGGCCCGAGAGGATTAATGCCCAACCCTAAAGTTGGAACTGTGACCTTCGATGTCGCCAAAGCCGTTAAAGAGATCAAAGCCGGGAAGGTTGAGTTTAAGGTGGAGAAGGCCGGGATCGTTCATGTTCCAGTAGGGAAAGTCTCTTTTGGGGTAGCAAAATTATTGGAAAATATCAGGACCCTGTTAGATGTCATTTTGCGGGCCAAACCTCCAACCAGTAAAGGGGTCTACTTAAAAAGTATTGCCCTTTCCACGACGATGGGTCCTGGGATTAAGATTGATCCCCTGAAGATTAGAGGCTTGATAAAAGCCTGATTGGAATGATTCTGGATAGGAGGTAGAATTCATTGAATCGAAGCGAAAAGCATCAAATTGTTTCAGAATTTTCCAAAAAATTAGAAGGATTTCAGGCAGCTGTGTTGACCAATTTTCGAGGATTGAATGTAGAACAGATCAATACCTTGAGAAGACGATTAAAGGAAGAGAAGATTTCTTATCATGTTGTTAAAAATACATTGATGAAGTTGGCTTCAAGAGGCACTCCTTTAGAAAAATTAGCTGATTACTTTGAGGGACCTACAGCGATTGCGATTTCTCATGGAGACCCTGTTCCTTTAGCCAAGATCCTATCTGAATTTGTCAAAAATCAACCTAACTTAGAGATTAAAGCAGGGTTAATTCAAGGAAGAGTAGCCACCCCGGAAGAGATCAAGTCTCTAGCCACTCTTCCCCCGAGGGAGATCATTCTGGGTCAACTCTTAGGAACGATCCAGGCAACGGGACAGCATTTGGGGGGAATTCTTCTCGGTATCCTTCAGCAGGTTCTTGGAGTTCTTCAAGCTCGCGTAGATCAATTAAGCAAGGAATCAGGCTCTGGATCATAGGATTCAAAAGAAAAAGAAGGGAGTAAAAGAACCCCTTTTACCCTTTCTAATTCTATCATAGGAGGTTATTTCGAATGGCTGATATTCAGAAAATTGCAGAAGAGATCAGTAATCTGACCTTGTTGGAAGCAAGGGATTTATTGAAGATCCTGGAGGAGAGGTTAGGGATCAAAGCAGCAGCGCCAGTAGCCGTTGCTCCCGTCGCGGTGGCTGGAGCACCTGCGGGGGCTGAGGCGGCTCCTGCTGAAGAGAAGACGGAGTTCGATGTCATTCTCACGGGATATGGGGATAAGAAAATTCAAGTGATTAAGGTCGTCAGAGAGTTGACCGGGTTGGGCTTAAAGGAAGCTAAAGATCTGGTAGAAGGTGTTCCCAAGCCTGTGAAAGAAGGCGTTTCGAAAGAAGAAGCGGCTGCTATGAAGAAGAAGCTTGAAGAGGCTGGGGGCACCGTCGAGATTAAGTAGGTTTTACAACTGAATTGAGGAAACATTATTGTCTTCTCCTAAAAGGACTAGGTGAGTAGAAAACAGGTGTCCTCAGAGGAGGAGACTTTTTATTTCATGAGGGAGTTTATATGCCTAATATCATCCCCATTTATAAACGATATCGAAAAAACTTTTCAAAAATCAAAGAGGTCTTAGAAATTTCCGATTTGATCGAAGTCCAAAAGAACTCCTATGAAAAGTTTCTCCAAGCCAATGTGGATCCGGAAAAAAGAGAGCCGGTAGGACTTCAAGGTGTTTTTAAAACCGTCTTTCCTATTAAAGATTTTTACGAAACCTCTTCCCTTGAATTTGTGAGCTATCGGTTGACAGAGCCTAAATACGATGTGGGGGAATGTCTTCTGAAAGGAATGACTTACGCCGCTCCGATTAAGGTCACCGTTCGATTAGTCGTTTGGGATGTGGATGAAGAGACGAAGACCAAGAATATTAAGGCGGTGAAGGAGCAGGAAGTCTATTTCGGGGAAATTCCTTTAATGACAGACAACGGAACCTTCATTATCAATGGCACCGAGCGTGTCATCGTCAGTCAGCTCCATCGATCTCCGGGAGTCTTCTTTGACCAGGATCAGGTCAAACCTCATGCGGGCGGTAAAATCCTTTATTATGCTCGAATTATCCCCAATCGAGGTTCTTGGATCGATTTTGAGTTTGATCAGAAAGATCTTCTTTATGTGCGAATTGACCGACGTCGGAAGATCCCTGTGACGGTATTATTGAGGGCCCTTAAATACACCGGACGGGAACTGTTAGATTATTTCTATCGGAAAGAAAAGATCCATTTTCGGAAAGGAAGGTTTGTAAAGGAGATTTCTAAGGAAGTTCTGATCGGGCAAAAGGCTCCTACGGATATCATTGATCCAGAGACCCAGAAAGTGATTCTGAAAAAACATCGAAGAATTACTGAAGAGGCCTTCAAAAAATTAGAGATGAGCAAAATGACCGCCATTCCGATCGAAGCGGAAGATTTGATCGGGAAATACTTAGCCAAGGATGTGGTGGATCCTCAAACCGGGGAGATCGTCGCAGAATATAATGAAGAAATTACTGAAACGTTTCTGGAAGAAGTAAAAAAGAGACAGATCGAAACCTTTGAAATCCTTTTTATCGATCATATCAACGTCAGTTCCTCCCTCAGAGACACATTGGTGATGGATAAAATTGAGCTTACCCGGGAGGAAAGAGAGAAATTACCCCTCGTTGAACCCGGGAAGTCCGTTCGAGAAAAAGAGGCGGAACGAGCATTGATCGATATTTACAAAAGGCTCCGTCCAGGCGATCCTCCCACTCCTGAAACAGCGATGAATCTTTTCTATAATCTCTTCTTCAACCCTGAACGCTATGACCTTTCTAAAGTGGGAAGGATGAAATTGAATCACAAATTGGGATTGAAGTCGAAACCTCTAAAGATCTTGGTATTTACAGAAAAATGGAAGAAAGAGGCTTTAGAGGCTGGAGCGACCTATGCGGGAGGAAAGGAGCTGATCGATCGGATTCTGGATGGATGGCTGGATTTTGATGAAGCGGTTGCGACCCCCGAAATGGCCGATGAGATCCAGCGGGTATCCAAGATTCTTCATCCCATTGGAATGATGCCTTCCATTAAGGATGGAACCATCACAGAGGATGTTCGTGGAAAGATCAAAGAGATCTTGGAAGATGAGAAAACGACCCTTCGAAGAAGGGACATCTTAGAGGTAGTAAAATACCTGATCCAGCTCAAAGATGGTCAGGGTACGGTGGATGATATTGATCATCTTGGGAATCGTCGCGTTCGAACGGTTGGAGAATTACTCGAAAACCAATATCATATTGGATTGGTTCGGATTGAGAGAGCTATTAAAGAACGAATGAGTTTACAAGATATTGAGACACTCATGCCCCATGATTTGATTAATTCTAAACCTCTTTCTGCAGTGATCAAAGAATTTTTTGGTTCCAGCCAGCTCTCCCAATTTATGGATCAGACCAATCCCCTTTCGGAGATAACTCATAAACGGCGTCTTTCGGCCCTCGGGCCAGGGGGGTTGACCCGGGAGAGGGCTGGATTTGAAGTCAGAGATGTCCATCCCACCCATTATGGTCGAATTTGTCCTATAGAGACACCTGAAGGTCCGAATATTGGATTAATTACCTCTCTCAGCACCTATGCTCGGGTGAATGATTATGGGTTTATTGAGACCCCCTATCGAGAGGTTGTGGATGGAAGGGTGACCAATCACATCCGTTACCTTACGGCTCTGGATGAGGAGGAAGAGATTAATGGTCAGAAGCCAGCCATCGCTCAGGCTAATGCCCCTATAGATAAAGAGGGTCGATTTACCAGTCCCCTTGTCTCGGCACGGAGAGGGGGCGAGTTTGTGATGGTCAAACCTGAGGAAGTTCGTTATATGGACGTTTCCCCCAAGCAGTTGGTCAGTGTGGCCACTTCGCTCATTCCATTCCTGGAGAATGATGATGCCAACCGAGCCCTGATGGGTTCGAATATGCAGCGCCAAGCTGTTCCCCTGCTCCGGACCGATGCTCCTCTTATTGGTACAGGAATGGAAGTCATCGCTGCAAGAGACTCTGGGGTGACGATTCTGGCCAAAAGGGATGGTGTGGTGGAGGATGTGGATGCGACCCGAATTGTCATTCGTGCGGATGAAGACAGCCAGAATGAGACCGATACGGGAGTCGATATCTATACCCTCATCAAATATAAACGTTCCAATCAAAATACTTGCATCAATCAGAGGCCCATCGTTTCGGTAGGAGAGCGAGTTAAAAAGGGTCAGGTCATTGCTGATGGTCCAGCAACGGATATGGGGGAGTTAGCCCTTGGACGAAACGTGTTGGTCGCCTTTATGCCATGGGGGGGATATAACTTTGAGGATTCCATTCTCATTAGTGAGAGGCTTTTGAAGGAGGATACCTACACGTCCATCCATATTGAGGAATTTGAATGCGTGGCCAGAGATACGAAATTGGGAAAAGAGGAGATCACTCGGGACATCCCCAATGTTGGGGAAGAGGCCCTGAAGAATCTGGACGAGAGTGGAATCATTCGAATCGGTGCAGAGGTTAAACCCGGGGATATTTTGGTGGGGAAAGTGACTCCAAAAGGAGAGACTCAGCTTTCTCCTGAGGAAAAACTTCTTCGGGCGATCTTTGGAGAGAAGGCCGGGGATGTCAGAGATACTTCCCTCCGTGTTCCTCATGGGATTGAGGGAGTCGTCATCGATGCAAAGGTCTTCTCGAGAAAAGGTCAAGAGAAAGACGAAAGAACCAAAGCCATTGAAGAACAGGAGAAGGCAAGACTGCTCAAAAATCAGGCCGATGAGATTCGAATCATCCAGAACAGTACCCGTCGAAAGATTGGGAAGTACTTGATCGGAAAACGATCTGCTCTTAAGATTGCAGACCCCAAGAAGAATCGAGTCTATCTGGAGGCGAAAGAGAAGATCAAGGAAGAACATCTTTTCGCCATTCCCTTTGATCGACTCAAGGAGATCGATGTCCTCGAAGGGAAACGGATTCTCCCAGAGGTCCACAAGATTCTGGATCGCGCTGAACTTCAGATCAATGTGGTCAAAGGAGTCTTTGCGGAAAAATTAGCCAAATTAAAGAAAGGGGATGAATTGCCTCCAGGGGTCATCAAATCTGTCAAAGTCTATATTGCGATGAAAAGAAAACTCTCGGTAGGAGACAAGATGTCCGGACGTCATGGAAATAAGGGGATCATTTCAAGGATTCTACCGGAGGAAGATATGCCTTACCTCGAGGATGGGACTCCGGTCGATATCGTGCTTAACCCCTTAGGAGTTCCTTCCCGAATGAATGTGGGACAGATTCTGGAAACCCATCTCGGTTGGGCCGCTAAGGGGTTGGGAGTCAAGATTTCTGAGTACATCCAGAAGAATTTTAATCCCAAAATTCTCAGAAGGAGAATTAAAGAAATCTATTCCTCTCGAGAGGTGAATGAGTATCTCGATCAAGCCACGGATGAGGAGGTAGTGGAGCTCGCCCGCAAGTTAGAGAAGGGGATTTATGTCTCTGTGCCAGTCTTTGATGGGGCTTCAGAGGAAGAGATCAAAGAACATTTAGCCAAGGCCGGACTTCCCGTGAGTGGCCAGACCATTCTTTACGATGGAAGGACAGGAGAGCCCTTTCATCATAAAGTCACCGTGGGATATATGTATCTCCTGAAACTCCATCATCTGGTCGATGATAAGATCCACGCTCGATCGATTGGTCCTTATTCTTTGGTCACCCAACAGCCCTTGGGAGGGAAGGCTCAGTTCGGAGGACAACGATTGGGAGAGATGGAAGTCTGGGCTCTGGAAGCTTATGGAGCAGCCCACTCCCTTCAGGAGTTCTTAACGGTGAAATCGGATGATGTGGCCGGAAGAACCCGTGTCTATGAGGCGATTGTGAAGGGAGAGCATACCTTTGAGCCTGGCCTTCCAGAGTCTTTCAATGTTTTGGTCAAAGAGTTACAGAGTCTTTGTTTAGATACCGAGTTAATTGAGGAAAAGAGGGAAGAAATCTAAAAAAGGAGGAGTCCCTTGGAAGACTATTTAACATTTTTCGAAAAAGGGAAAAGTCCTATCAATTATAATGCCATTCGAATCTCTATTGCTTCCCCGGAAAAGATCGAGTCTTGGTCTCACGGGGAAGTGAAAAAGCCGGAGACCATCAACTATAGAACATTTAAGCCTGAAAAGGATGGTCTCTTCTGTGCAAAGATTTTTGGTCCTACGAAGGACTACGAATGTAATTGCGGAAAATATAAAAGGATGAAACATCGAGGGATTGTCTGTGAGAAATGCGGAGTGGAGGTCATCCAGTCGAAAGTCCGCCGGGAGAGAATGGGACATATCCGTCTGGCCACACCCGTTGCTCATATCTGGTTTCTGAAGAGTATCCCAAGCAAGATCGGTATTTTAGCAGATATGACCCTCAGGGAGCTGGAACGAATTCTATATTTTGAATCCTATTTAGTTCTGGATGGAAAAGGGACTCCCTATAAACGAGGGGATATCCTTTCGGAGGAGAAATATCAGGAGGCAAAGGAAAAGTATGGGGATCAACTGGTCGTTATGCAGGGAGCGGAGGCGATTCGAGAACTTCTGAGGACGACGGATGTAAAAGAACTTTCTCAAAAGCTCAGAGCCGAGATGAAGGAGACGACCTCAGAAGCGAAAAAGAGACGTTTGGCGAAACGGTTAAAGATTATCGAGTCTTTCTTGGAGTCTGGAAATAAACCAGAATGGATGATCCTTGAAGTCATTCCTGTTCTTCCACCCGATCTCCGTCCCCTTGTTCCCTTAGATGGAGGACGATTTGCGACCTCCGATCTTAATGACCTCTATCGAAGGGTCATCAATCGAAACAATCGTCTTAAGCGCCTTTTGGAGCTCAATGCTCCGGAGATCATTATCCGGAATGAAAAACGAATGCTTCAAGAGGCCGTGGATGCTCTGTTTGATAATGGAAAGAGAGGAAGGGCCATTCTGGGGGCCAATAAGAAACCCCTGAAGTCTCTCAGTGATATGCTCCGGGGGAAACAGGGACGATTTCGTCAGAACTTATTGGGAAAGCGAGTAGACTATTCAGGACGTTCAGTGATTGTGATTGGTCCTGAATTAAAACTTCATCAGTGTGGCCTTCCCAAGAAGATGGCCCTCGAACTCTTTAAACCTTTCATTTATCATCTTCTTCAGGCGAAAGGATTGGCCACAACCATCAAGAGTGCCAAGAAGATGATCGAGAAGGAAAGACCAGAGGTCTGGGATGTTCTGGACGAGGTCATTCGGGAACACCCTGTGCTTCTGAATCGTGCCCCCACCCTTCATCGTTTAGGAATTCAGGCCTTTGAACCCTTACTCATTGAAGGGAAGGCCATTCAACTCCATCCCTTGGTCTGTACCGCTTTCAATGCTGATTTTGATGGGGACCAGATGGCTGTCCATGTTCCCCTCTCGGTGGAAGCTCAGGCAGAGGCCAGAATCCTGATGATGTCCACCAACAACATCCTTTCCCCTGCCAATGGAAGGCCGATTATTGTCCCCACCCAGGACATCGTGCTTGGAATCTATTATATGACTCGGGAACGTCCTTTTGTAAAAGGAGAAGGAAAGATCTTCTCCAGCCCCGAGGAGGTTCGAGTGGCCTATGACGCCCAGGAAGTGGACCTCCATGCCCGGATTAAGGTTCGAATCGATGGAACACTGGTGGAGACCACAGTGGGTCGAGTCCTCCTCAAAGAGATTCTTCCTGAAGAGATTCCTTTTTCTTTAATCAATAGAGTGATTAAAAAGAATGAACTGGCCTCTTTAGTGGAGTACTGTTATCGATATTGCGGAGAAAAGAAGACGGTGATCCTTTCCGATCGATTAAAGGATTTAGGCTACCGCTATGCGACAGAAGCGGGGATTTCAATCAGCATCAATGATATGCTGATTCCTTCCAATAAAGAAGCCCTGCTTAAGGAGGCTCAAGAAGAGATCGAGAAGGTTCAGGAACAATATACGGAAGGACTCATTACAGATGGAGAACGGTACAATAAGGTGATCGATATTTGGGCGCAGGTCACCGAGAATATTGCAGATGTGATGTTCAGGGAACTGGGTACGGAAGAGATTGAAGGCCCCAACGGGGAGAAGAAGAAAGTTGAAAGTTTCAATCCCATCTATATTATGGCTGACTCCGGAGCCCGTGGAAGTGCTCAACAGGTCAGGCAGCTTGCTGGAATGAGGGGACTCATGGCCAAGCCTTCCGGGGAAATCATTGAGACCCCGATCACTGCAAACTTTCGGGAAGGTCTCACCGTGTTGCAATACTTCATTTCTACCCATGGGGCTCGAAAAGGATTAGCCGATACGGCCTTGAAGACGGCCAATGCCGGATACCTGACTCGTCGCTTAGTAGATGTGGCGCAGGATGTCGTGATCACGGAAAAGGACTGTGGAACGCTGGATGGAATTGAAGTCGAATCCTTGATCGAAGGGGGAGAGATCATCGAATCCATGAAGGGAAGGATC
The DNA here is from genome assembly GCA_041082155.1 of Thermodesulfobacteriota bacterium. GTDB lineage: Bacteria > Desulfobacterota > BSN033 > BSN033 > UBA1163 > CALIBK01. The sequence goes on along the minus strand of JBDOIB010000070.1, from coordinate 11,899 downwards.
TTAGGTCGTGTGGCTCTGGAAGATATTCGGGACCCCTTTACCGGAGAGATCATTGTCAGGGCAAATGAAGAGATTGATGAGACTCTGGCCGACCGGATTGAAGATGCAGGAATCGATCGAGTGAAGATTCGATCTGTTCTCACCTGTAAATCCAAACGAGGGGTATGTGCCCTTTGTTATGGAAGAGATTTGGCCCGAGGGCGACTCGTCAATGTAGGAGAGGCTATTGGTATCATTGCCGCTCAATCCATTGGAGAGCCTGGAACCCAATTAACCATGAGAACATTCCATATCGGAGGGACTGCCAGCCGAAGAGCGGAACAGACCACCCTCGAAAGCCAGATCGAAGGAAAGGTGAAGTTCATTAATCTCAAGACGGTAAGAAATCGAGAAGGAAACCTCATTGTCATGAACAGAAACGGAGAGATTGCTATCCTTGATGAGAGCGGGAGAGAACGAAGGCGCTATTCCGTCATCTATGGGGCAAAACTGAAGGTAAAAGATGGACAGAGAGTGAAAGAGGGAGATTTGCTCGCCGAATGGGATCCATATTCTATCCCTGTGCTGACCGAGGTTTCCGGGCGAGTCAAATTTGGAGATATCATCGAAGGGGTGACGATGCAGGAACAGGTGGATGAGTTCACAGGACTCTCCCGAAAAGTGATTGTGGAATCGAAAGACCCGGAGCTTCGTCCCAGAATCTCTATCAAAGACGAAAAAGGAAGGACGATGAAGATCCCCGGTTCCACCTCTGAAGCTCGTTACCTCCTTCCAGTGGGGGCGAATATCTTTGTTTCTGAAGGAGATATGGTCGAGGCAGGAGACGTGATCGTAAAGATTCCAAGGGAGACCACCAAGACGAAAGATATTACAGGAGGTCTTCCTCGAGTGGCAGAACTTTTTGAAGCCCGAAGACCGAAGGAGTATGCTCTCATCAGTGATATTGATGGAGTGGTGGAATTTGGGAAAGACATTAAAGGCAAAAGGAAGGTGATCATTCGACCCGAAGTGGGAGAGCCCAAAGAGTACATCATTCCGAGAGGAAAGCATGTGAGTGTCCATGAAGGGGATTTCGTGAAGGCGGGAGAACCTTTGATGGATGGTCCGGTGAACCCCCATGATATCCTGAGAGTGATGGGAGATAAAGCCCTGGCCCGATATCTGGTGGATGAGATTCAGGAGGTATATAAACTTCAAGGAGTAAAGATTAATGATAAACATATTGAGGTCATTGTCCGTCAGATGCTCAAAAGGGTCAGGATCAAAGAAGTTGGAGATACCCGTTTCTTGGTCGATGATCAGGTTGAGAAGTATGTCTTTGAAGAGGAAAACGAACGTGTCATGAAAGCAGGAGGAAAACCTGCGGTTGCAGAGCCTCTCTTTTTAGGAATTACCAAGGCTTCTCTCATCACGGATAGCTTTATTTCGGCTGCCTCTTTCCAGGAAACAACCAAAGTCCTCACACAGGCCGCTGTAGCGGGAAAAGTCGATTATTTAAGAGGGCTAAAAGAGAACGTCATCATGGGACGGTTGATTCCAGCCGGGACAGGACTTCCAAAATTTAAGAGGCTTGAAGTGTGGGTGGAAGGTTATAGTGAAGAAGAGGGAAAAATGGAAAATAGGATAGAATCAATTCCTCCAGCTACTTAAAGGGATAATGCTTTTTTAATGATCTGAAGGCCCTCCCCTTGATTTGACGGAGGGCCTTTTTTATTTTATGGATTCCAGCCGTTTCTTGGCTATTTCCGCCTGCTCTGTTTTCGGGTATCGCTCCATCACCCTTTTAAGGAGACTTCTTCCGTTGGTCTTGTCTCCGAGTTCTAAAAAGGCCAGCCCTTGTTTGAGAAGGGCGGATGGAACCTTGTCTCCTTCCGGATATTTTACAATCACCTTCTCATATTCCAGGATAGCCTTTTCGTAATCCTTTTTTAAGAAATAAGTTTCTCCAATCCAGAATTGGGCATTGTCTGAGAGTTCTGTATGAGGATATTGGGAAAGGAAAGCCTCAAATTTCTTTCGGGCTCCTTCCAGATCACCCCGTTGAAAGGTTTCATAAGCCTCTCGATAAAGATCTCCGACCCGGACGGAAAGACCTTTCAAATCCGAAACCTTTTCTTCCAAAGGAGAGGGTTTTTCAGTTTCAGATGGTTTGGTAACCAGTTTGGCTTCGATTCCCTTTAATCCCTCTTCGATTCCTTTTAATCGTCCTTCGATTCCTTTTAATCGCTCTTCGTTGGTTTTCAATCGATCTTCATGACTTTTTCCGCGTGCCTCTATCCCTTTCAATTGTTCTTCTATCCCCTTTATCCGCATTGCAAGATCTCTCAATTGTTCATCATGAGATCTTCCTTTTTCCTCAAGGATCCTGACTCTCGCTTCAACCTCACCCTTTAATCGATCCACCTCCCTTGTGGGTTTTTTTAAATATTCCTTGTACTCCTCAACCCCCGTAGAGAGAATTCGTGTCTCTGTCTGAAGGGATTCCAATCGAAGAAGAAGATCAGCCTTCAGTTTCTGGGTCTCAGAAGAGATTTCTGATCTCAAAGAGGAAATCTCCAATTTTAATGGAGAGACTTCTCCTTTGAGGGCAGAGAGTTCTTTCCGTAGCTCCTCTTTTTCTTTTTGATCCCGATTTTGGGTTTGGGTCCACTGAGATTCCAATCTTCGAATCTCTCGATCTAGAATTCTTACATCTTGGGTGGTGGCACATCCTGTAAGGAAGATCACTGCTAAAAGGATACCCCCTTTTGTCAATTGAAGAAATATCCCCTTCATTGTTCTCTCCGTAGATTCTTATGCACAGTTTAATAGAAAGGATGAAATGGGTTTACCTTAAAGGCAACCCTTTCAAATTCATCCCTACAATTTTTATTTAGCGATAATCACGAATTGAGCTCTTCGATTCTTAGCCCAGGCCTCTTCATTGTGTCCAGGGTCCAGCGGCCTTTCCTCTCCATAGCTGATGGTCGTAATTCGGTCAGGGGCGATCCCGAGAGAGATAAGGTAGTTTTTTGCACTGTTCGCTCTTCTTTCTCCTAATGCAAGATTGTAGGCTTCTGTTCCTCTCTCGTCGCAATGGCCCTCGATCTGGATTTTGAGGTTAGGATATTTTTTCAGCACTGCCGCATTTTCCTTCAGGATTTCAGCATCTTTAGGGCGAATATCATATTTATCAAAATCAAAATGGATGGTTTTGAGAAGAGTACTTTCATAAACCGTTCCCTCAATGCCAGGGGTCTTCTTCGCTATCAAGCTTTTCTCGAGCTCTTCTTTTGCTCTCTCTCTTTCTCTGGCTTCTCTCTCACGGGCCTCTCTTTCTCTAGCTTCTCTTTCTCTGGCTTCTCTCTCACGGGCCTCTCTCGCCCGTTCGGCCTCAATTCTGGCAGCCTCTTCCCTTCGTGCCGCTGCAGAGGGTTCCTCTTTTACGACTGTTTTTTTTGGACAACCTGCCAGCATCAGACCAAGGCAAAAACCCAAAAGGATGAAAATGGTCAAACTTCTTCTGTTCATCTTTTCCCTCCTTTAAAAAATTTTAAAAGATTGATTGACTTAAAACCGAGGAGACCATGTTGGACTCGATTCACCTCCTTTCGATGAAGTTAAAGGTCTTTGATTAGACCCATTCGAATTCATAATATAGATTTTTGAACTCCCTGTACGGGTAGAACTGAACGCAATGTAACGACCATCCGGAGACCAGCAGGGACTCTCATTGCTTCCTGAATTTGATGTGAGTTTTCTCAATCCCGAACCATCCACACCAATCGTAAAGATATGAAATTCTCCCCCGATCCTCCCGCAGAAAGCAATCCGATCCCCCTTCGGAGACCAGGAGGGACTAGTGTTATAATTCCCTTCATAGGTTAAACGACGGAGGTTTGATCCCTCAGTATCCATGAGATAAATTTGAGGAGATCCCGATCGATCCGAACAGAAAGCAATCCATTGACCATCCGGGGACCAGCTGGGAGAGGATTCGTTTCCATGTCCTCTGGTAAGGTATTTTGGATTTGTTCCATTGGAATCAATAATCGCAATCTCTGACTTTCCCTCCCGGCTCAGCATGATTGCAAGTTTTTTCCCATCAGGAGACCATGAGGGGGCAGCATTTAGACCCGATTGGAAAGAGAGGCGATGTAAGCCCTCTCGGTGAAGTTCTATCATATAGAGATCTGGATTTCGTTTAAGATAGGAGGTAAAGATGATCTTTTTTCCATCCGGAGACCAGGCCGGAGAGAGATTGATCGATTGATTTTTGGTGAGCTGTTTTATGTTTGCCCCATCAAAATCGGCAATAAAGATTTCTTTACTCTCTCCCTGTCTCATGACATAAGCCATCTTCGTATTATTCATTCCATGCTCTCCCGTGAGTTGAAAGATCACCTCATCGGAGATTCGATGAACGAGGTAACGGAGATTTTGGAGATGGCCTTCTATCTGTTTTCCAATGAGACGTTTCTGTTCGATCAGATCAACCAAATGATATCGAAGAATGACTTGAAGGGTATTGGGCTCCAAGGCTACATCCCCCACCATTAATATCTCTCCACCCGAATGCACCCATTCACTGAGGAGAAGGGGATCAGGAATTCCTTCCCTTTCTTTTAGGTGAGGAGGAAGTTTTGAATAATCAATCACTTTAAAAAAGCCGGAAAGGAGGAGGTCGTTGCTGAGAATCTCGTAGACCTTCATTGAAAGAGTGGGGGGTGTTTTGCCGATGGATTTCCATTTTGGAAGGACAATCGGGATCTGGACAAAAGAAGGGGCATTAATGTCTAAATAAACCCGGGCCCCCACAGGATTCATCAGAATGAAAATGCCAATGGAAGTGCAAATAAAAATGGCAAGAAGAGGTTTTAACATAGTCTATTCTGGATAAAAGCGGATTCCCACCTCCAGGGTAGATTCTTTCCATTCTTTTGGAAAGGGAGGGAATGGTTCCGATTTTTTTATTGCCCTCATTGCCATCTGATCATAGATGGCATTGCCCGATCTTTTTTCAAACCAAGACTTCTGGATTCTTCCGTTTTGGTCTATTATTACGACAATAATGGTCTCTAAGTCAACCCTTTCTTTCAAAAGTTCAGGAATGGTCCATGATTCTTTGATCTTGGCCCAAATGAGACTATAGTATTCATTCAATTTTGCCTCCAGCAGAGAAGGAGAGATGGGAGGAGGAGAGGGAGCAGAAGGCGAAGATAAATGGGGAGAGGGTTGGGGAGGAGAGGGTGAAGGGGATGTTGAGGGTAAAGGAGGAAATGGTGGAGAAGGAATCTCTCTCTTGGCCACCTTTTTCTGAATTTCTTCAAGAGCGGCTCTCTTTCTTATTTCTTCAAGGGACTCATGAAGATGATGAAGAGTTTCCTCTTTTCTTTCTTTCTTTTTAATTTTTTCAACGATGTCATTCTTTTTAGGTTTCTCAACATTTCTTATTTTTTCAACAGGTTTGGGAATCTCTTCTTTTCTGGGGGATACAGCCGGTTTTTGAATTTCAGGTTCCGAAGGGGAAGGGGGAACCCAGGCCACAAAATAGGTTTTCGGGATTGCCTTTAGAGGTGTGGGCCAAGGGGTTAGGCTTAAAAAGAGAATGAGAGTGATGTGAATAAGAATAGAGAGAACCATGGTTAATGAAAAAGGAGGCGATGGAATTTTCTTCGAAAAGGTCTTCATGAGAGCTCACATCCTGTTTTTTAAAAATTTAAGAAGCCCTAACCCCATGGGGGAGAGAGTTCTTCCCCGATGAGAGACGATATAGATGGGTCGAAGAATAGGGTTCAATTCCTCGATATCCATTTTAGAAAGGATACCCCATTTGAGTTCATCTTCCACCGCTCTTTTAGAAAGAAAGGCAAAACCCAGTCCTGCTTTCACTCCCTCCTTCACGGAGGAGGTACTTCCCATTTCGACCACCACGTTAAACTGTTTAAGGGCTCGTCCTATCTTTCTCAATGCGTGATCGACCACCATTTGGGTTCCAGAACCTTCTTCACGAATAACCCAGGGCTGCTTCATCAACTCTTCGAGAGAAACCTTTTTCTTTTTTGTAAGAGGGTGAGTGGAGAGCCCCACAGGAATAATTTCGTCTTCAGCAAATTTTTCGTAGTGAAGGATGGGTCGATTCAATTTAGCTCCGATAATACCAAATTCAATAAGGTCATCTAATACCCATTGAATAACTTCCTTCGTATCTGCAATCTTAAGTGAGATCGTTAAATGAGGATGATCTTTTTTAAACTCACCCAATAATTTCGGTAGAAGGTATTCCCCTGGGATGGTGCTTGCACCAATAGAGAGATCTCCGTGAATTCCTTGGGAGAATTCATATAATGCGTTTAGGAGTTCTTGCCTAAGCTGAAGCATTTTGGAGGCATATTGAAGAAATATTTTTCCTGCCCGAGTCAGGCGGACTTCTCTTCCAGATCGGTCAAAGAGTTGAAGGGAGAGGGATTTTTCCAAGGAGAGGATATGACCGCTCACGGTGGGTTGGGTAAGATAGAGTTCCTGACCTGCTTTTGAGAAACTCTTCAGTTCTGCTACCTTTCGGAAAGTTTCGAGATGTTTGAGATCAATGGAGGAATTTTTTTTCATCCTTAAAAAATATTACTCTCATTCAAGGGCGATTGCAAGAGTCCCCCTTTTTATTTCGCCTTTTAATCTTTCAGGAGTGAGATTTTTGATTAGAAACCGGATAAAAAAGAAGGCCTGAGGGATTCTCCTCAGGCCTTCTTTAATCTCTGGGAAATTTTGGGGATTAATACATATCACCCATTCCGCCGCCTGGAGGCATGGACGGATAAGCGGGCTTCTTCTCTGGCTTTTCAGCGACCAGGGCTTCTGTGGTGATCATGAGGGAAGCCACAGATGCGGCATTCTGCAGAGCGAGCCTCACCACTTTGGTGGGGTCAATGATTCCTGCCTCGATCATGTCGGTGTACTCATCCTTGGCCGCATCGAATCCAAATGCCCCCTTCTCATTTTTAACCCTTTCACAGACCACAGAGCCCTCCTGACCAGCGTTATTCGCAATCTGGCGAATAGGCTCTTCAAGGGCTTTCTTAACGATATCGACTCCGATTTTAATGTCCCCTTCCACCTTTAATTTTTCCAAAGCAGGGATGCACCGCAGATAGGCCACACCTCCACCCGGAACGATTCCTTCCTCAACGGCAGCCCTGGTAGCATTGAGGGCATCCTCGACCCGTGCCTTTTTCTCTTTCATTTCGGTTTCGGTAGCTGCCCCGACGTTGATCACAGCCACCCCTCCAATGATCTTAGCCAGTCTTTCTTGAAGTTTCTCTCGGTCATAATCTGATGTCGTTTCTTCAATTTGAACACGAATCTGTTTCACCCTGGCTTCAATATCCTCTTTTTTCCCTGCTCCATCCACAATGGTGGTGTTGTCTTTATCCACTACAATTCGTTTAGCTCGACCCAGATCCGTGAGTTTAATATTTTCAAGTTTAATCCCTAAGTCCTCAGAGATCACTTTTCCTCCTGTTAAAATGGCAATATCTTCCAGCATGGCCTTACGGCGATCTCCGAAACCAGGGGCTTTTACCGCACAGCATTTTAGGGTTCCACGAAGTTTATTGACAACCAAAGTAGCCAATGCCTCTCCCTCTACATCCTCAGCCACCACGAGAAGGGGTTTTCCCATTTTAGCGATTTGTTCTAAGATAGGAAGCATATCTTTCATATTGGAGATCTTCTTTTCGTTCAGAAGGATGTAGGCATCTTCCAACACAGCTTCCATCTTTTCTGGGTCCGTCACAAAGTAGGGAGAGAGATATCCACGATCGAACTGCATTCCCTCAACGACATCCAAAGTCGTTTCCATCCCTTTGGCTTCTTCCACCGTGATGACACCCTCTTTTCCCACCTTGTTCATTGCCTCAGCAATCATTTTCCCAATGGTTTCATCATTATTGGCGGAGATGGTTCCCACCTGGGAGATCTCTTTCTGATCCTTGGTGGGTTTGCTCAATTTCTTTAACTCTTTGACCACTTCCTCAACAGCCAGATCGATTCCTCGTTTCACATCCATCGGGTTAGCTCCAGCGGCCACGACCTTCATTCCTTCTCGGTAGATGGCCTGGGCAAGGACTGTAGCTGTCGTCGTTCCATCTCCAGCCGTATCTGAGGTTTTGCTGGCCACTTCTTTGACCATCTGAGCACCCATATTTTCAAATTTATCCTCCAGTTCAATCTCCTTAGCGACAGTCACTCCATCCTTGGTCACGGTTGGAGAACCAAAGGATTTTTCAAGGATCACATTGCGACCTTTAGGTCCTAAAGTGACTTTAACCGCATCTGCCAAAATATTGACTCCCCGTAATATCGCATTACGGGCTTCCTGATCAAACTTCAATTCCTTTGCCATATCTACCTACCTCCGTTTCTTTTAGGATAATTTTTTGTTACTTTTCTTCAATGATTCCTAAGATATCTTCTTCTCTCATAATGAGATGCTCTTCTCCCTCAATTTTTACCTCTGTTCCAGCATACTTGCCAAACAGGACCCTGTCTCCTACCTTTACGTCCAGGGGAATAAGCTTACCATCCTCTGTCATTTTTCCTTTTCCAACTGCAATGACTTTCCCTTCTTGAGGTTTCTCTTTAGCAGAATCTGGAATAATGATTCCACCCTTCGTCTTTTCCTCCTCTTCAATTCTCTTTACAATCACCCTATCTTGTAATGGCCTAATCTTCATCTTTAACCTCTCCTTTCTATTCAGATTTCAAGATTTAAAATAGGAAGAAAAATGTGTGAACTCACTTTTTACTGGCCACCACCTCCTTAAAAAATCCCTTTATTTTTAAAGAGTTACAAATTTTGAGTTTGAAGACAAAAAATTTGAATTTCAACAAAAAATTAATCATCCTCCTTTATATTGTCAAGGCATTGGAAATAAAATTTGTAATCTCTTGAATGATTTACACCTTCCTCGTTTTGAGTTAATTTTATATTAAAACAATCCTATCCAGAAGGAAGTTTCTTTAAATAAAGGCGAATTTTAGAAAGAAGACCTTGAGGAAAATGGAGAAAATAGTTGTCCGTGGAGCCAGGGTACATAATTTAAAAAATATTGATGTAGAGATTCCCAGGAATCGTCTGGTCGTCATTACTGGACTAAGCGGATCAGGCAAATCCACACTGGCCTTTGATACCCTCTATGCGGAAGGCCAGAGAAGGTATATGGAGTCCCTCTCGGCTTATGCCCGGCAATTTTTAGAGCAGATGGAGAGGGCCGAGGTCGAATCCGTCGAAGGACTTTCTCCAGCCATTGCCATCGACCAGAGGAGTGTGTCGAGAAGCCCCCGCTCTACGGTTGGAACAGTGACAGAGATCTATGATTATCTAAGACTCCTTTTTGCCCGAGTGGGAGAACCTTTTTGCCCCTATTGTGATCGCCCCATTACCTCCCAATCTATTGATCAAATCATTGACACTCTTCTCCAATTTCCAAAGGGAAGTCTTCTTACTCTTATTTCACCCATTGTAAGAGGAAGAAAGGGAGAGTATCGAAAAGAGATGGAGGAACTGAGGAAGAATGGATTTTTAAAAGTCAGAATCGATGGGGAATTAAGAGACCTAAGTGAAGAAATCCACCTGGATAAACATAAACACCATACCATTGAAGTCATCGTAGATCGAATTATCCTGAAGGAAGGGATTGAGAAAAGACTCCGTGACTCCCTGGAGTTAGGCTCTCGTCTTTCCGATGGAATCCTGGAGATTGAAAGAGAAGGGGGACCGCCTCTTCTCTTTAGCCAGAAATTTTCCTGCTCTATTTGTGGGTTTAGCTTTCCAGAGATTACGCCCAGGATGTTTTCTTTTAACAGCCCTCAAGGGGCATGTCCTTCGTGTCAAGGACTGGGAACGAAATCCTTTTTCGATCCCGAGCGAATTATACCGGATCCTTCCCTCTCTGTCCTTGAAGGGGCCATCCTCCCTTGGGAGGAAAAGGGTCGTTCCTTTTTTATTCCTATTATTGAAAGTTTGGCAAAACATTTCCATTTCGACCCATCCACCCCATTTAAAAGATTACCAAAATCCATCCAGCATCTCCTTCTCTATGGATCTCAAGGAGCAGAGGTCCCTTTTAATGTGAAGGGGAGAGGTGGCACTTATCAATTCCGGCAGAAGTTCGAAGGGGTCATAAAAGAATTGGAGAGGGAATGGGAGGCCAACGAGGAAGGATCGTCGGAACTTGAAAAGTTTATGAGCTTCATTCCTTGTCCTGAGTGTAAGGGGACAAGGCTAAAAAAAGAGGTTCTTGCCATTAAGGTAGGAGGAAAGTCTATTGCCGAGGTAAGTCACCTTTACGTAAAAGACCTTCTTTATTTTTTAAAAGATCTGAAACTTAACCCTCGCTCTCAAAAAATCGCTCACCCCATTATAAGAGAGATTGAGGAAAGAATAAAATTTATGATTGAGGTGGGGCTCGGTTACCTTTCCCTTGATCGAAGCGCCTCCACCCTCTCGGGGGGAGAATCCCAGCGAATTCGATTGGCCACCCAGATCGGATCCAGTTTGGTAGGAGTCCTTTATATCCTTGATGAACCCAGTATCGGGCTACACCCAAGAGATCATCTTCGCCTCCTCGGTACCCTTAAACGTTTGCGGGATCTGGGAAACACAGTCATCGTAGTCGAACATGATGAAGAGACCATTCGCTCCGCGGACTATGTAATTGATATGGGTCCGGGACCTGGGGAGAAGGGAGGGGAAGTCGTATTTGCTGGTCCTCCCGACCAACTGGTCCGATCAGAAGTTTCCCTGACAGGTCAATATCTTTCTGGAAAGAAAACCATCCCTCTTCCCAGCAAAAGAAGGGTGCCTGGAGATAAATTTTTGATTATTCGAGGGGCTCGAGCAAATAATTTAAAAAACATAGATGTCAAAATTCCATTAGGAGTCTTTACTTGTATTACAGGGGTTTCAGGGTCGGGGAAATCTACATTGATTATTGATACCCTTTATAAAGGACTTTCTTTGAGACTTTATTCTCAAAAGGCCCAAAAGATTCAAGTCCAGAGCATTGAGGGAGTAGAGTATATTGATAAAGTCATCCATGTCGATCAAATGCCCATTGGAAGGACTCCGAGGTCTAATCCAGCGACTTATACGGGTCTTTTCCAGCCCATCCGGGAACTGTTTTCCCAACTTCCAGAATCAAGAATTAGAGGGTTTAAACCCGGTCGATTCAGTTTTAATGTGACAGGCGGTCGTTGTGAGGCCTGCAGAGGGGATGGGCTTCTTCGAGTGGAGATGAATTTTTTACCCGATGTTTATGTGACCTGCGAGGAGTGCCATGGGAAAAGATACAATCGAGAAACCCTTCAGATCCGTTATAAAGGGAAAAACATTTCAGATGTATTGGAGATGAGTGTCGAAGAGGCATACGAATTTTTTAAAAGCATTCCAGTCCTTTCCCAGAAGCTTCAGATCTTAAAAGAGGTGGGTCTGGGCTACATTAAATTAGGACAGCCTGCAACCACCCTTTCTGGAGGGGAGGCCCAGAGGATTAAATTAGCAAGAGAACTGAGCAAACGGGAGACTGGCCGAACGGTCTATATCCTTGATGAACCTACGACCGGGCTCCATTTTGCAGACATTCAGAGACTTCTTGATATTCTCAATCAACTCGCCGATCGGGGAAATACCGTGATTGTCATCGAGCATAATCTGGAAGTCATCAAATCAGCTGATTATATCATTGATTTGGGGCCTGAAGGTGGAGACGAGGGTGGATGGGTGGTGGCCACCGGAACCCCTGAGGAAATCATTCACAACCCCAATTCCCATACAGGACAGTATCTCAAAAGGGTCATTGAAAGAGGGTTTTAAAATAGGTTATGTTAAAAAATAAAAAGAAGGGATAAGGAGGAATTTCGC
>JBDOIB010000063.1:0-4570 GCA_041082155.1 Thermodesulfobacteriota bacterium | reverse complement strand
TGGATCTCAACCAGATCCGCCTTTATCTTTCCCTGGGGCCAATGGATCTGAATTTTTTCCAATTGAAGTTTATTCCCTAACTGCCCTCTCACTTCTCGGGCTTCGATCTCAATGGAGGTAAACCGCGAAATGGTCCTCATGAGCCATCTTGTCCCTTCAGCCGTATTAAATATCCAAAGAGGAGCCAGAAGGACTCCAAGACCAATTACCAACAGGAAAGAAAAAAGGAAAATCCAGCGTCTCATAATTCAAAACCGACGGTCAGGTGGATTCGAAACTCCGGATCCTTCACCCCGATTTGACGGCCTACGTCAAATCGGATCGGCCCAATGGGAGTATAGACCCGAAGTCCCATTCCTGCCCCATGCTGGGGATCAATCTTTCCAAAGTGATTGAATGCATTCCCTACGTCATAAAAAGCGGCCAGTCCTATGATTTTCCAGATAGGTCGTTCAAGTTCGATAGTCCCGACCAGAAGATGTTTACCTCCGATGACCTTTCCCCTTGTATCACGAGGACCAAGGGATTGATAGGCATAGCCTCGAATGCTTCGATCTCCTCCCGCAAAAAAGCGCACAGACGGTGGAAGTTCACTAAGAGGATCGCTTAAGAGGGTAAAGCCACTCTGTCCACGGGTGATCAGAATGAATTGGAAAGGAAGGGGAAAGAGAAGGTCACCATTTGCCAGAAATTGCAAAAAACCGGTATCGGACCCAAGAAACCGATCAGTCCCTCTCACCTCCATGGCCAATCGGTATCCTCTTCGAGGACGGATTAAATCATCATAATGTCGTTTACTTATCCGCAGACCGGGCATTATCAATCGAGAACGACCCTCCTCCCTTCCCACTTCAAAATCTTCCCGGCGCATTCGTAAATACCCGGAGCCAAGCCATCCTCTTTGTAGACTTCGAGTATGCTCGAACTCGAGGATAAAGGCTCGAGACTCATAAGTCCTTGCCTGTTCATGTTCCACCCCCCCCTTAAGAGAAGTAAAACTATTGAGATCCGAAAAACTGGGTAACACATACCGGCTCACTAAATTCTGAAATCTTTGTGAAAGGTTGCTTTCCACATACCACTCATGGCCCCATCGGTTAAAATTTAAATCCTGATAGTTTCCCGTCATCCTTGCTCCGGTGTCAGTTCCATATCCCAGGCCTACCCGCAGACGTTTAGGCTTGGAAGGAACGAGGCGAATCTGAACAGGCACCTTAAATCCCTCTGCTTTCTCCTTTTCAGGAAGAACGATAACCTCCTTAAACCGGTCCGAATTATTGAAATTGATCTGAGTCTGGAAGATCTTAGAATAGGAAAAAACCTCCCCCGATCGAAAAGCAACGTATCTTCGCAGGAAGCGTTCGGGATACTCTGGGGCCCCGAGAATTCGTATCTCTCCAAAATAGTACCGGGGACCTGTTTCGAGAATAAGTTCGATTTCGGCCCTATATTCTTTTCGAAATACTCGAATCACATGGACGGAGAACTCTGCATCCAGATAGCCAAGATTCTGGGCCTCTGTTTTAAGATTCCCTTTAGCCCCCTCATATTTTTGATGTAAAAGAACATCTCCCACTTTTAGTGGAAATGTATTTACTAAATCTTTTAACCTTTTCTCTTTCGCTCCAGGCCCTTGGATCGATACGTTCACGGAAGTGACACGAACTGGCCTTCCAGGATGGACATCCACGTGGAGTTTAAATATCCCTTCCTTCACCGTCTCTAAAGAAACCTCTGTATGAACCTCATAATAGCCAAAAGGTTCAAGGGCCTGCCGAACCTTTTCGGGAATCTGGGTTTTAAAACGTTCGATCCACAATCGATCCACCTTTCCCTCTCGAACCAATCCAATCGGAGGGCTAAGAGCGACCTCCACATTCTTCAATTCGTCTCCTTTGAGACCTTGGATGACGATTTGAAGTGGTTCCTCAGGAAGCAAGGGGGTTTCAGAGCGTGTATCCTCTTCAGCGGAGAGAGAAAAAGACGCGAAGGAAAAGAAAAGGCAGAATCCGTAAATGAACACCTTTATCAATAGCTCATCCTTTAACTCTATTAGATCTATGCTTGCCTTCTAAGCCACTTTTTTCTACCCATAATAACTCTGCCGCTTCTTTTGCTGCATCTGCAAAGGGGAAAAGAATAAGATCAGCCCCTGATTCTCTGAGAATCTCTATGTCTTGATCGTTATGAGTCGTAACGGCCTTTTGTCCCTCATAGCCATGATGATGCAATGTATCGAGAAGGGTAAGATTGATGTCTCTCTGAGGAATTGTACTGACAATCCATTGGGCCTTTTGAATAGGGAGGGTAGAAATAAATTCTGGATCTTCTGCATCCCCATACATTGCTCGAACTCCTTTTCGATTCCATTCTGCGACCACTCTCGAATTGAGGTCCACCCCTAACACCTTAAAGCCTCGTTGATGAAGGTTCTGGAGAAGATTTCCTCCGAACCTCCCCAACCCAAAGAGAATGAGATCTGCCTCCAAGTCTCCTCCGATCCCTTCCTTTTCCCTTTCTCGATAAGGGACATTTTTTTCAAAAATTTTCAACCAGGGAGCAAGCAATTTGTATAACCTTTGAGAATAGAGAATTAAATAGGTAGAAAGTCCAATCGTGATGAGGCCCACCAGGGTGATTAACCCAAGAATCTCATTTTCGATATGACCGAGGTTCACCCCCAAGGCTCCAAGGATCAGAGAAAATTCACTGATCTGAGCTACGGTGAGGCCCGCTAGAAATCCTGTCCTTCCCCGATACCCCATCAATCCCATGATGACCATAACGATCAAAGGATTCCCAATCAAAACAAATAAAGATAAAGCCATAGCCGGTCCGATCTGAATCCCCAGACGCCCCAATTCTAATTGGGCTCCCAGATCGATAAAAAAGAAGAGGAGCAAAAAATCCCGAAGGCTGATCAATCGAGCCCCTATGGCCTCCCGATATCGAGTCGAGGCGATAGAAATGCCAGCTAAAAAGGCTCCTACCTCTTTACTGAAACCCAAGGCTTCGCTTAAAATGGCCAAAACGACAGCCCATGCGATCGAAAACAGCATGAGAAGTTCGAGAGAGCGTGCCAGATGATGTAAAAGCCAGGGGAGAGGATACCGGATAAGAATCCCGATCCCCAAAAGAAAGAGCCCACCTTTTAAAAGAAGAAATAGAAGGGTTTGAATCAATTGCTCTGATGCCCCAGCCCTTCCATACGCAGAAAGCCCAATCATGACCAAAATCACCACCATATCCTGAACAATCAGAAAACCCACCGCAATTCGACCATGAAGCATATCCACTTCCCGCTTGTCAGAGAGAAGTTTAACGATAATAATGGTGCTGGAGAACGTCAAAGCCACAGCGACATAAATAGCAGCCACTGGCGTGAGGCCTAAGGCCAAGGCCAAAAAATACCCGATGATAGAAGTAAAGAAAACCTGACCTAAACCAGTGGCCAAGGCGACAGGACCGAGAGTTCTGATGAGATGAATATCCAACCTGAGACCCACGACAAAAAGTAACATGGCAATGCCCATGCGGGCTAAGAGTTCGACCTGATCCCTTGGAATGACCCACCCCAGAAAGGAAGGTCCCACCAGAATACCCACGAAGATATATCCAAGAATAAGGGGTTGTTTGAGCCACACGCTCAAGGCCCCCATTGCGGCTGCGAGAAGGAGCAAAAAAGCGATCTGCCCGAAGAGATTATCAAAAGGAAATAGGACCATTCTTCAGGACCTCTCGTTATTCACAGCTTTAATATTAAATCTCCATCTTCCAGAGATGGTCCCGAATGTAGGAGGCCATCTCTTTACTTCTTTTTGCCTCTTTCTCTTTACCCATCAATCGGAGGGCATTAGCCATCGCCTCCCAAGCAGGAAGGAAAAAAGGGTCTTTTCGAATACAATGTTCAAACTGAGCCACTGCCCCCTCGGTCAGATGTTTATTCATCAGTTCCCTCCCTCGTGCAAAATGTCTTTCGAGATCGTCTATTTCTCTTTCCAAGGGGAGCCGAAACAGATGTTCTTCTTTGAGAAGGACCACCGAGCAGGGTAAAACACGAATGACCTTTTCCGTTGTACTCCCTAAGAACATCTTTGTAAGACCTGTCTTCCCATGGGAACCCATGATGAGAAGGTCGGTTTCGGTCTCGCGAAGGAAACGAAGAATTTCTTCTTGAGCCCTTCCCCTGCGAATGATTTTATTCCATCGGGGATATTCAAAGCGAAACCCTCTGAGAAAGCGATCCAATTTTTGCTCCTGCTGTTTCATCATCTCCTTCTCTTTTGATTCTCCAGGGATCTTTCCCTTTTTGAAGTAACTGCTCAGGTGAGACTCAAAGACGTGCAGAATGCTCAAGGGAGCTTGAAAGGCCTTGGAAAGAAAAATGGCATTTCGTAAAGCCCTTCGAGAGGGTTCTGAAAAATCAACAGGGCAAAGGAGATGGCGGATCGTCGGCCTGGCTCCTTGTTTTACAATCCAAACGGGTTTGGATGCATAGATCGCCACTCTCTCAACCACACTTCCTAACTGAAAATCTTTTTCTCTAGAATTACCAGAACCAATCATAATC